>NZ_JAYFES010000092.1:0-96120 GCF_055795045.1 Pseudanabaena sp. PCC 9330 | reverse complement strand
CGCCTATTCCTACCACCCCGATAAGCCCTCGTTAGGCATCCCTGACTATGAGCTTAAAGCCCTGCCACAAGCCGCTTTTTAGCTGTCGAACTCAGGTGATCTATAAGATGTTGAGCTCAATTGTTCTGTAAAAAAGAGCCTCATGCAAATACAGCGCCGTGAAGTTGGTCTCACCGTTGACGACAGCCTAATGCGCCTCTATGTGGCAGAACCCGTTAGAGCGGGTCAGTACCCTGGCATTTTGTTTTACTCAGACATCTACCAGCTGGGTGGCCCGATCACCCGTCTGGTAGATCGCCTGGCGGGGTACGGCTATGTGGTCGCCGCCCCAGAGATTTTTCACCGGTTAGAGCCCATCGGCACAGTGATTGAGCCCAACGACCTGGGTCGCCTGCGGGGCAACGATAACGCCAGCCGCACGGCGATCGCCCAGTACGACGCCGATACCGCTGCCGCTCTGGCTTGGCTTCAGAGCTGCGATACCGTCTTCCCTGGGCAGATTGGCACCCTGGGGTTTTGCATTGGCGGCCATCTGGCCTGTCGGGCGGCCCTAGACCCAACAGTGGCGGCAGCAGTCTGCTGCTACCCCACCGGCATTCACAGCGGCAAATTGGGAGCTGACCCGGCTGACACCCTCCAGCGTCTGGGAGAAATCACGGCCCCACTGTTGTTGATCTTTGGCGACCAAGACCCCCATGTGCCCGCACCGGGGCGGGAGACTATTCTCAATGCCCTGAAGACGGTGGGGGTCAATCACAAAACCCTGGTTTACCCCGCCAACCACACCTTTATGCGCGACGATGGCTACCGCTACGACCCCGCCGCTACCGATGCCGCCTGGGCCGAAATTGTCACCTTTTTAGCGGCCAGTTTTGGTGCCGTCTGAGGTTTTATGGCTGGCTCTGCTAGGTCGCTCTTGGGGGCGGGCATTCTGTTCAAATCACAACTTTCTGCCCTAGACCTGGGGTATACGGTTAAAGTGTTAATTGTCTAGCTTGGGAGCTGGGCCTTGCGAGGGGTTGCCCGCAGCAGATCGCCCTCATGGTCGGATTTGCCGGTTCAGCAAGGTTAGACATACACCCTTCAACTTGCCCAGGCGGCTGACTGCGCCCCTTGTCTCCGTTTCTATCTGCCACGCTTGAGTAGGGTTCCCATGGCACCTCAAATTGAACGCAGCCTGATAACTGCGCTGTCTCTGGCCAATCAGAGTAGCTCTCTGACCAACCGGGTGCGCGATCTGCCCACGCCGCAGTTCATCAGCCTGCTCGACCAAATCACGGCGGAGTTTGAGCATTTTTTGCGCGCCATCGACATGATCAACAACGAGTCGTTGGAGATCATGCTGGAGCAAATTTTAGAGGCCTTTACGCTTAAGATTGGCCAGATTCTCCAGGCAGAGCGCACCACCATTTTTATGGTGGATCAAGAAAAGCAGGAGCTGTGGTCAAAGATTGCCCAGGGAGACGGGGAGCGATCGCTCGAAATTCGCGTGCCCATGGGCAAGGGTATCTCTGGCTATGTGGCGACCCACGTGCTGCCGCTGAATATTCCCGATGCCTACGCCGACGATCGCTTTGACCCCACCCACGACCAAAAGACCGGCTACCGCACCCGCAGCATTCTCTGCATGCCGGTGCTGAGCAAAAAGACTGACAATATTGTGGCGGTGGTGCAGCTGCTCAACAAGCTCAATAGCACCCCCTTTGACGATCAAGACGAGCGCCACTTTAAAGAGTTTGCCGAATCTCTGGGGGTAATTCTCGAAAGCTGCAACTCGTTTTACATTGCGGCGCGCAACCAGAAGGGCGTCGCCGCCCTGCTGAAGGCGATCTCGTCGCTCGAGCAGAGCTTGGATCTAGAGAAAACCCTGCAATCGGTGATGGAAGAAGCCCGCCAGCTGATGCAGGCCGATCGCAGTACCCTCTGGCTGATCGACGAAGACAGCGGCGAGCTGTGGTCAAAGGTGAAGTCGGGCGACGGCAAATCCCTGGTGGAGCTGCGCATTCCCAGCAGCAGCGGCATCGTCGGCCACGTGGCCACCACTGGCGAGATTTTGAATATCCCCGACGCCTATGCCGACGATCGCTTTAACCCCGACGCCGACAAACGCACCGGCTACAACACCCGCACCATTCTCTGCATGCCCGTCTTTGACACCGGCGGCAAGCTGATCGCCGTCACCCAGCTGATCAACAAGGCCCAGGGCACCTTTACCACCTCCGACGAAGCCTTCATGCGGGCCTTTAACATCCAGGCCGGGGTCGCCCTAGAAAATGCCAAGCTGTTTGAGAGCGTCTTGGTCGAGAAACAGTACCAAAAAGACATTCTGCAAAGCCTCTCGGACGCGGTGATCTCCACTGATATGGAGGGGCGCATCGTCACGATCAACGATGCCGCCCTAGAACTGATCGGCTGCCCTGCCGATACCGACCATAGCCGCAAAATTCGCGATCGCTGGCAGGCAGCCCTTCACCGCTGCCCGGTGTGGCAAGCAATCCCCATTGAGAGCCTGCGCTATCGTCTCGAAGACAGCCTCAAAAACGGAGCCCGCCACTACGTGCCGGAGCAAGGTCTACGGGTAGCGATTGCCCCTGGCCCTGGCACCGAGCTCGACCCCGTCACTGAGCTGGCCCTGCCTGACCCCGATCACCCCGACAGCTTTCGGCCCTGGGGTGATCCCAACGCTGGGCTGGTGCCCGCCGCGATGGTTCAGCCCATCGAGCGCAGCATCAACCTCACCGTCAACCCCCTCACCAACCCCGAAGGGGGTGTGCTGGGAGGACTGCTAGTGCTCGAAGACATCAGCCAAGAAAAGCGGATGAAGAGCACCCTCTACCGCTACATGACCCCCGGCGTGGCCGAGCGGGTAATGGCCCTGGGCGACGACCTGCTGATGAAGGGCGAGCGCAAAGATGTCACCGTGCTTTTTTCCGACATTCGCGGCTACACCACCCTGACCGAAAACCTCGAAGCCGACAAAGTCGTGGAAATGCTCAACGCCTATTTCGAGACCATGGTGGAGTCGGTGTTTCACTTTGAGGGCACCCTCGACAAGTTTATCGGCGATGCGCTGATGGCGGTGTTTGGTGCCCCCCTACCGCTGACTAACCACGCCTGGGCTGCGGTGCAGAGCGCTCTCGATATGCGGCGGCGGCTAGATCAGTTCAACACTGAGCGGGGTGCCCTCGGCGAGCCGGAGATTCGTATTGGCATTGGCATTAGCTCTGGCGAAGTGGTCTCGGGCAACATTGGCTCCCAGCGCAAAATGGAGTACACCGTCATTGGCGACGGGGTCAACCTTAGCTCTCGCCTGGAGGGGGTGACCAAAGAATATGGCTGCGACATTGTCATCAGCGAGTACACCTACGCCCTCTGCGCCGATCGCATCTGGGTGCGTGAGCTAGACCGCACCCAGGTCAAAGGCAAACAGCAGGCCGTCGGCCTCTACGAGCTGATCGACCGGCGAGAAACCCCCCTCTCCGCCGACACCGAGGCCTTTCTCGCTCTCTATGCCAAGGCCCGCAACGCCTACACCACGATGTGCTTTGACGAGGCGATCGCCCTCTTTAGCCAAGCTCAGCAGATGCGCCCCCACGACAAAGCCGTCGCGGTACACCTGAGTCGCGCCCGCCAGTACCTGGTGCAGCCCCCACCCCCAGACTGGAACGGGGTCTTTGTGATGACTACAAAGTGATCCCACTTCCTTAGGACAATTCTGACCAAGAAAATATCCAAAGAATTACGCTTCCCCCGAGGGCGCAGGCCCTGCGCCCCTACATGGGGGTATCTTCTTTTCCAGAGATCTCCTTGACCTACCCACTGGTTTTTTGATGAACGTTGAGCCGGACTATTGCGCCAGGCTAGCTCGGGATTCTCTATCGCAGCGGTCGCAAACCCGCTAGGATGGGGGTTGTGTTCAAAATGGACAATTTGCCCAGGAGCACAGCTGGTTGTTCTGTCACCGTCGAGCCCGCCCATGTCTCTGTTTGACTGGTTTGCCAATCGTCGTAAGTCAGGCCCCATCAGCGAAGACCGCCAGGAGCGGGAGATCGCCGACGGCCTCTGGACTAAGTGTGAGCACTGCGATGTGCTCACCTACACGAAAGATTTGCGCACCAACCAGTGGGTCTGCGGCGACTGTGGCCACCACCACCGCATCTTTAGCGACGAGCGCATTCGCCAGCTGATCGACCCCAATACCTGGCAAGCGCTAGACACGCACATTCAACCCCAGGATCCGCTCAAGTTTAAGGATCGTAAAGCCTACGGCGATCGCCTGCGCGAGACCCAGGCCAAAACCCAGCTTACCGATGCCGTTCAGACTGGTCTCGGCGATCTCGACGGGCTGCCCATTGCCCTCGGCGTGATGGATTTTCGCTTTATGGGCGGCAGCATGGGCTCAGTAGTAGGCGAAAAGCTCACCCGCATGATTGAGCAAGGCACCGCTGCCGGTCGCCCGGTGATCATTGTCTGTGCCTCCGGTGGTGCCCGCATGCAAGAAGGCATGCTCAGCCTGATGCAAATGGCCAAAATCTCTGGAGCCCTACAACAGCACCAGGCCGCCAAGCTGCTGTACCTGCCGGTGTTGACCCATCCCACCACCGGGGGCGTCACCGCCAGCTTTGCCATGCTGGGCGATATCATTCTCGCCGAGCCTAAGGCCACCATCGGCTTTGCCGGTCGCCGGGTGGTAGAGCAAACCCTGCGCGAAAAACTCCCCGACGACTTTCAAACCGCTGAGTATTTGCGCGACCACGGCTTTGTCGATCTGATTGTGCCCCGTACCCAGCTCAAGCAGACCCTAGCGCAGCTCATTCGCCTCCATCAGCCCGTGGCAGCGGCGACGATTGGCGATCGCCTCCCCTGGGCCAACGGTCTCAGCGCGGTTGAGCCCACCCATGTCGGAGCCGATTTATAACGGTAAAACCTTGGGATTGGCCCCCTTCGGTGGCATGATAGACAATACGAGAACTATGCGATGGAAAAATTCCCATCGATGTAGCTGTGTTGATTTCATACCCAAACCCTATAAATTCGAGGAGAACCATGGTGAAGAGATGCATTTGGCTAGTTGCGGTCGCACTCTTCTTTGTCAGCCACCTGGTAATGGGAGACGCTGTCGCGGCAGAGCTAGATGAGGCCACCCGCACCGTACAGCTCAATCCTGCTGGAGACACCCTTGTGCTGTCTTTGGAGCAGGTCACCCGTGGCCGTCGTCAGTTTAACTATGCCTGTGGCACCTGTCACGTCGGGGGCATTACCAAGACCAATCCCACCGTTGGTTTAGACCCTGAGTCTTTGGCCGGTTCCTTGCCTCCCCGCGATAACATTGAGGCGCTGGTGGCTTACCTCAAAGAACCCATGACCTACGACGGTCTGACTGATATTTCGCAGGTGCATCCCAGCAAAAAAAGTGCCGATATTTATCCCAAGATGCGTAGCCTGACTGAGGAAGACCTAGTGGCGATCTCAGGTCACATTCTTCTGCAGCCTCGTGTGATTGGCGACATGTGGGGTGCTGGCAAGACCCGTTACTCAGCGCCTTCGGTTAGCTAACCTGAGTCTAGCTAATCACTGACAGTTGGCAGGGTTTTCTGTTTGGCAGCGGCCCTGTAAGCTGCCTGGGTCGGCAATTACCCTAGGGCTAGCATTTCTAGTTATCCCGCAAAGCAGGTAATATGCCATAGGGAGACTGTTTAGTGACAGTCTGTTTGATTGAACTGGAGATACGAGCTTTAGAGGTACATATGCAACGTGTAATTCGCGCCGCCCAGCGTTTGGGTTTAGTTATTCTGTCTGCTCTGCTAGTTGTGGGTACTCTAACCCTGGCTTCTGCCCCCGCTGCGGCCACCAACTATGACGTAAAAATGGGTTCTGATGCAGGTTTGCTCGTTTTTGAGCCCAGCACCATCACCGTTAAACCCGGCGACACTGTGACCTGGGTCAACAACAAGATGGCCCCCCACAACGTTATTTTTGATGCGGCTAACGTACCGGGTGACAAGGCCTTGGCCGATGGCATCTCCCACAGCCAGTTGACCTTTGCCCCCGGTGAAAACTACTCCACCACCTTTACCAGCGACATGCCTGCTGGTACCTACACCTATTACTGTGCTCCTCACCGTGGAGCTGGGATGGTGGCCAAGGTAATCCTAGAAAATTAGGCTAAGCCTTGTTTAAACCCGTGGTTGCCACGCCCAGAAAACCTCTAGGCAAAGCTTTTCCACAGCAAAAGAGCACCCAAACTTTGGGTGCTCTTTTGCTATTACCCCAGGAATGAGTACACGGCCAGGGCAAATACGCCTAAGGTAGGGGATGGAAAACCAGTGCTAGGAGAAAGCCTTTGCCGCCGCTGGGACTGTTAATGCGCCTGTACGGGCCGATTGGGGCCGGCATCTGCGCGGGCATTGCCTTGGGTTGGCTGCTGTACCGTTTTGCTCCCCATCGAGGAGAGGTGCGGGGGCTCTACTGCCAGGTGCCTCTCGGGCTGGGCAAGTTCTTATTTTGGGTTGGCATTCCCCTCAGTATTGTGGGGTTTATGCGCCGAGCCGATCTGTCTGGCAGTCTCTATCTGGCTCCGGCAGTGGCCTGGGGCGCAATTTTGCTGGGGTTGCTGTGTAGTCGGCTGTGGATGGCAGCTCGCCCGACTCAGTGGCCTCGCCCCACTCAGGGCAGTTTTTCGTTGGCCTCTATGCTGGGTAACACGGGGTACATTGGCTACCCGGTGGTGCTGCTGTTGCCCCAGTTGGGGGTGGGGGTATTTGGCTGGGCGCTATTCTACGATGCCCTGGGTACGCTGCTGGGTTCCTACGGGCTCGGGGCAATTTTGGCGGCGGAGATGGGAGGCAAAATGCCCTCCCAGCGGCAATGGTTAAGCAGGCTACGGGCAGTGGGGCAAAATCCGATTATTCTGGCCTTTGGCCTGGGGCTGGGGCTTAAGGCGATCGCGCTGCCGGCCTGGTTAGATACGGCTTTGTACCAGGTGGCCTGGGGTATTGTGGTGCTTTCCTTGGTTTTGATGGGGTTGCGCATTCAGCAGCTCAACTCTTGGCACCACCTCCATCGGGCCACGGCAGCGGTGATGATTAAAATGCTGGTGCTGCCCCTAGCGGTGGGGCTGGGGCTGACCGCTGTGGGCGTTGATGGGGCACCACGATTGGTGATGACCCTCCAGGCGGGTATGCCCTGCGCCTTTTCTAACCTAGTGCTGGCAGAGGCCTATGACCTCGATCGCGATCTATCGGTGACCTGCGTGGGTCTGAGCTCAGCGCTGTTGCTATTGACCTTGCCGCTATGGCTCTGGGCCTTTTCAGGGGAGTTATAACCATGATTAGCCCCAGCAGGCGACCGATGGGCTACTGCCGATGGCTGGAGGCGGGGGCAATTCGCGCAAGCCTGCGGCCTCTCAGAAACGCACACCGACTGAGAACCTGGATCTTGACAGGATTGGTCGCCCTGCTGCCCTTTCTCATCCTGACGTTAGCTGCTCTGCCGAGCTTTGCCCAGCCTGAGCTGTTGTCACCAGTGGAGGCCGTTGCCCAGCCGCTGCTCCAACCCGGCGATCGCGGCCCCTCTGTCAAACAGCTCCAGCGAGAGCTGGCCCAGCGGAAGTTTTACCTGGGAGAAGTGGACGGTATTTATGGGGCGGAGACCGCCGAGGCGGTGCGATCGCTTCAGCGACAGCAGGGGCTGACCATCGACGGTGTAGCCGGAGCGGAGACCTGGCAGGCCATTGCTTCCCTGGCAGTGGTGATGCCTCTACCTGCACCGCTGCTCCGGGCTGATATGTTGCTCTTGACCCCGCTGGTGGTGGCCGCCCCTCCTCCTCCTCCCTCAGCGCTCTGGCTCGCCCTCATGCCCCTGGTGCCGATTACTGGGGGACTGCTTACCTATCTGCGACAACGGTTTCAGCGGCGGCGGCGATTGCCTCGCTAGCCTCAAACAATGATGTAACAAAATTCTTTGGTATTTTTTGCCAGCATTGGCCTAATAACGCTGAGATCTAAAGAATAGATACAGAAAACCTGGGGAGTTCCCATTGCAGTGGGCACCATGGACACCATAGAGGAATCGGCTGATCGTTTGATCATGGCCCTGGCAGTGCTGATAGACCTGACCTAGCTGGATGCCTCTTTCAGCCTGACATAGCTTGAGAGTGCGGCTATCCCTAGGGCTAGCCCTAGTCCTTCTCTATTTGTGCGCCATCTCTACCCCTTTACTGCTTCCTGGAGAGTTGTATGCTGACCGTTGCCGACATCATGACCCCTAACGTCACAACCATTTCGAGCGGGGCCACTGTGGCCGATGCCATTGAGCTCATGCAGAGGCGTCAAATTCGCGCTCTGCTAGTCGAGCACCGCGCTCAAGACATGCCCTTTGGTATGGTGACCGAGCGCGACATTGTCTACACTGTGGTCGCTCGGGGGCATGACCCCGCCAAGGTGCTGGTACAAGACATCATGCGGCAGCCCTGCATTGCGCTAGATCCTAACCTGACCGTGCAAGAAGCTTCTCAAGTGCTCTCAGACACAGGTGTGCAGCGGGCTCCAGTGGTGCAAGCCGGTCAACTGCTGGGCGTCATTTCGGTCACCGACATTCTTATGCGGGGGATGCCGACGCTAGCGCTGAGCCGTTAGGAGGACAGTTTTGAGTCTTAAGTTTTGAATGTTGAGTGCAAATATTCAATCGAAAACTCAAAACTCAAAACTCACAATTTTTCCTCTCCCTCTAGTTTTCTGACTCTTCGACCGGTGGCCAGGGGGCACGGTTCGATAACTCGGTGAGGGTGCGCAGGCGATCGCGCACCTCCTGAGTTAGGGTCTCAGCCTGGTAGCGCCAGCCCCAGTTGCCGTCTGACAGGCCGGGGGTGTTCATGCGGCAGTCGCTGCCGTAGCCCAGCACATCTTGCAGCGGAATAATCGCCTGATTTGACACCGACAGCAGCGCCAGACGAATCAACGTCCAATGTACGCCTTCGGGGCTGAGGCAGCCGACGTACTGCTCGAAGCGATCGCGCTCATAGTCGGGTATTTTGTCAAACCAGCCCACGGTAGTGTCGTTGTCGTGGGTGCCGGTGTAGACCACGCTGTTTTGAACGTAGTTGCAGGGCATGTAGGGGTTATCGCTGCCGCCGCCAAAGGCAAAGTGCAGAATCTTCATGCCGGGAAACTCAAACTGGTCTCGCAGGGCTTCCACTTCGGGGGTAATCACCCCCAGGTCTTCGGCCATAATCGGCAGGGTGCCAAGCTTTTGGCGCACGGTCTCAAACAGCTCGGCCCCAGGAGCCTCGATCCATTCACCGTTCATGGCGGTGGTTTCGCCAGCAGGCACGCCCCAGTAGGCCTGTAACCCTCTAAAGTGGTCAACCCGAATGATGTCTACGTAGTCGAGCAGCGCGTTGATCCGCTGAATCCACCAGTGGAAGTCGCGGGCTTGCAGCTCATCCCAGTTGTAGGTGGGGTTGCCCCACAGCTGCCCGGTCTCGCTAAAGTAATCGGGCGGCACCCCGGCCATCAGGGCTGGGGCCAGGGTTTCTTGATCGAGCATAAAGTTGTGGGGAAAGGCCCACACATCCACGCTGTCGTGGGCGACGTATATAGGAATGTCGCCGATGATCTGAATTTTGCGATCGCGAGCATACTGCCGCAGCGCCTGCCACTGACGGTGAAACTCAAACTGCAAAAACTTGTGGCAAAAAATATCGCTGGTCAGCTTTTCGCGCCACTCGGCCATGGCCTCGGGCTCACGTCGGGCCAGGGGCTCGGGCCACTGGGTCCAGCCCGCGCCGCCGTGGGCATTTTTTAGCGCCATAAAGAAGGCAAACTCATCGACCCAAAAGTGGCAGTCTTCGCTGAACTGGGCCAGGGCCACTTTGTCTTCGTCAGAAGCCGTCTCGTGAAACCGGCTGGCTGCCCGCTCTAGCAGCCGCATCTTGATCGGAATCACCTCGTCAAAGGCCACCTGGTGCACGGAGAGGTTTTCTAGATCGTGCAGCTCGTCGGGGTAGAGCAGAGAGCGATCGCACAGCACCTCCAAACTGATCAACAGTGGATTGCCCGCCATCGACGAGTAGGATAAATAAGGCGAATTGCCGTGCCCTGTTGGCCCCAGGGGCAGCACCTGCCACAGCTGCTGTTTAGTCTCGGCCAAAAAATCGACAAACTGGTAGGCTTCGGCCCCCAGGTCACCAATGCCAAATCGACTGGGCAGTGATGTCGGATGCAGCAGAATGCCGCTGGCTCTGGGGAAAGGCATAGTTAGGCTCGATGCAAATTTCAGTCGACTTTAACACGGCCTATGGGCGGCAGCGGCTACCCAAAGAGTTATTTTGGTCTAGCAGGGTTTATAAAAGATTGCCGTAACGCCACGCCCCTATGACCACCTATCGCAACCCCGCCCCCACTGTCGACATTATCATCGAGCTGCTGCACCACCCCCACCGCCCCATCGTGCTAATCGAGCGTCACCATGAGCCTTTGGGCTGGGCGCTACCCGGTGGCTTTGTCGACTACGGCGAAAGCGTCGAAACCGCCGCCCGCCGCGAAGCCCTTGAGGAAACCGGCCTCACCATTACCCTAGTCGAGCAGCTCGCCACCTACTCCGACCCTACCCGCGACCCGCGCAAACACACCATCAGCATTGTGTTTCTGGCCACCGCTACCGCCGACCCCGTCGCTGGCGACGACGCCAAAACCGCCGCCATCATCAACCCCTGGGAGACGCCAGAGAATCTCTGCTTTGATCACGATCGCATTTTGCGCGATTATTGGCAGTACCGCTTCTACGGCCAGCGCCCCCGATTCGGTGCCGATATTTGAGGCTCATACCAAATCCTCCTTGGCTACCCCCGATTCAGCAGGGCAAACAACTGTTTGCCCCTGCGGTTTGGCCTTTTTGGCATCGGGGTTATGGGACTCGGATTTGGTATAAGTTCTAAATGTTGAGTTTTGAATTGATCGCTCCAACTCAAAACTAAGAACTTAAAACTCTCCCATCTCCCCTACCCCATCACCCATCCACCCCCCATGCAACGCACCATTATCAACACCCCCGCTGCCCCTGCCCCCGTTGGCCCCTACAACCAGGCTGTGGTCGTCACCGGGCAGATGCTCTTTGTCTCTGGCCAAATCGCCCTCGACCCCAGCACGGGGGCACTGGTAGGCGAAGGCGACGTGGTGGCGCAAACCGAGCAGGTGATTGCCAACCTCAAGGCGATTCTCACTGCCGCTGGGGCTAACCTCGACAACGTGGTCAAAACCTCGGTCTTTCTCAAAGATATGAACGACTTTGGCACAGTCAATGAGGTCTATGCCAAGTACTTCGGCGGCGACAACGCCCCGGCGCGGGCCTGTGTCGAGGTGTCGCGGCTGCCCAAAGATGTGGCTGTAGAAATTGAGTGCATTGCGGCCCTGTAACTGTGGGCCCAAGACTAACCCACCCCTAGCCCCTCCCGAGGGGCTAGGGGTGGGTTAGTTATCTACAGCAAAAACCGGATCGCCACGTAGGCGCTGATGGTAATTAGCTGCAATGCCATGATCGGCAGACCATATTTCAAAAACAGTCGAAACGAAATCGGCTTGCCGTGCTGCTCGGCAATGCCCGCCGCCACAATGTTCGACGACGCACCGACCAGCGTGCCGTTGCCCCCTAGGGTGGCCCCAAACATCATGGCCGCAAACAGCGGCAAGATCTCGGGCGGAATCTGCCCGGCAAAGTCGGGTGACAGCAGCTCTGGCCCGGCCAAATTGACGTTTACCAGGTATTCCTTCAGCAAGGGCACCATGGCCACCACCAGGGGAATGTTGGGAATCAGGCTGGAGAGAATGCCGGTGACAAACAGCAGCAGCATTGACCCCAGGGCAATGTTTGTGCCAATCACCGCCCCCAGCAGACCGGAGGCAGAGCTGATCACCCCGGTTTCTTGCAGGCCGCCGATCAGCACAAACACACTCATAAAGAACACCAGGGTGCTCCAGTCGACATCGCGCAGAATGTTTTGCACCGTGTCGATGCCGCTGTGGTGGGTGAGCAGCAGGCAGAGGGCGGCCCCCAGTAGGGCGATCGCCGCTGGCGAAACCGGCACCGGCAGGCTATCGCCCACCACAAACAGCCCCAGCACCAGAGCCACAATCAGCCCGCCCAGGGCCAGCATGCGGGGATGGTTGACCACCGGGTGGGGCAGGTGGTCGAGGTCGGCCAGCTTTTTATTCCAGGTGTTAGGGAAGAGAATCGGCAGCATGACGACAATGGTGGCTACGGCAATGACCCCGCCCAGGCTGAGCTTCAGCAGGTAGTCTAAAAAGCTCATGTTGATCGAGCTGCCGACGATAAAGGTAGCCGGGTCGCCCACAATGGTCAGCAGACCGGCGCTGTTGGCCACAAACACCATGAGAATCAGCAGCGGCACAAAGTTGATGTTTAGCTCCGCCGCCATGGGCGGAATCAGCGGGGCTAGCAGCATGACTGTGGTGGCGTTGGGCAACATGGCGCAGACGGGGGTGGTAATGGCCACAATGCCCAGCAGCAGGCGCTTGCCTTCGCCACGAGCCATGATCACCATCTGGGTGGCCAAGTACTCAAAAATTTTAGTGGGCTCAAAGGCCCGCACCATCACCATCACCCCAAAGAACAGAGCCAGGGTGGGGTAGCTTTTGCCAATGTAGGCGATCGCCTGATCTAGCGTTAGCACGTGAAAAAACACTAGCAGCATTGCGCCCAGAAAGGCGGCAACGGTCAGGTGCATGCGCTCGGTAGCGATCAGGGCCAATACCCCAAAGAAGACCACCGACGCGGTGATCTCAGACCAAGTTTCCATAGTCTGTCTCCTGATTTTGTGGTGCTATACAAAACCCCTTCGATGAAAGACTTTCACCGAGGGGATGAACCGTTGTAGGAGAACTACAGGTAGAGCTAAAAAAAGCTGACCGTACGTTCTCTCCCAAGGCCGACGGAGTTAGCTGACGGGCGAGGGGTGAGAGATCCCCTTCTCTGGCGATGCGATTCGCCCTGAGATAAGCCCCAAAAGTTGGTTCCTCCGCTTCAGTCTGCCTATGGCAAAAACTGAATTAGGCATCGTAACTAGCTCAAAATCTAGCACAGACATTTAGCCCCTCACAAGTCAGATGCTGGGAGCAGTTGCTAAGGGGTAGGGTTCGTTGGAGCAGACGGGCAGATGTTACGCTATAGGCTGATTTACCCTGGTCTATTGCCATCTCGCCCCTATGCTGGAACCTTCGCTGCTGCGCGCCCTAGTCTGGACAGACTATCGGCTGGCCGTCCTCTTCACCGTATTTTTACCCCTGGTGTTGCTGATCTGGGCCTTTGTGCAAAAAAATGAGGCGATTCAGCGCCTGCTAACTATCTATTGGAAGGTGGCCAGCCTGCTGATGATCACCGTCTATCTGATGATTGGCGGCTTTCAGATCAGCTTTTTGACCGGGCTGATGGCGCGGGTGCTGATTCCCATCTCCCTATGGTTTTGGGTAGACCTAAACGAAGAAATTCGCGAACAGCCCGACTCGCCGCTAAAGCTCATCTTTGGGGCCTGGCGCTGGGCGGTGACTCTGTACAACATTATCGGCGGCGCAATTTTGCTGGGCTTTTTGCCCTGTGCATTTTCAGGCGCGCGATTTGGGGCGGCTGATTGCCAGGTCTGGCTAGAGCCTCCACTGCTCTATAAAGACTATTTCCATAGCGGCTATACCCCAGGGTTTCTAGGCTTTTTTGGCATATTAGGCCTGGTGATTTACTTAGCGTCTTTGGCCTGGTTTGTGTTTGTGCGCCTGGGCAAACAGGGGCGACAGGCGATTAACTAGGGGTTTGAAGCAATGGCCCCTGGTTTGCGGTTAGAACAGTACAGCCTGCGCTGTCCTCAGGAGGTGCTGGTAGTATATACACTGCTGGCAGAAGAAGCCGACGAAGTGCTGATCTTTCGCGGTTTCTCTAGTTCACTCATGCACCCCACCGCTGCCGACCCAGAGGTGCCGGTGATACCCGCAGGGGCTGAAATTCTAGCGATCGATATACTGCTCGGCCCCTACAACCCTACAAAACCTAATTTTTTGCACCGAGGGTTAACGTGGGAAGCTATGCTGCCGCTGCTGGAGGCGGTCGGCCTGTAAAATTTTGTAACTATCGGACGGGCGTATTTCCTGGTTCAGGGAGCAGCGGTCATACCAAATCCGAGTCCCATGACCGCGATTCCTAAAAGGCCAAACCGTAGGGGCAAACGGTTATTTGCCCTGCTGAATCGGGAGTTAGCCAAAAAGGATTTGCCCTGAAAATAGATTTTGCCCTTAGGGGTGCCGCGCAAGCAGCATGGACGATTAGTATAAAACCGCATTTATACGGCCTCAACCTGCCCTGATTGGCTGACTAAACCGGTGAAATACTTGCTACTGCGTAGGTTGGGTGGCGCGACAGCAGAACCCAATATAACCGGCTCTCAGCACCACTCTAACTTGTTTGCAAGAATCGTGTCTATAACAACGAAACTAGGCGCAGTGGATGACGCCCTCATCTCGATATCACCCCTATCGTTAGGCCTGAGCTTGACACTGTTGTATAAGGAGAACCGCCTGAGCAAGTCAGGGTGGCGGAGCCAACGCTGCCGGAGCAGACTCTGTGAAATTATGTCTGACCCTTGAGCAATTCTGGAGTAGCCCGGCCCCTGCTGGGTAGACTAAACCCTAGGACTTGCGAAAGGACAAGCCAGGTGACCTCAAAGAACCAGCTCCAGACCGTTCTCAAAGAGAAATACGGCATCAATAAAAATCTCAGCCAGTCGCTGAGTTTAGAGGATTGCGAAAACCTGTTAATGCTGCTCAGCAACTACGCCAGTGCCGAGAAACTAGTGGAGTCTTTTGTTGAGAAAAATAATGAACTCTCCCAGAACAATCGGTACTACGGCCAACGTCGTAGTCAGGCAGAAAAGAAGCTGGCGCGACTACAGGCAGAGTATCAGCAGATAGAAACGTCAATTGCTGCTCTGGAGAAAGAAAACGAAACCCTGAAAAGTCGTAAGGGATTGCTATCTGACGAGCAACAGGCCCTAGAGGCTCAAGTGACGCAACTGGCGGCCCAAAACCAAAAGCTCAGCTCAAAGGTGCAGACGCTCACCACCCAAAACGATGGGCTCGTTGAGGCTAACGATCAGCTCAAGCGCGACAATAAAGAACTCAAAAATATTGTCGATCAAATTCGGCTGCGGCTGGCCCGCGATACCAAAATGCTGTTGCAGTACGAAGACAGCGAGCTGCGCAAGGCTGTCATTCGCCTATTTCGCTGGACACTAGGGTAGAGGGCGATCGCTATGGCAAGCCAAAAACGTAAGCAACGTCTGTTTAGCGGCATGACCTATCGCGAGGTGCAGCGCTCTAACAGCGATCGCAAACAGAAACTCCCCAAGGCCGATCAAACCTGGCTCAAGACCAACGGCTACCGCAACGTCGGCTGGGATAACGTCATTGAGCTCTATCAAAAAATCAATGACATTCTGGCGTCCTCTGACTCAGACGAGCCCACCTTGGAAGACCTCTTTTTAAGGGCTGATCAGATCGGCAAAAAATATCAAACTCCTGAGGAAATAGCCGCCTTTGAAAAAACCTTTCAAGCTGAGGTAAGCGCCATTTCTGAACAGATCGATCAGCATTTTCCCGATTCAGAACCTGAGATGGTGGACTATAGCAGGTCGCCACGACCCAGATCTAAGCGAAAGCCAGCGAAATCTCGAAAACGATAGGCAGTGAGTAGTTGGTGCTATGGCTCCTGAGACTGATAAAACCCTCAAAGACCTGTTTGCGCTGGCCAACCGGGTCGGCAACCGTCGGTACCACAAACTGACCCAGCAAGATTTTGACAACTATCGCCGCTTTGACCACTGGCGCTACATCAACGGCGACAGTGAATGCGGCACAACCGAAGAAAGCCGCACCTGGGTGCGCAACAATTCCGATCGCCACTGCCCGATTTGCGGCGTTGAGTTTAGCCGCGACAATGGCAGAAGCATTGACCACAAATTACCCCGAGCTCAATATCCCTGGCTGTCGCTCGACTTTAGAAACCTGTGGGTGATCTGCTATCAGTGCAATCAAGAAAAGGGCGAGCGGCATTGGTACGAGTATGAGCATTACATATTTACTCGCCACCCAGATCAGTACGAAGATGTCGTCTTTGCCCGGCCCAGGCATCTCCTAAAAACGCTCCGGCAGAGGCAGTGAGCGATGGCTGCGATCGCCCTCACTCACCTTGTAAGACTTCCTGATAGTCTTCGGCCTTAAGCTTGCGCTCCATGAGGGCGGCAACGGCTTCTTCAGCGGAGATGTCGCCCTTGAGCAACAGATAAACCTGCTGGGAGATCGGCACCGAAATGCCTTCTCGCTGGGCAATGTCGTGGAGCACGTAGGCGGTGTTGACCCCCTCGGCGGTGCTGCCCAGTTCTTCTAGAATTTGCTCTAAGGATTTGCCCTCGGCTAACCCATAGCCAACCCGATAGTTGCGGCTGAGCACGCTGGTGCAGGTGGCGAGCATGTCGCCCAGGCCCGAGAGTCCCAAAAAGGTTTCGGGCTGGCCGCCGAGGTGGGTGCCAATGCGCATCACCTCGGGCAGGGCGCGGGTGATCAGGGCCGATCGCGCGTTTGAGCCCAGCTTTAGCCCTTCGCAGACCCCAACGGCGATCGCAATCACGTTCTTTAATGTGCCGCCTAGCTCGGCCCCTAGGGGGTCGGTGCTGCGGTAGGTGCGAAAGTTTTCTCCGGCAAACACGTGCTGCACCGCCTCAGCGGCGGTCTCGTTTTCGCAGGCGATCACCGTGGCGGCGGGCAGCCCCACCTCGATCTCTTTAGACAGGTTAGGGCCAGAAAGCACCGCCACCGCATGGTGCGGAAACGCCCGCTGAAAAATCACTGATGGGGTCAGGGTGGTTTCAGGATCCAGACCCTTTGTGGCGGTCACAAATATTGTCGTCTCAGGAATATTCAACCCCTTGAGCCGCTGCACCAGATCTGGCACCCCTTTCATCGAAATCGCCGACATGATTACCTCCGCCCCAGCAACGGCGTCTTCCAGGGAAAGATCGCCGCTGCGCGACCACATCCGCACGGTGTGGCCGTTGCTGTTGGCAATGTAGGCCAGGGCGCTACCCCAGGCCCCAGAGCCGAGGATAGTGAGGGTGATCTGGCGATGTTTGTAGGTCTCGAAGATTTCGGTGAGGGGTGGGGTGGCGAGCATGGTGGGGTAGGGGGATGGTGGGGTGGGGAGATGGGGAGACTATCCTCCCCTCCTGGGGGGGTGCCCGAAGGGCGGGGTGGGTCCACGGTTTAGATTGACCCACCCCTGCCCCTCCCAGGAGGGGATAGAGATCTAGGCCGTTTGCAGCGAGACACTCTCTTGGGTCAGGGCGTAGTTGGGGATGCAGTTGTCGGCCATAAACTGGTGGTAGGCGCGGATGTTGCGATCGCATCGTTCCTCGCTCCAGCCGCAGTGCTCGCGCAGCACCTGGGCCACCACCGGCAGGGCATCAAAGCCGTAGTTGTGGTGCATGGCGACGGTGGTGCGGCGGCGCAGAATGTCTACAAAGGTGTGGGCCATCTCATCACGCACGGCAAACACAATCTGGGCCTGAATGTCGTGGAGCCCGGCGACAATGGGCTGGGCCAGCTCTGGCGACTCGTCTACCAGGGCCAGCACATCGGCGGTACGAGCCCCGTAGAGGCCCAGCAGGTGTTCGACGGTTTGGGGCGAGATCTGGGGGGTGTAGCGATCGCACCACTGGGCCACCCTGGCATCATCCATCAAAATCGCACCGGGCAGGGGCCGAGTGTGGGTCGGGCAGACTGGCACCGCCTCACCGCGCTTGCGAAAGGCCGCATTGACAAACTCTTCGCCCACCTGGCGGTGGGTGGTGAGCTTGCCGCCAATCAGCGAAATCAGGTTGGTGGCCCCCTCTTTGCTGTGGTCGTGGAGAATGTGGGCGCGGGTAATGCTGGCCGCCTTTTTGCCCTCGGCGTAGGGCAGGGGGCGCACTCCGGCGTAGGTAAAGCGCACATCCTCACGGCTGAGGCGGGCGGCGGGCAGCACCGCATTGGTCTCTTTGAGCAGATAATCAATCTCGCTGTCGTCGGCCTTAATATTGTCCAACGGCCCTTCGTAGCGCTCGTCGGTGGTGCCAATCAGGTACTGGCCCAGCCAGGGAATGATGAAAAAGGGCCGCCCGTCGGACTTGGCCTCGACATAAAACGCCGAGTCGGGCGCACCGGGAAAGGGGTCGACAATAATGTGGCTGCCCTTGGTGCCGCCGATCTTGCGGCCTGTGCTCACGGGCGACTCGCTGAGGCCGCACACCGCATCGACCCAGGGACCAGAGGTATTGACCACCAGGGTTTGGGCGTGGGTTTTGACCTCAAAGGTGGCGTCGCTGAGCAGATCGCGGCAGGTCAGGCCCGTAATGCGATCGCCCCCCATGTGAATGTCTTCGACCTGGGCATAGTTGAGCACCGTAGCTCCCGCCTGGTCAGCATCCAGAATATTTTCTAGGCACAGGCGCTCGGCGTGCTCGGCTTGGCCATCGTAGTACTGCCCCGCCCCCGCTAGCTCGTCGGCATCGATGGCGCGGTAGAGCTGCCGGGTGCTGTTGCGCGATAGCATGCGGTGGTTGGGTAGCGACTTGTCGTAGCTGAGCACATCGTAGAGCACCAGCCCCACCTGAATGATGCGGTAGCTGCGCGACCCGCTGCGGTAGATCGGAATCGTCATTTGGATCGGCTTGGCCAGGTGAGGGGCGGTGCGCAGCAGCACCTCGCGCTCGTGGAGCGACTCGCGCACCAGGTTGAACTCAAAATATTCCAAATACCGCAGCCCGCCGTGAATCAGGCGGCTCGACCAGCTGGTGGTGCCTCCGGCAAAGTCGTTCTTCTCTAGCAAGATTGTCCGTAACCCGCGCAGGGCGGCATCTCGTGCCGTGGCCGCACCGTTGATGCCGCCGCCGATGACGATCAGGTCGAAGGGTTGGGTGGTGAGGGTTTGGAGGTTACGCATGAATCTTGGGGATTGGAGTGTGGGAGTTGGGGTAGGTGGGTGATGGGGTGGATGATCGTAGGGTGTGGCCACCTTCCACCCATGACTGAGCCAGAGAGATATGGTTGGGTTTTTGTCGGAAAAGGGGCGATCGCAGCCACAGATCCTAGGGTTCTGCAATCAGCTAGGCCATTTGACGATAAATCTGAGCAAGAACCCTGGAATCTGGCTTTAGCCTAGCGTATCGGTTTGGGGCGCAAGGGACACCCTACGGGGGCCTGCCCCCCTTTTAAGGGGGGCAGTGGGGGCTCATCATGAGGAATTGTCTAGCCGAGTTGCTACCCAAGGGGGCACTTACATCCTCTCCAAGGAGGGGAAGGCTTAGTAAATTCCCGACTGGGTGGGGTGGGGCAGACTAGGCGATCGCCAGTTCCTTCTCTGCCTCAGGCTCCACGATATCGACCGCATTGGCCTCGCGGAACATGTGGTTGGCCCACTGCTGCACGTCGTAGCGGGTGATGGCTCTGTGCATATTCGCCATGCGGCGCTTTTGCTCCTCGGGGGGCATGGCCAGGGCCACGTCGATGCACTCGTCCATTTTTTGGTCGGAGTAGGGGTTGGTGAGCACGGCGTCGGGCAGCTCCACCGCCGAGCCGGTGAATTCGGAGAGCACCAGCACGCCGTTTTCGCCGCCGTGGGCGGCGATGTATTCTTTCGCCACCAGGTTGAGGCCGTCGCGCAGGGGTGGAATCCAGGCGATGTCGGCGGTTTTGTACAGTGCCATCAGGTCGTCAAAGGGAATCGGCTCGGTAAAGAGCGTGATGGCGTTCCAGCCGAGGGTGGAGTATTTGCCGTTGATCTGGCCGACCAGCTGCTCGATCTCGCTCTGGGCGGTTTTGTAGACCCGCATACCGGCGGCGGCTTTGACCGCAGTCATGATCAAATTGACCTTGCCGCGCAGCTCGGGGCGGCGCTCCAGCAGGCGCTCAAAGCAAAGCAGCATTTCCTTCGCGCCTTTGACGTAGTCAACCCGGCCCGCCGAGACAATGATCTTGTTGTCACCCAGGTCGTTGCGAATCTCGGTGATGCGCTTTTGTACGGAGGGCTTGTTGACCATCTCGTGAATGTAGCCGGGGTTGGTGCCCACGGGGAAGGCATCCACATTTACAATACGGCCTTTATATTCCAGCTTGGTGGTCATGTCGGGCTCGGCCAGGGCGGTGCCAAAGGGGGTAAAGGCCTCGGGCACGGGCTTGCGCTCGACCAGCTTGACGTCGCGCAGGCTGCGGGCGGCGGAGACAAAATTCTCAACGTAGCGGGGAATGTGGAAGCCGCAGAGGTCGCAGCACAGCAGGCTGTCGATGATCGCCTCGCGCCAGTGCAGAATATTGAACACGTCGGCGGCGGGGAAGGGGGTGTGGTGGAAGAAGGCGATCTTCACGTTGGGCATTTTTTGCCGAATGTAGAAGGGCGTCAGCCACAGGTTGTAGTCGTGAATCCAGATCAGGGCGTCGTCGGCAGCCTCTTCGCAGGCGGCTTCGGCAAACAATTTATTGATGTACTGAAAGTTTTCCCAGTCAGAGCTTTCGTAGGTGAAGTGCTCGGGAAAAGAGTGGAGGATGGGCCAGATCGCCTCTTTGGCGGTGATGTAGTAAAAATCTTTGACCCGCTCGGCGGTGAGGGGGATGCGGCGGATGACGGCGCGATCGCTCCAGCCTTCCATGGTGACTCGGTCATCGAAGCTTTCCTGTTTGTCTTCGGCGACCTGCTTCCAGGCTACCCAGGTGCTGCTGTCGGCATTGGCAAAAAAGCTCTTTAGGGTCGGCACAATGCCGTTGGGGCTTTTTTTCTCGCGGTAGACGGTTTTGCCGTTTTCAACGACCTCGTCGTAGGGTTCGCGATGATAAAGAATTACTAGGGAAGATTTCATCGTTCGTTACTCCTGGTTTCGTGGCTCCGGGCACTGGGCGCGGGATGGCTGCTTTGCAAACTCCAAAGGGGGCTGTCACAGTACGTTACAAACGTACCTATAGATGGAGATAGGGGCATCTACCCAGAGGCATATCTCTATATCTATGGATAGATGCACAGATTTGGGCAGGGTTCTGGCTGGGATGTTAAGTCGGTCTGTGGAGGGCGCTATATCTCCGATGGGCTTGGTAGGCTAGGCTTATCGCTGCTTAACGAGTATTTGCTATGCCCGTTCTTTCTCCCCAGGCTGCCTCTGCCCCATTGGCTACCAACACCACTGTGGTGCTCAACGTCAGCGGCATGAAGTGCGCCGGGTGCGTGCGGGCTGTAGAAAATCGGCTGAATCAGGTGGCGGGGGTGCGATCGGCCACGGTCAACCTGGTAACCGAGGTAGCGGTGGTCGAAACCGAGACCGGAGCAGTGACGGCGGATCAGCTAGCGGAGCAGGTAGCCCAGGCGGGCTTTGCGGCGACGCCAAGAACCAGCGACGGCGATGGTGACGACCTGACGGCCTGGGTGGCGGCCAAGCGCGAAGAACAACAGCAGCAGGGGCAGCGGCTAGGGGTGGCGATCGCCCTCCTTGTTCTCTCCACCATTGGCCATCTGCACCACTTTGGCTGGCTGACGATTCCCGTTCTCAGCGACCTGTGGTTCCACGCCATCTTGGCCACGGTGACGCTGGCATTTCCAGCCCGAGAAATTTTGACTGACGGCTGGGCGGGCATTCGCCGAGGCGCGCCCAACATGAATACCCTGGTGGCCCTGGGCAGCGGCAGCGCCTACCTGGCCAGCGTGGTGGCGCTGGTGTTTCCTGGGCTGGGCTGGGAGTGCTTTTTTGACGAGCCGGTGATGCTGCTGGCGTTTATTTTGCTGGGTCGCACCCTAGAGCAGCGAGCGCGGTATCGGGCGGCGGATGCGCTGCGATCGCTGATAGACCTACAACCCAACCTGGCCCGACTGATCTCTGACCCCGCTACCGCCGGGGTGGCCCAAACCGGGGTGGAAGTGCCCGCTCGCTGTGTGCAGGTGGGGGAATGGGTGCAGGTGCTGCCCGGCGAAAAAATCCCCGCCGACGGCACCCTGGTCTCGGGCCAGAGCACCGTGGATGAGTCGATGCTGACGGGAGAGTCGATGCCGGTACTGAAGCAGCCCGGTAGCTCTGTGACGGCAGGAACTGTTAATCAAAGCGGTGCGATCGCCCTGCAAGTCACCGGCACCGGCCAAAACACTGTGCTGGCCCAAATGATTCGCCTGGTGGAGACAGCCCAGAGCCGCAAGGCCCCGATCCAGCGGCTGGCGGATGTGATCTCAGGCTATTTCACCTACGGGGTGCTGAGCCTGGCGGCGCTGACCTTTTGCTTTTGGTATTTTATTGGCCTGGCCCACTGGCCTAGCGTGATGGACTCGGCCCTGGGCATGGCCCACATGGGCCACACCATGACGATGACATCCTCAACGCTGCTGGTGAGTCTGAAACTGGCGATCGCCGTCATGGTCGTCGCCTGCCCCTGCGCCCTGGGCCTCGCTACCCCCACCGCCATCCTCGTCGGCTCGGGCCTGGGGGCCGAGCGCGGCCTGCTGCTGCGCGGCGGCGACAGCCTCGAAACCATTTCCCACCTCGACACGGTGGTGTTCGACAAGACGGGCACCCTCACCCTGGGCCAGCCCGCCGTCACCGAGGTTCATTCCCTGACGGATGACCTGAGCGAGGCCGACATTGTGCAACTCGCCGCCACGGTCGAAAGCGGCACCCAGCACCCCCTGGCCAAGGCGATTCACCGGGCGGCGACCGAGCGAGACCTCGACCTGCTGAAAGCCAATGAGTTTGATACCCAACCCGGCCTCGGCGTTGCCGCCCAAGTCACCTGGCAGGGCACCGTGCAGCCCTGCGCCCTGGGCAACCAGCAGTGGATGACCCAGCGAGAACTGGTGCTCGATGCCGATGTGCAAGACCGGGCGAAGGCGCTGGCGCAAGCAGGGCAGACGGTGGTGTACGTGGCCCTGGGAGATGCGGTGGTGGGCTTGGTGGCGATCGCAGACCAACTGCGCCCCGATGCCGCCGCCGTGGTCAAAGATCTGCAAGACCAAGGGCTACAGGTGCGGGTGCTGACGGGCGATAGAAAGGAAGTGGCGGGTGCGATCGCATCCCAGCTCAACCTCACACCCGACCAGATCACCGCCGAAGTCTCCCCCCAGGGTAAGGTAGACGCGATTTGCCAGCTCCAAGACAGTGGCCGCACCGTCGCCCTGGTCGGTGATGGCATCAACGATGCCCCCGCCCTGGCCCAAGCCGATGTGGGCATCAGCCTGCACTCTGGCACTGACATCGCCATGGAAACCGCCGATGTGATTCTCATGGGCGACCAACTCTCGGCCCTGCTCGACACCCTCACCCTCAGCCGCGCGACGTTCAATAAAATTCGCCAAAACCTGGCCTGGGCTTTTGCCTACAACCTGGTGGCAATCCCCCTGGCCGCAGGGGTGCTGCTACCCACCGCCGGAGTCAGCCTCAGTCCCGCTGCCGCAGGCGGCATGATGGCTTTTAGCTCAGTAGCGGTGGTCGTTAATTCACTGCTATTACGACGAGGACATGCCTAAACTAGCTCTCAATCAACAACAGAATTGCCTTTGTTAAATTAGTTTTGGCATGAAACGACCATCCTCGCCAGTCCCAACTTTCGACTCAATGCTTCTGCCCACGATTCAAGCCCTCCAGGCCTTAGGCGGTTCTGGCACAATCGAGGAAATCTATGAAAAAGTAGTTGAATTACTTAATATCTCAGATAAGGTTCTTGAAATCACTCACGGGAATACCTCGCAGAATGAGGTCGAATATCGCCTTGCATGGAGCCGGACTTATCTAAAGAAATATGGCCTTTTACAGAACTCAGCACGTGGCGTTTGGTCTTTGGCTGAGACAAGCATAAATCCTAATACGCTAGATCCCAGAGAGATTGTAAGAGTAGTTCGAGAAGCGGATAAAAACAAGACAGAAACTTTGAGTTCAGACGCAGGAGAGGCTATTGACCCTCTCGAAGCTTTTGAAGAGATTGCGTGGCATCAACAGCTTCACAGGACATTGCTATCTCTTGATCCATCAGCATTTGAGCGTTTGGCCCAGCGTCTATTACGTGAATCAGGTTTTATTCAAGTTCAAGTTACAGGGAAATCTGGGGACGGGGGAATTGATGGAGTTGGAATTGCTCGTATTAATGGCTTTTTAAGCTTCCACGTCCTTTTTCAATGCAAGCGTTATCAAGGATCAGTCACAGCAAGTCAGATTCGTGATTTTCGCGGAGCAATGCAGGGAAGAACTGATAAAGGATTATTTATAACAACTGGGACATTTACTAGAGACGCGATCAAAGAAGCAACAAGAGACGGGGCACCGCCAATCGATTTAATAGATGGCGAGCAGTTGGTCCAAAGATTAAAAGAGTTAGGGCTTGGGGTAAAAATAACAATGATAGAGTCAGTTGACATCGATACTGCCTGGTTCCAGAAGATTTAGCTAGAGGGATGTCGCCATGTTTAAAGCGCTTAGTAAACCATCGTCTTTAATTCATGAAATTCAGCTTGAAAAGGTTGGCAATTGGAGTCTGTTCGAATTCAGTGAGTCTCTTTCGCTGCGAATGGAGAGCCTTTTAGAAAAGAAAAAGGCTGATCAACTCACACCTGATGAAATTGCTGAGCTAGATCGCATGTTTACTCACACGAACGCCATGCTGGCTGCTCAAACTGCCACTTAGGGATACAGCAAAAACCATAGAGCCTAACCATAATGACTGAACTACTTGCCAGAATTACGGTTAACCCTAGGCAGTGTGGTGGTCGTCCCTGCATTAGAGGTATGCGAATCCGAGTGTCAGATGTGCTTGATCTGTTTGCATCGGGTCTGAGTGCGGAAGAGATATTAGAAGAGATGCCAGACCTGGAAGCAGATGATCTCAAAGCTGCTCTGATGTATGCTTCGCGGAAGCTCAACCATCCGGTATTGGTAGCATGACCATCTGGGTAGATGCTCAGCTATCACCTGCGATCGCAACCTGGATTACGAGTACCCTTGGCCTTGAAGCGATCGCCCTACGAGACCTCGGCCTCAGGGATGCAGAAGATCTCGAAATCTTTGAGGCAGCGAGATCACAGCAAGCCATCGTCGTAACCAAAGACAGTGACTTTGTTGATCTGGTTGAGCGCCTTGGCCCACCGCCCCAAATCATATGGCTGACCTGTGGCAATACCTCCAACCTGCGGCTGCGTGAGATTTTAGGCACGATGTTGCCGAGAGCACTAGAACTTTTAGCATCCGGCGAAACGTTGGTAGAAATTAATGGATAGAAGCCTATCCTCTCCCGAGGAAGAGCTTTATCGCAGGACTGACGAGGTGCTGCACTACCTGTGGGACCCCATTGGGGTGGCGGGTATTCCGGGGGCGCGAGATGAGTACGATGCCTACCTGCCTCAGGTGTTTAGCCTGCTGAAGGAGGGTGCAGAGATCGAGACAATCGCCGACTACCTCTTCGAGGTCACCACCCAATCTATTGGGCTGGGCGGGCGGCGCGATCGCGACCTGCAAATAGCCAAAACCCTGATGAATTGGCGGATAGCCATTCTGAGTGCTGGATCAATTTGACCAGTAAATCGTGATCCCCGCCGAACCATGAGAACACAACTGCACAGCTTTCGACCGGCAAATTGCGGTGTTAAAATATTGGAGGTTAGTTTTCGGTAGATTTCGCTTGTTTCATTTCATTTCTGATTTCCGATACAGCTTCGTCTCCGTTGACTCACTGCACTTGCACAGTAAGGAGACAAGCTTATGTCACTCTATGTTGGTAACCTGTCCTACGATGTCACCCGCGACGATCTAGAGCGGGTGTTTGCAGAATACGGCGACGTGAAGCGGGTGAGCCTGCCCACCGATCGCGAAACCGGTCGTCCTCGCGGCTTTGCCTTTGTCGATATGGCCGCAGAAGCCCAAGAAGACAGCATCATCGAAGCTCTTGATGGGGCCGAGTGGATGGGCCGCGAACTGCGGGTCAACAAAGCCCGCCCCCGCGACGATGCTCGCAGCAGTGCGGGCGCTGGCGGCGGCAACGGCGGCAACTACCGTCGCACCGGCTTCTAGGCTAGTTTAGCCAGCTCGATCAGAGCCAAATAATGGAAAGGGTAGGTCATAGCGACCTACCCTTTTTTGCGCTCTCGGCAATTCTGTTGGCCAATGCCAGGGCTTTCCTCGACTGGAGATTCTCTCTAGAGAGTTGGAGCGTTGGCCCAATGAACACCTAGAAACTCTCGCGATCGTCCACCACTGGAGAGCGATCGACCGTGGGCTGGGGTCTGCCGTTGGCATCCAGATAGCCCAACTCTTTCAAAAAGGCATAGAGAGCCGAAGGAAAGTCAGGATATTCCTGCACCAGTTCGCCCTCCTCGTTATAGGTTTCTGTACCCCAGAAGTCATTGCGATCGTAGTGGGCCAGCATAAACTGCCAGGCTTCGCGATAGCGCCCCAGGCGAATATTTTGGGCTACATAGCCCGCTAACACACCGTTTTTGTCGCCGCGATCGGCAAACTCTGGGTCTTCTACGGTGAAGCGCATTCCGGCAGCTGTGTCTTCGAGATAGTTGGTGAACTCGGGGGTGGCATCGCGGTACTCGCCATTGTCGTAGGTGAGCACCACCGTGGGCGGGTACGACCCAGCGTAGGAGCTAAAGCTGTAGAAAAAGGCATTGTCGAGGGTGACAAACTCCATGCGCCCGTCGCCGTTGAGGTCCTTAAATTCGCCACCGCCGCCGTCGAGGTAGGTGAAGTAGATGGGAGTGAACTGGTCGTCTTGCCAGGCATAGGTGGTGTAGGCCATGCAGCAGTGGGCACCGCCGGTAAAAGTTTGCACCACCACCTCGGGGGTGCCGTTCTGGTCGAGGTCGATCAGATCAATGCCTGCAAACATGGCGGCGGTGTCTTCCACCGAGAGCTTGAGCTCGCCGTTATAAAAGAGCTGGTATTGGAGATTGTTGCCAACTTCGTCGGCCTGGTAGTCGATGGGGGTGTAGCTCGCCACCACGCGAATTGGCCCCTGCTCAATGGCCGCATTGTCGAGCCCAGGGGTGTCGTAGTCGATCTCAAGGCGGGGGTTGTCGGCCAGGGCCGGAAGCCCCAGGCTGAGCAAGCTGCCGACTAAAAGGCTGTTTAGAATCGTTTTCATACCAGTTCTGCAACTTTATAAATATGCGCGTCTGTCGTAATGCCCCCTTAGCCTGCCCCGGTAGATTGTGCTGCTACCAGCGTCGCCAGTGGCGTTTACCCACCACAAAAATGCCCAGCAGTACTCCCACGATCACCGGGTAAGACATGGTTGCCAGAGCTGCCGGAATGGGTAAAAACCCCTTGGCAAACAGCACCAGGGCAATGCAGGGCACCAGCGCCCACAGCACGCCAGTGTCAATGTATATACTGGTAAACCACCGCTCTAAAATGGTCAAAGCCAAGGCACCAACGCCAAACCCGGCTGCAATAGGTAGCACCATAAACAGCAGCTGCATGAGGGGCAGCAGGCCTTGTCCTACGTTGGCCAGCAGTAGAGCTAGCCCCTGGGCCAGCAGAATGTCAGCAGCGGTGGCGATCGCCACCGTCACCAGGGCCACCTGAAGCAAAATTGCCCAGGGCAGCGACTTTAGCCGCCAAAAAGGGTTCCGCATAGTCGCTGGGGGTAAGGGTCACGCCCATTATTACGCCGAATGCCTGCTGCGATCGCCTTTACAAGGCCAGTTTTGAGACCGCCGTAAGATTTCTTCAGACCGTCAGAAGCAGCGGTGATGGCGCAGATAAGTAAATCTTTGCGGTGCCCGTGCCTTAGATATGGGATAACAATAAGTGCGGGGTAGGCACGGGTCTAGCCCAGTTTTAAACACCTTTGGTCTGGTCTATGGAAAAGCTGCTGCAGGGTCTGCGCGAGTTTCAGGAAGAATACATTCCTGAGCACCAGGAGCTCATTCGCAAACTGGCCAAGGGACAGTACCCCAGGGTGCTATTTATCGGTTGCTCTGACTCGCGGGTAGACCCCACGATCATTACCCAGGCCGAGATTGGCGACCTGTTCATCATTCGCAACGCGGGCAACATTATTCCTCCCTACGAGGCTACCAACGGTGGCGAAGGGGCCACCATCGAGTACGCCATGGAGGCGCTTGACATTCGCCAGGTGATTGTCTGCGGCCACACCCAGTGCGGGGCAATGAAGGGGCTATTGCAGATCGGCGAACTCGAAGAAAAAATGCCCCTGGTCTATCACTGGCTGCGCCACACCGAGGCCACCCGCAAGCTGGTAGAAGACCACTACGGTACCCTGCCCAAGAAAGAAAAGCTCGATATGCTGGTGGCCCAAAACGTGCTCACCCAGATCGATAATCTACAAACCTATCCCTCAGTGCGATCGAAGCTGCACGCAGGCACCCTGGCCATCCACGGCTGGATCTACCAGCTCGAAACCGCCCAGCTCCTCGCCTACGATGAGGAAACTAAGGCCTTTGTACCGCCCCACAGCAAAATCTACGCCGACCTCGAAGATGCCAAAACGCTCAAACCCGGCGGGCTGTCGCTTCAGTTTGACGATACGGTGAAGCCCGGTGCCGGGGCTCCCTCCGTTGCTCGTCCCGATTTTTCTGAGCCAGTACAGCCCCACTGGCCAGGGGCCAACCGCCTCAGACCTGACCAGGCGGCGCGTATTTTTCGGGGCGCTGGGGTTTAAGGGGCCATGGTGATGGTCAATTTTTGAGGCGTTGACCGATGACTCAGACTCCGCAACGGGTATTGCTTTACGACCAGGATTTGGTTCTTTGGTTAGAGGATGTGGCGTCAGTCATCTTTCCCGATCGCTGTCTCCTGAGCCAGTCGGTGGATGACCTATTGAGCGTTGCCTACTGGGCTGAGTAGCTGAGTTGTTTCTCTCAAGCCAGATTCCAGGGTGGGCATTGCCCACCCTACGGTGCTGTAGGGTGCATAGCGCCTTGGGCGCGGCTCCGCCTACGCGGCTATACCCTCATCGGGAATGCCCCGATCGCTCTGATTAGCCGCAATGCACCGCTGGGAATCGGGGGCACACAAACAGGATTTGGCATCATAATCAGCAGCCCCGTCCGGGCGCAGCATGCTGCGCCTCTATCGATCAAAACTCGCAATTCGCCGTGCCGCCCCCACGCTCTGCTCCCCAGGGCCAAAGGTGATCTCTAGAGCCTGCTGCTCGGCAAAGGCGCTGGAGGCCTCACGGTAGACGGTGCGGGTGGTGGGCAGGGTGCGCCGCTGGCCGTTGTAGTCAAAGGTAAGGGCATATTTGACATCCTTTTGCAGAGCCAGTTCGCTGCGCTGCTCGATAGATTCGCGTTTGCGGGCGTCGAGCTCATCGGCGGTGGGGCGGGGCGGCAGGGGCGGCCAGTAGAGGCCGTCGTCGTCGGGGCCGGTGGCAGCCCCCTCGGGGCGCACCCCGTTGCGGGTGACCAAAGAGTTGGAGCCAAAGGTTTCGAGGTGAATGTTTTGGCGGCGATCGAAGCTGCGGGCGTACTCAGCCTGCCAGGTTTGGGTGACGGTGGCGGTGGCTTCGTAGGTACCGGTGGTGACGGTATTGCCGGTGGCGGGGTAGTTTTCGCAGCCTGCCACTAGGCCCAGGGTCAACCCGAGGGCACTCGCCTGCAGCCAGCGGGGGATAGAAAACTGAGGAATTGACGTAGGCATGGCAAGGGTGAGCAATTGAGCACATCACAATGTATAAACGCTACCAGCGCTTTATATAGAACCCCTCTGAAAAGCGACAGGGGCTAAAAGTGGCACAGCAGCGCAGCAGCGCAGATTGCTTTATCCACTGTTGTGAAGTTAGCAAGAGGATTGGCAACGTTAACCTGGGGTTATCTTTTGGGCTACACCAGACGGCTTAGCATGGGCAAGTGACTAAAGATACAGGGCTGATGGCAAGAACCAGCAGATGCTCGCCTGGCTAATGCAAAGACTTACTGAAGTCCTTCTTTGGCAAGCTGATCATCGCTGTAAATTACATTCAATTGATTTAGTCCATCTGGCGATCGCCCCCAGGCCATGCTTGAGCCCTGTAGTTAACGTTGGCACTGTGCATTTTCCGGTTGTCCCCTGAGGGCGATCGGGCTTTCCCCCAAACTGGCCCATGACCCAAACGTCTATCTCAATTCAGCAGACCTTTCAAACCCTGCCCCCCTTTGACCGGCTGCCCGTCGCTGCCCTCCAGCAGCTGTTGCAGACGGCCCAGCCCCTGCGGTATCGGCTGGGCCAGCCCCTGCTGCGGCGAGAGGCCTTGACCCAGCAGGTGATCGTGCTGCTCGAAGGGCAGGCGCGACTGCTGGGCTACGACCCGCGCACCCAGCAGCCCCTCACGCTACAACGGTTTGACCGGGGCGAAATGCTGGGGGTGATCAGCCTGATTCGCGGGGTGCCCTGCGAGACGGTGATTGCCTCCACCGAGGTGCTGGCCCTGACGCTGCCCTCCTACACATTTTTGAATCTGCTGAAGGAATACCCCGAGTTTGGGCAAGCGGTGCGCGATCGCCCCTATGCGATCGAGGCCTTTGATCTCGTCAGCGAGCATGCCAAAGCCAACGCCCTGGACATGGGCGATCTCAAGGCCAAAGCCCAAACCATCTGTGCCGAATCGGCGATTGTCACCCTCCCCAGTGGCCCCTGCACCCTAGACCATCTCGATCAGGAGCTGATCTGGGTGCTCAGCGGCGGCACCGTGCTCAACCTGCCAGTCGGATCCACCCTGCCCCTCGATCAGCCTGTGGAAGTGCTTAGCCCCCAAGGCGCAAGGCTGCTGGGCATGACCCCAGCGGTGCTCGCCGACACCCTGCCCGAGGCCCCCACCTCTGAGCCCCAGACTGAGCCCAGCGACGTCGAAGTGCTCGATGTCAACGGCATTCCCTACGCCACCCCAGCGGATATGGCCCCGCGCAGTCAGGCGACCTCTACCCCAGAGCGGCCTCCTCGCAGCTACCCCTTTGCCCGAGGCCGGGGCGAAGTCGATGGGGCTCTGGCCTGCTTTGACATGCTCAGCCAGCATTTCTCCATGCCCTTCCGCAAAGATGTGATTCGCCGCATCTTGGCCAGCCAGCACGAGCGTATGGGCCAGCTCTCTCTGCCCATCTGCGGCTCCATCAGCGAGATGATGGGCCTCAAAACCCAGCTAGTGCGGGTGCCCCTTGGAGCCTTTGGGCGGCTCAACACTCCCTGCCTGATCCGCTGGCACGAGAGCTTTGCGGTGGTCTACGAAACCTCAGAAAAAGCCTATATTTTGGGCGATCCCGAGGTGGGTGTCATTCGCCGCACCCCTGAGAGCTTTGCGGAGGTCTGGGGCGCTGGTGACGCTGGGGGGGGTGAGGTGCTGCTGCTCGAACCCACCCGCGAAACGCCCCAGCAAAAGTTTGGCCTGCAATGGTTTTGGCCTTCGATTCAAAAGTACCGCTGGGTGCTGCTGGAGGTGTTTATCGCCTCGTTCTTTGTGCAGCTGTTTGGCCTGGCCAACCCGCTGATGGTGCAGATCATCATCGACAAGGTGATCGTGCAAAACAGCGTCGATACCCTCCAGGTGCTGGGTGTCTTTTTGGTGATTGTGGCGATCTTTGAGGCGCTGCTCACCAGTTTGCGCACCTACCTATTTGTCGATACCACCAACCGCATCGACATGACTCTGGGGTCGGAGATCATCGATCACCTGTTTCGCCTACCCCTGCGCTATTTCGACAAGCGCCCGGTGGGCGAACTCTCCAGCCGCATCAACGAGCTGGAGAATATTCGCTCGTTTCTCACCGGCACGGCGCTGACGGTGGTGCTCGACGCGGTGTTTTCGGTGGTGTACATCGTGGTGATGTTCATCTACAGCTGGCTGCTCACCCTGGTGGCCCTGGCGACGATTCCGCTGTTTGTGCTGGTGACCATGCTGGCCGCCCCGATCGTGCGCAAGCAGCTGCGCATCAAGGCCGAGCGCAACGCCGCGACCCAGTCGCTGCTGGTCGAGTCGCTGTCGGGCATTCAAACGGTGAAGGCCCAAAACATCGAGCTGCGCACCCGCTGGAAGTGGCAGGAGCGCTACGCCGAGTACGTCAGCGCCGGGTTTAATACGGTGCTCACCTCTACCGCCGCCAGCAGCGCCAGCAACTTTCTCAACAAGCTCTCGGCGCTGCTGGTGCTGTGGGTGGGGGCCTACCTGGTGCTCCAGGGCCAGCTCACTCTGGGCCAGCTGATCGCCTTTCGGATTATTTCGGGCTATGTGACCGCGCCGATTTTGCGGCTGGCCCAGCTGTGGCAAAACTTTCAGGAGACGGCGCTGTCGCTGGAGCGGTTGTCAGACATCATTGACCACCCCCAGGAGACCGATGCCGACGAGGCCAACCAGATCCCGATGCCGGAGATCACTGGCCAGGTGACTTTTGAGAATGTGGCGTTTCGCTTTGCCCCCTCTGGCCCTTTGCAGCTCAACAACGTCAGTCTGGAGTTTCCGGCGGGCATATTCATTGGCGTGGTGGGCCAGAGTGGCTCGGGCAAGAGCACCCTGATGAAGCTGCTGCCCCGGCTCTATGAGGTGGAGTCGGGCCGCATTCTGATCGACCACTACGACATCAGCAAGGTGGATCTGCACTCTCTGCGGCGGCAGATCGGTATTGTGCCCCAGGACAGCCTGCTGTTTGAGGGCACCATTCAGGAAAATATTTCGCTCACCAACCCCGATGCTGAGCCCAGCGTGATTATCGAAGCGGCGAAGATTGCCTGCTGCCACGACTTCATTATGGATTTGCCCCTGGGCTATAACACCCGCGTCGGCGAGCGCGGATCGACCCTCTCGGGGGGGCAGCGGCAGCGGATTGCGATCGCCCGCACCATCCTGCAAAACCCGCGCCTGCTGATTTTGGACGAAGCCACCAGCGCCCTCGACTACGACACCGAGCACCAGGTGTCGATCAACCTGCACGGCTGGGCCAAGGGCCGCACGGTGTTTTTCATCACCCACCGGCTCAATACCATCATGCAGGCCGACCAGATTTTGGTGATGGATCAGGGCTCAGCGGTAGAGTTGGGCACCCATGCCGAGCTGATGGAACTGCAGGGGCGTTACTACACCCTGTTTCAGCAGCAGTCGAGCGGGTTGTAGGGAAAATTCTAAGTTTTGAGTTTTTGGCTATGGGCCAACCCCTTTCCCCCTAAACCCCAACAACACCTCTCCCCACCTTCTCCATCCCCGTCACCACCCCTAACCCATCCACCCTCAACCATGGTTCGCATCAACGGCTTCACCCCCAACCAGACCCCCACCAATTCCAACGGCGATACCGTGCTGGCCAACCAGCCCTCGCGGCAGCGCACCGACTTTGACAAGCCGGTGATTTTACGCCAGTCGCCCCGGTGGTCGCGGGCGGTGATCTGGAGCCTGGTGGGGGTGACCGCCGCCACCCTGACCTGGGCCTGCCTGGCCAAGTTTGAGGAGGCCATTCCCGCCCAGGGCAAGCTGGAACCCAAGGGCATGGTGCAGCCGGTGCAGGCTCCGGTGGGCGGCGTGGTGCAGGAGGTGCTGGTAACCGAAGGGCAGACGGTGGCGGCGGGCGACCCGCTGCTGCGCTTTGACCCCAACACCACCCAGGCCCAGCTCACCTCCCTGGAGACGATTCGCACCAAGCTGCTGGAAGAAAACGCCTACTACCGATCGCAGCTCGCCGACGCCTTAGATGCCACTGCCCCGGTGGACATTGCCCCCGGCCTGGTGCAGCTGACCAGCAACCGCGCCGCCCTGGTGGCCGAAAATGCCCTCTACCGGGCGCAGTTGGCGGGGGATGTTACTGGGGAGAGCCTGCCTGTGGCCCAGCGCGATCGCCTGCGGGCCGCCAACGCCGAACTCAACTCGCGCCTCAGCATTGCCAACCTGGAGGTCGATCAGCTGCGCCGCCAGCTCACCCAGACCCAGGCTCAGCTCACCAACGCCCGCGATGCCCTGCAGGTCAACCAAAATATTCTCGATCGCATTCAACCGCTGTACGAGGCAGGGGGCATTGGCGAAATTCAGTACCTCCAGCAGGAGCAGGAGGTGAACAACCGTCAGACCGAGGTCAACCGTCTGGTGGAGGAAGAGCAGCGGCTATTGTCGGCGATCGCCCAGGCCCAGGAGCAGTTTCGCAGCACCCAGGCCACCTCCCAGGACGACCTGCAAAAACGCATCGCCGCCAACGACAACCAGATCGCCAATATCGACAGCCAGCTGACCAAAACCATTCTCGAAAACGACAAGCGCCTGCAAGAGGTCAATAGCCAGATCGCCCAGCTCCAGCAAACCCTCACCTACCAAGATCTGCGCGCCCCGGTCAGCGGCACAGTGTTTAACCTCAAGGCCAACCAGCCCGGCTACGTGGCCAACTCCACCGAGCCCATTCTCGAAATTGTGCCCAGCGATGCTCTGGTGGCGCGGGTGTTTATCACCAACCGCGACATTGGCTTTGTGCGCGAGGGCATGGAGGTGGATGTGCGCATTGACTCGTTCCCCTACAGCGAGTTTGGCGATGTCAAGGGCACCCTGAGCCAGATTGGTTCCGATGCCCTGCCCCCCGACCAGATCAACCCCGCCTTCCGGTTTCCGGCAGAGATTACCCTCAGCGATCAGTCGATCGCCATTGACGGTCAACCGGTGCAGCTGCAGTCGGGCATGTCGCTGAGTGCCAACATTAAAACTCGGCCCCGGCGGGTCATCACTATCTTCTCTGATTTGTTTGTGCGCAAGATCGACACGGTCAAGACCGGGCGCTAGGCGGGGAAGGCAGAGGGCAGAAGGGAAAATCTGGACATATCAGAGCTTTTGCCAAGTCAGGGGCGCGGGTGGTGGGCAGTTCAAACAGGCAGCGACCGTAGGATTGCAGGACGACCTCAGGGTGCAAGAACGCCCAAAACCCGAAAATCATCGTCATTAAGTCGCTAAAAGAAGCGTGGCTTGGCCCTTCTTTGCCCATATCTACCCACAACCACCCTTGATGAAATGAGAGTTTTCGCCATTCGATATCAGGGTTATCGAATGGCCACATAGTCTTGCCAGGTGGTGCTGTAGCGCTCAAGGATGGACGCGGTTGACGGGTCTAAGGAGAGGGCCATGGATCGTCACCAGGGGCGATGGGATGGGGAATGGCGCTGTTTTACTCCTAATTTATTGTAAATAGTAACCGGGTAGACCCGTGGAGCTGGGAGGGGCGACGGCGATCGCCCTGGGTCTAAGGCTGCCTGTATACAGAAGCGTTGTCGCATCAAGTATAGAAAAGTTAGCGGAATCAACCTTCATTTGATAGAATAGAATCTATCAAACTGCGCCATTGCGAGTGGGGGAGGTTCTCCATTGATTCACGCTACGCTGCACCAGCTCAAGGTTTTTGAAGCCACGGCCCGCCACGGCAGTTTTACCCGTGCCGCCGAAGAGCTCTACCTGACCCAGCCCACCGTCTCCATTCAGGTGAAGCAGTTGACTAAGGCGGTAGGGCTGCCCCTGTTTGAGCAGATCGGCAAGCGTCTCTACCTCACCCAGGCGGGGCAAAAGCTGCTCGAAACCTGTCAGGAGATCTTTGACGGCCTCGACCAGTTTGAGATGGCGGTGTCAGACATCAAGGGCCTCAAGCAGGGCCAGCTGCGCCTAGCGGTGATCACCACGGCCAAGTATTTTGTGCCCCGGCTGCTGGGGCCGTTTTGCCAGCGCTTCCCCGGCATCGATATTTCGCTGAAGGTGACTAACCACCAGCAGATTCAAGAGCGCATGGTCAACAACGACGATGATCTCTATATTGTCAGCGCCCCCCCTGAGCAGCCCGACCTGAAAATTTACCCATTCCTGGAGAATCCGTTGGTTGTCCTCGGCCCGCAGGATCACCCGCTGGTAGGCAAGCCGCGATCGCCCATCACAGTCCTCGACGGCGAGCAGTTCATCATGCGTGAGCCGGGCTCAGGCACCCGCTACGCCGTGCAAAAGCTGCTGGCTGAGCACGATGTCAACGTCAAAGTGCGGCTAGAGTTGGGCAGCAATGAGGCGATCAAACAGGCGATCGCAGGCGGTCTGGGCATTTCCGTCCTCTCGCTGCACACCATCATCTCTGAGGGCACCCGAGGCGAATTTGCCATCCTCGATGTCGAGCACTTCCCCATCGATCGCCACTGGTATGTGGCCCACCTGGCGGGCAAACAGCTCTCGGTGGTTTCCCAGGCGTTTTTGAACTATCTGCTAGAAGAGAGCCACGCCATGGTTGACAGCCTGCTACCGGGGATCAACCGCGCCCCAGCGGCGATCGGCTCAGAATCAAGTTCTAAGGGTAGGGAGCTATTGACCAAGGTTTAACCCGGTGGGTGGGTCGCCCTTCTCAGCTCGATCGCGGTCGTCTCTGGGTTATGTCAGGCCGAGAGAGCAGGATTTCTGCCGCCGACCTCCCCTCTCTTACCCATCTGAGCCAGGGTGCAGCGTCAAAATCTAGTCTGCCATCGCCCGCGGCGACCTGAGAATGGTTAGACCGGTGATGCGATCTGGCTGGGTTCTACGCTACCGCCGCAACCTGTGCGGGCATCCTGAGTAAGACCCTATTCCTTGGAGGATTTCTCCGATGGCAACCTTTGAAATTTTGGAGCGCGAGGGCACCCGAATGGTGAAAGCTACCCTCGTCAACGAGACGGTGCGCACCGAGTCAGGGGCGCTGCACTACCTGCGCGGCCCCATCAAAATGGAGACTCAAATGCCTTCGGCGGGGGGCTTTCTCAAGTCTTTGGCGACGGGAGAAAACATCTTTCGGCCCACCTACACCGGCACCGGCGAGCTGTACCTGACCCCGTCTCTGTCGGGCTACCACATTTTGGACGTGGCGGGCCGCGAGTGGATTTTAGACGGCGGTGCCTACTGGGCCAGCGAGGGCAGTGTCGAGGTCTCGGTGGAGCGTAACAAGCTGCTGACCGGCCTGGTGGGCGGTGAGGGGCTGTTTCAAACCAAGGTCAAGGGCAAGGGCAAGGTGGTAATGGTGGCCCAGGGACCAGTGGAAATGGTGAAGCTCCAGGGCGATCGCCTGGTGGTAGACGGCAACTTTGCGATCGCCCGCACCGGTGCTATTAACTACCGGGTCGAAAAAGCTACCAAATCTCTGATGGGCTCCGTCACCTCGGGAGAACTGCTGGTCAACGTGTTTGAGGGCACGGGCATGGTGCTGTTGGCCCCGGTACCCTACTGGCAGGTGCTGCTGCAGCGCCAGGTGGCCGCTGCGAGCAGCAGTACGTCTCGGTAGCGATCGCCTCCAGGCCATTGTTTCACCGCTGCCGATGTCATACTAAATAGGCAAAACCCCAGATGCCTATTCATGACTGATTTTCTCTCCGTTCTCAACTCCGCCCAGCGTCAGTCAGTCGAGCACTACTGCGGCCCGCTGCTGGTGGTGGCGGGGGCGGGGTCGGGCAAAACCCGGGCGCTCACCTTTCGCATCGCCAACCTGGTGCTCACCCACAAGACCGACCCCGACAACATTTTGGCGGTCACCTTCACCAACAAGGCCGCCAAGGAGATGAAGGAGCGCATTGAGGTGTTGTTTGCCGAGCAAGACGCCCAGGCCCGCTATGGCAAATCGCTGTCGGCGCTGCCCGAGCATCAGCAGACCAAGCTCAAGTCTCAGGTCTACAAAACCATTACCAAGCACCTGTGGATTGGCACCTTCCACGCCCTCTGCGCCCGCATTCTGCGCTTCGACATTGAAAAATATCAGCACCCGGCGGGCTACCGCTGGACGAAGAATTTCTCGATTTTTGACGAGTCCGACGCCCAGGGCTTGGTCAAAACCATCGTCACCCAAACCCTAAACCTAGACGATAAGAAGTTCAATCCGCGATCGGTGCGCTTTGCCATCAGCAACGCCAAAAACCAAAACCTGACGCCCGACGAGCTGGAGCGCGAGCAGCCCAACTACCGGGGCCGGGTGCTGGCCGATGTCTACCGCCACTACCAAAAGGCTCTGGCGGAGAATAACGCCCTGGATTTCGACGATCTGATTCTCATGCCTGTGCACCTGTTTCAGCAAAACGAGCAGGTGCTAGCCTACTGGCACAAGCGCTTTCGCCACATTCTGGTAGACGAATACCAGGACACCAACCGCACTCAATACGACCTGATTCGCCTGCTGGCCACCAATGGCGAATCCATTGCCACCTACAAAGACTGGAACCACCGATCTGTTTTCGTCGTTGGTGATGCCGATCAATCCATTTATTCCTTTAGAGCAGCCGACTTCACCATTCTGATGAATTTTCAGGATGACTTTGGCGACGGGCTGCCCGACGACGACACCCGCACCATGGTGAAGCTGGAGGAGAACTATCGCTCCACCTCTAACATTCTCGAAGTCGCTAACCACCTGATCGACAACAATACCGAGCGCATCGACAAAGTGCTGCGGGCCACCCGGGGTGAAGGCGAGAGCATCTACGTGTACCGGGCCGACGATGAGACCGCCGAGGCCGACTTTGTGGTCAGCCAGATTCGCAATTTAGAGACCCAGCACCCAGAGCTAAACTGGGGCGCGTTTGCCATTCTCTACCGCACCAACGCCCAGTCTCGCGCCTTTGAGGAAGTGCTGACTCGCTACAGCATTCCCTACCAGGTGGTGGGGGGGCTGCGGTTTTACGATCGCCGCGAGATCAAAGATGTGCTGGCGTACCTGCGGGCGATCGCCAACCCCTTTGACACCGTCAGCCTCAAGCGGGTGATCAACGTGCCCAAGCGGGGCGTGGGCAAGGGCACCATCGATAAGCTAGAGCAGGCCACCCAAACCCTGGGCGGCATTCCCCTGTGGGAGATTCTCGCTGACGACACCTCGGTGAAAACCCTGGCGGGCCGCTCTGCCAAGGGCGTGCTGGAGTTTGCCGAGATCATCAAAAAGCACCGCCAGGGTATCGACGATCAAAAGGGTTCTGAAATCATTCAGGGCGTGCTGGAGGACAGCGGCTACCTGGCGGCGTTGAAGACTGAGGGTACTGACGAGGCCGATGAGCGCTTTGGCAACGTGCAGGAACTCTACAACGCTGTGCTGCAATTTGAGGAAGAAAACGTCGATGATCCGTCGCTGCTGGCCTTTTTGTCTAACGCCTCCCTCGCCTCTGACCGGGACGACAACAAAGAGGGCAAAAACGCCGTCTCGCTGATGACTCTGCACTCTTCCAAGGGCTTAGAGTTTCCGGTGGTGTTTTTGGTGGGTCTAGAGGAAGGGTTATTCCCTAACTTTCGATCGATGGAAGACCCCGCCGCCCTAGAAGAAGAGCGCCGCCTCTGCTACGTGGGCATCACCCGAGCGCGGGAGCGATTGTTTATTTCCCACGCTCGGGAGCGCCGCCTCTACGGCAATCGTGAACCGGCTAGCCCCTCGCTGTTTTTGGCCGAGCTGCCCACCGACTTGGTCACCGGCAACAGCGGCACCAGTCTGCCCCAAAAGTGGAGCACCCCCATGCGCGAGGCTCGCAACAAGCGCGAGACCGCCGCCAGACCCGGCAGCGGTGCCCACGAAACCGACTGGACTGTGGGCGATGTGGTGGTACACAAGGCCTACGGCGCAGGAGAAGTGACCCACATTTTTGGGGCGGGCAACAAAATCTGTCTGGCCATTCACTTTCAGGGCCAGGGGCGCAAAATTATTGACCCCAAAATTACGGCATTGCAGCGGGCCGAGTGAGGTCACCCTAGCTCTGGTCTCGACTGGGTTGCTACTGCCGCAAAGAAATTATCCTGTTAGCGATCGCGTTAGCCCGTGCCCTTCAACCCAATTGACTGACATGACCACCCCCCCATCAGTTGATGCCATTAACCCCTTACAGCCCACCGATCCCTACAGTCGAGAGCATCAGATCTTTCCGGTGCTGCTGGCCGATCAAGTAGAGCGAGCTGCGGCCCTAGGTACGGTAGAAACGTTGCCCCAGAGCACGGTGCTCTTTGAGCGCGGACAGCGCACCGTCGACTTTTTTATTGTGCTAGAAGGGTCGATTGAAATCTATGAAACCCAACCCAACCGTAAAAACATCATTACCACTCACCGCAAGCACGAGTTTACCGGTGAGATCGATCTGTTCAACAATCGCCAAATTTTAGTCAGTGGCCAAATGGGGGAAGACGGCCAGGTCATTCGCATTGGCCGCGCTGCCTTTCGCAAGCTGATTACCGCTGAGCCCGATATCGGCGAAATCATTATGCGGGCGTTTATGCTGCGCCGGGGGGCCTTGATTGTTCATGGTCAGGGCGGGGTGACCCTGGTGAAGGGGCAGCAGAGTGCTGACAGTGTGCGAATTGAGCGTTTTTTGCGGCGCAACGGCTACCCGATTGAGCTGCGAGACTACATTACCCAAGACTGTACGGAGGTGCTGAGCCGCTACAACCTGACCGAGGCCCAGCTGCCAGCCGTGATCATTCGCCTGGGCGATGTAGTGCTGAGCAACCCTAGCAATTATGAGCTGGCCTCGGCCCTGGGGCTGGTCGAAGAGATTGACTATGTTGAGCCCTACGATGTCGCCATTGTCGGGGGTGGCCCCTCGGGGCTATCGGCGGCAGTCTATGCGGCGTCTGAAGGGCTAAAAACGCTCTTGCTAGAGAGTGAAGCGCCGGGCGGGCAGGCCAGCACCAGCTCTAAGATTGAAAACTATTTAGGCTTCCCCACAGGGATTTCGGGACAGGCTTTGGCGGGGCGGGCCCAAGCCCAGGCGATGAAGTTTGGGGCTACCATTGCGCTGCCCCGCCAGGTGATGACCCTAGACTGTAGTCAGCACCCGTTTCAGCTCAGTCTGTGTGATAAAGACGACGCTACTAAAACGGTCAAAGCCCGCTCAGTTGTGATCGCTAGCGGCGCGACCTACCGCACCCTGCCGGTAGAAAACAGCCGCGCCTTTGACAATGCCGGGGTCTATTATGCGGCCACGGCGATGGAAGGTGGCCTCTGCAAAAATGAGGCGGCGATCGTCGTGGGTGGCGGCAACTCTGCCGGGCAGGCCGCCGTGTTTTTGGCATCCCAGGCTAGCCATGTGCATCTGCTAATTCGACGCGACAGTCTCAAAGACACCATGTCTGACTATTTGATCGGGCGTATTCTTTCCTCCGATCGCATCACTCTGCACACCTACACCGCCATTGTGGCGCTTGAGGGCGATCGCCATCTAGCGCAGATCACCTGGCAACACCTAAAAACGGGAGAACTCGAAACCCACCCCATTCGTCACGTGTTTTTGATGATTGGCGCACAACCTAACACCGACTGGCTCAACGGCTGCTTGGCCACCGACGACAAAGGCTTTATCAAAACTGGTTTAGGTGTAGTTGACGAAGCCAGCGGCCAACGGCAGCCGATGATGTTAGAAACCAGCGTGCCCGGTGTGTTTGCGGTGGGTGACGTGCGATCGGGGTCGATCAAGCGGGTTGCCTCTGCCGTGGGCGAAGGGTCGATGTCGGTTAGCCATGTCCATGCTTTTTTAGCAAGCCTGGCAGCCCCCACGGCTTAATGGGCGGCCAGGCTAGGAAGGCCCTAGTGGTCTGTCAACTCTAAAATTGTCGGTTGGGTGGTGCGCTAGCAGAACCCAACCGACCAGTGCCCCTATGGGCCTAGAAGCCGTTATTCTGAGAGGCAGGCGTTGCAGCGGGAGTTACACCATGGGCCTGTTTGAAGACCTGAGCAAATTTCTTGAAACCCGGCTCGACGAATTTCTCAAAGCCAATCCTCACCTGGAGTTGATGGGACTAGAGGATCAGCTACGGGGCCAAGAGCAAGATGCCATTCGCCTACTGGGCGACCTCAAGCGTCGTGAGCAGCAGCTGCAAGACAGCATTCTCGCCACGGCCCAAGACATTCAGCGCTGGCACGAGCGGGTGAAAAATGCCCAGGCGGCCAATCGCGTTGACCTGGCCAAAGCCGCCGAAGAGCGCGAGGCCGCCCTACTGCGCCAGGGCAACCAGTACTGGGGCCAAATGCAGGGGGTCAAAGAGCAGATCGATCAAACCCGCACCCTGCAACGCGAGATTCACGATCGCCGCCGCGAGCTCAAGGCCAAAATTGCTGAGTCCCAGGCCCAGCGCACTGCTCAGCGCACCAGCTGGGATGCAGGCTGGGCCAAGACCCCCTTTGACAGCTTCGGCAAAGACCCTACGGATCCACTTGAACAGTCATTTCAGCGGTGGGAGATGGAGCAAGAGCTAGAAGATCTGAAGCGAGGGATGGGGCGTTAGATATGAAATTTGTGCTCTACAGCAAGCCCGGTTGCCACCTGTGCGAAGGGCTCGAAGAAAAACTCGTCGCCGCCAACCATCTGGCCTTTGAGCTAGAGGTGCGCGACATCACCACCCGCGACGACTGGTTTCAGCGCTACCAGTACGAGATTCCGGTGCTGTGCCAGGTCATCTACGGAGAATCTGGTGCCCAAGAAATCCCTTTGCCGCGCCTGTCGCCCCGCACCCCCCAGGCTAGGGTGGAGCAATTGATACAGACTTATATGGGCCAGAGTAAGGCAGAATAGGTCAACTTCAATGATGTGAGGAGTTGCTGACATGAAGCTGCGCCAACTGCTTGAGGATCTGCCCCCAGGGCTAATTGAGCCTGGGTTTACCCTGGCTGATGGAAGAGATGCCGATATTAAAGGCTTGTGTACCAACTCCCACGCTTGCCAGCCGGGGGATGTGTTTTTGGGTATGCCGGGCACGCGGGTCGACGGTGGCGAGTTTTGGCCCAGCGCGGTGGAGTTGGGGGCAGCGGCGGCGCTGATTTCTGCCTCGGCCCTGGGGGCTAGGCCCGTCGAGGGCGATGCCTGGGTAGTGCCCATGACCGATATGTCGGTGGCCTGCGCCGAAGTGGCGGCGCGGTTTTACAACTATCCGGCTCGACAGATGGGCCTAGTGGGGGTGACCGGCACCAACGGCAAAACCACGACCACCCACCTAGTCGAGCATTTGCTCAATGCGTCGGCGCAGCCCACAGCCCTGCTGGGAACGCTCTACACCCGCTGGCCGGGGCATCAGCAAACCGCCCTCTACACGACGCCCTTTGCCGTTGAGCTACAGGCAGAGCTAGCCAAGGCTAGGGATGCGGGCTGTCGCTACGCCGTGCTCGAAGTCAGCTCCCACGCCCTGGCCCAAAAACGGGTATGGGGCTGCCCCTTTGAGGTGGCGGTATTTACCAACCTCACCCAAGACCACCTCGACTATCACCAAGGCATGGAAGACTACTTCCAGGCTAAGGCGCTGCTGTTTAGCGAGGCCTACCTGGCGGGTCGGGCGGTGGTGAATGTAGACACGCCCTACGGCGATCGCCTGATCGCCCAACTTCCCCCCGACCGGGTATGGGCCTACAGCACCCAAAACCCTGAGGCTGACCTGTACACGGGCGACCTGATGTACCAGGCCAACGGTGTGACCGGTATGCTCAAGACCCCAGCAGGTACAGTGCCCTTTAGCTCGCCGCTGGTAGGGCAGTTTAATCTAGAGAATTTGCTGGCGGCGGTGGGGGCGGCGCTGCACCTGGGCGTTTCCCTCGACACTATTGCGGCGGCGCTGCCGGGCTTTGGCGGGGTGCCGGGGCGCATGGAGCAGGTGAAAATCTCTGAGAGCCAAGACATCAGCGTGATTGTCGACTACGCCCACACCCCCGACAGCCTGAAGAATTCTCTAATGGCGGCGCGGCCCTTTGTGCCGGGGCGGCTGATCTGCGTGTTTGGCTGTGGCGGCGATCGCGATCGCACCAAGCGCCCCCAGATGGGCCGCATCGCCTACGAACTGGCCGATGTGGTGGTGGTCACCTCCGACAACCCCCGCACCGAAGACCCCGAGCAGATTTTGCAGGATGTGGTGGCGGGCATACCGGCTACGCTAAGGGCCGATCAGGTGGTGGGCGATCGCGCCACCGCAATTCAGTCGGCCATTGCCATTGCCCAGCCTGGGGACGGTATCTTGATTGCGGGCAAGGGCCACGAAGACTACCAAATTCTCGGTACCGAGAAAATTCACTTCGACGATCGCGAACAGGCCCGCATTTTTCTGGCAAAACGGTATTCTGTATAACACTCGGCCCCTAGCCATGGCGGTGTTATGTGAAAACACGCAACATTGATGCCGCCATTCTGGGTGGTTAAAGATACGCTATGGGTACTGTGCCGTTCGCCTGTGCGGCTGGCCCTGGCCCGCTGGCGCACCCTCCCGATGGAGCACCATGAAGTCTGACCAAGAGCAAGAGGTGTCGCTGCACCGACTTCTACAGCTCAGCGCCACGACCCCAGACTATGTCCAGGTCAAGCCCAAGGGCTTTAGGTCGATTCTGCAATCGACAGTGGAGTTTCTCGAAGCCTACAACATTCAAGCCCATCTGCTGGTTAAGCTGCCCGCCGGTGATGCCTGGAATGTCGATGTATCGCGCTACAGCCAGGGGTTGACGCCGCCCCATCGGATCTTGCGGTTTCTGCGGGGCAACGCTGGTTTACCCCTGCCGGCTGCCGATGAGGCTGAGGTGGTGCTGCCCCTGGGCGGGGGCACCTGGCGGGGCGATTATTTTTTGGTGATCTTGGCCGAGGGGTTTGCAGCTATGGTGGTGGCCCACCGGTTGCAACCCCTTTCGGCGACGTCCAGCGATGGCCATCGGTTAATCCAGGAGCGCGATCGCACCCCTGACGACGACGACGATGACCTGGCCACGCCTCTGGGAGCGTTGCTGGGAGATGGGGTGGGGGCGCGATCGTCCTACCTGTCGGTGTGCTGCTCAGTTAACCCCAATCTCGTGGCCACCCTGGTGCGGGCGGTGTGCCACCCCATTGAGCGAGGAACGGCGGCGGGCCAGCTCGATCCGGCTCTGGCCGAGCTGACGCATCAGTGGTCAGAGCCCAGCAACGGAGAGACATCTACCAACCTGGCTCTAATCGATCGCTGGCTCAACTGGCAGCTGCGCCGCCAAGAGCACCTGCGCCAGTCAGCCTCATCCTACCGCCGCCAAGCCCTGGGCATGACCAACCTGTCCTCTCAAAACGAGGCGCTGCTCAACACCCTGCGGCTCAAAGATGACTTTCTCAATACCGTCGGCCAAGAGCTGCGCACCCCCCTGACGACGATCAAAACTGCCCTCACCCTGCTCGACTCATCGCACCTAAAGCCGCCCCAGCGCCAGCGCTATATGGAGATGATCAGCCACGAGTGCGATCGCCAGAGCGCCCTGATCAGCGGTGTGCTCAACTTGCTCCAGGTCGAGACCAGCATCGACCAAACCCAGCCTGTCCCCCTCAGCCTAGAAGAAACTGTGCCCCCGGTGGTGAGCACCTACCAGCCTCTGGCCGAAGAAAAAGGGGTCATGCTGGCCTACACTGTTCCTTCGCAGCTGCCCAGGGTGAGCTGCCCCGACAGCTGGCTGCGGCAGATTATCATTCATTTGCTCAACAACAGCTTGAAATATACCCTCAGCGGCGGGCAGGTGTGGGTGACGGCCCGCAGCACCAAAGACCACGTCGAGATCGAGGTGCGTGACACCGGTATCGGCATTGCTGCCAGCGACCTGCCCCATATTTTTGACCACTTCTACCGGGGGCGCAACCTACCCCCCGATGAAACCGAGGGTGCTGGGCTAGGGCTGTCGATCGTGCAGCAGCTGCTGGTGTACTGCGGCGGCTCGATCACCGCTCACAGCCAGCCCAATGAGGGCACCCGGATGCTGGTAAAGCTGCCCCTTTACCGCGAACAGCTGTGACCCCTGAGAGTATTCCACATCACTAAACCTCTAACTTGAGAGGCGAACTTGACCTATTGGGCCAGTCGCGGTGCACCTCTGGTCTAAACCTGATTTTTCTATCGATGCGGTCGATAGATCAGGTTACCTAGGTCGATAGCCCTCACCGCCGCCGACCGCTAAAATCTCTCTCAATTGATGAATTGATCTACACGGCAGCCCTTGACTTGACCCCACCTACCTCTGTCACCTCAAACCAGCCCAGCGAGGCCAACCTCGGCTCGATCTACGCGCTGTTGGCCTATGGCACCTGGGGCCTGCTGCCCCTGTACTGGAAACTATTTGGCTCGACCCCTGCGGTAGAGGTGCTCAGCCATCGGATGATTTGGTCATTGGCGTTTTTGCTGGGTATTTTGCTGGCGCAGCGGCGGCTAGGCGATCTGCAAAGGATGCTGCAATGGGCCAAGACCACTCCTGGTCAGGCGTCGCCCCGCCAGGTGCTGGTGCTGCTGCTTACCGCCAGCCTGCTGAGCTTAAACTGGGGACTCTATATCTACGGGGTCAACAGCGATCGCGTAGTAGAAGCCAGCCTGGGCTACTACATCAACCCCCTGGTCACCGTGCTGCTGGGGTTTGTGTTTCTCAAAGAGCGGCTGCACCGGGGGCAGCAGGTGGCGGTGGCCCTGGCGGTGGTAGGGGTGGGCTACTTTATCTGGCAGCTGGGCACTGTCCCTTGGATCGCCCTGACTCTGGCCATTTCCTTTGCGTTCTATGGGCTCTTGCGCAAAGTGGTAGCGGTGGCTCCCCTGGTGGGGTTGGCCGTAGAGACTCTGCTGATCACGCCGCTGGCACTGTTGTTTGTCGGCTGGCTAGCCGTGCGAGGAGAAGGCCACTTTGGCACGGACTGGCCCACTACGCTGCTGTTTATTGGCGCGGGCGTGACCACCTCCATGCCGCTGCTGTGGTTTAACAACGCGGCCAAGCGGCTCAAGCTAGCTACCCTGGGCTTTTTTCAGTACCTGGCACCGTCGCTGTCACTGCTGCTGGGGGTATTTGTCTACGGCGAGCCCTTTACTGCCGTTCATTTGGTCACCTTTGGCTGCATCTGGGCCGCGCTGCTGCTCTATTCGGTGACGGCACTACGGGCTAAAGGGTTGTAGTTTCGAGGGGCAAAAACACCGTCAACACCTCCCCCGCCTGGGGCCGCTGGCGCACAATCAGCTTGCCGCCCAGGGCCTGAAATAGGTTTTTGGTGGCGTTGAGGTTGAGGCTGAGCCCCCCGGTTTCGGGCTGAAACATGAGCAGCTGCCCCAGTGCCTTAAATGGCGACACCAAGGGGTCGGCTGCCGACCCCGCGTGGGTATCGCTACCCTCCGGCGGCTGCGACTGAAACTGAAGCTTGAGCTGGTGCCCAGCCAGGGTCACCGCCAGTTCGATCTGACTGTAGGGAGGCAGGCTGTGGGTAAAGCGATCGATCAGCCCGGTGAGTACCTGGGTGAGCATAGCCGGGTCGGTGTTGACCATGGGCAGGCAGGGGGGCACATTCACCGTCAGGCTGAGATTGCGGCGACTGGCCTGCTGCTGCCAGCGAGGAATGGCGTCGTCAAATAGCTGGGTGAGAGAAATGGCTGACATGGCCGATCGCGGTCGGGTCGTGCGATCGGTCTCTAGCTCCACCGCCTTAAAGATCAGGCTAAAGCGATCGATCTGCTGGGTGCACTCGCGATCGATCAGCCGCAGCCGCTTGGCCACTTCATCGCCGATGTCTTTGCGCTTGAGCAGCGATCGGGTCAATGTGCGAATGGTGGTCAGGGGCGTGCGAATTTCGTGGGCCATGGCCTTCAACAGCTCGGTGTCGGCGCTGTCTGGAGTAGGTGGCAGGGGGTCTACCGGGGGGTGGGCGGCCTCCAGGTCTGGGTTGAGATCGGGTGAAAAGGCTCTCAGGCTAGAGCAAGCGGGTAGAGCCATGGGAGAGCCCGTCTCCTGATTGCCGAGGTCAACGGCGGCGTAGGCCAAATGCTCGGGTCGCTGCCGCAGCTGAGCCAGGATCAGGTGGCTATAGCGGGTGACCAACCGATAGTCAGGAGCCACTGGCGGAAACTGGTCGATCAGGCGATCGAGCGACTGCACTAGGGGGGGACGGTTGGAGGCGATGCGATCGCGCAGCTGCCCCCAGCCCTGCTCCACCACCGCCGGATCAAAGGAAAACTGAAACTGGGGCAAGCCCCCCTGGTCATGCCCCAAGACCAGCAGCAGACTAAACTGCCGCGTCAGCAGTAGGCAAAACCGCTCTCCCACCAGAGGGTCATTGGTCGCCAGGGGCACAACCTGCAAGTCACAGGCGGGGGCAGCGACCGACCCCTTGCCCTGGCTCGGCAGCAGGGGCCGAGTCACCGACAAAATCTGCTCTAGCGGCTCAGGCACCAGCAGCCAGTGAGAAAGGCGCTGATCGCGCAGGCGATCGGGCAGCACCGGAAACGGCCCCGACAGCGCTCCCCCCATCAGCGGCAGCAGGCCATGGGCGGCGCTGTCTACCGGGTCTGCGGGCAGCTCTAGCAGCAGCTTAATCAATGCTGTCAGCCCCTCTAGCCATTCTTGCTCGGCCCGCAGGTAGGCGCTAGAGCTAGCGCCGGGCCACCCTAGTGCCGACCCAGCACCAACCTGGCCAAAGCCATGCTGGGGGCTGGCATGCTGCTCGCTAAGCAGAGGGCTGAGGGGTAAAAACGGTTGCACCAAAGGAATCACCTGTCTCGGCAATAGTCTAGCTGGGCCACAGCTAGCAGGTTGCCTGCATTCGACAACCCAACGTCTATTACGAGACTACGCCCTCTGCCCCAAATGGGGTATGGGTAGAACCGAACGTCAACCCGGCGATCGCCGTGCTTAGAGAAACCCAGATTAGGTTTTGCCTCGCAGTCTTGCGGATAGGGCGAGTTGGCTACCTTGAGCGCCTAGCCAAACCAGCTAGATGGCACAGCCTCAGCCTCAGCCTCAACCCGGCCGGTGCGAGGGCTAGAGCGCCAGATCTCGGGTCGCCCCAGCAGAGCGTCAATGCCCTGGTGAATGAGGCGGTTGATCTGATCATGCTGATCAGAGGAGTAGCATTGGCGGCTCGATTCAAGGCTACTGTCAGTGCTACTGTCCATAGCGACGTAGACTACCGGCAGGCGGGCCAGTACGTAGGCGGTTAGTTTTTGCCGCAGTTCTGGAACGGCAAAAACCTGACGATATTCGTAGAGAGGGTAGGCGGCTAAAATATCGTCGATCTTATCCGTTACGATTGGCAAAGTTAGGTTGACAATGGTTTGCGTCATTGAAGTTTCTCTCCTGAGAGGGTTGGGTGGTGCAGACAGGGCTCGGGCTGACTGTTGGAGCCAGGGATCAGGCTAAAAAGCGAAAAACATCTTTGCTATAGAACCCAGAAGCGATATATCAAACTCTTAAAGGCGCTCCATTAGCTGAGCAATGGCCGGAGAAATGCCGTGATGGCCGGGGCATTTAACAAAGCTTCAACCGTTAGTGTCATGTCCCTCCCAATAACCTTTAGCTGTTCCCTAAATAAACGCGACAATGACGATGTCGCCATCTATGTTTTAGGAAAAAAACATTTTTCCTTCTTGAAAGATTGTGAAAACTACGCAAAGTGCAGTGTTTCTCAATCCTTGTTATTCTTGGCAGCAGTGGCGTTCTCTTGACCATTACATTGCGTAATTTATTGGGAGAATCTCAGCACTAGCGCCAGTTTTGTGTATCGACGGATAGCTGACCTTGCCCCAGACTGTGCTACTGATATGCGGCGGTATGCACCCGCCCAGCTCTACGGGGCAGATTGTGGCGACCCTGGCTGGCGATCGCGTTCTCAGCCAGCTAACTCGAGTGGTAGTGGCTCCTCAGCAGGGTTTGGCCGTGCTCTCTGCCTCTGCCCTGCGCCAGACCCTAGAGTCTGTGGTCAATGCTGGGGACATGGCCGGTAATGTTTCTAGGGCTGTCTCTGGAACATCGACCCAAGGGCTGATGATCTGGGCCTTTAGCGCTGGCGGTGTGGGCGCGGTAGCCCTGGCCAACTACTGGCAGCGATGGCGTGGCCCAGTGCAGGCAATTTTTTTGGTCGATGGCTGGGGAGTGCCTTGCCCGCCGACGGTGCCCACCTATCGGTTGAGCCACGATCGCTTTACCCACGACACCTCTGCTCTACTCGGGGCAGGGGAGGTCAGTTTTTATGCCGAACCAGCAGTGCCCCACCGGGATCTCTGGCAGCACCCCCAAGCCGTCACCGGGTGGTCTGTGGGGCCGGGGCAAGCAGCGGAAAAGCTCACCGCTGCCGATTTTTTGTGCAGGCGATCGCGCTCTATGCTCACCAACACTGACACCACCACCATGGGCTGAATATCAACGCCCCATAACCAGCGGCCCGAAGCTCGGTGTGGTCGGCATCAAGCCCCCGCCACTGCTGCTAAGATAGGGGGAAATGTTGCCCACTTAACAGCACTCAGTTACACCATTCCTGTAGAGCCACGGCGGTGCCTTAACTCACCGTCTGCCAGGCTTAGGGGAGAGAGTGATTTTAACAAGTGGCCTATCTCAATGGCTTTTAACGCAATGCACCCTAGCCCAACCCAAGCACCCGCCGCCATGACAACTCCCGTTGCTGCTCCAAACAGCGTTCTTGTGCGCCGCGCCTCCGGTGCCTTTGCTCTCATTGACAGCCTCAGACGTCACGGGGTTGAGCATATTTTTGGCTATCCGGGCGGCGCTATTTTGCCCATCTATGACGAGCTCTATCGGGCTGAGGCGGCGGGGGGCATTAGCCACATTTTGGTGCGCCACGAGCAGGGCGGTGCCCATGCCGCCGACGGCTACGCCCGCGCTACGGGCAAGGTGGGGGTCTGCTTTGGCACCTCTGGCCCCGGAGCTACCAACCTGGTCACCGGTATCGCCACCGCCCAGATGGACTCGGTGCCCATGGTGGTGATCACCGGCCAGGTGCCCAGCCATGCGATCGGCAGCGACGCCTTTCAAGAGACCGATATTTTTGGCATTACCCTACCCCTGGTCAAGCATTCCTACGTGGCCCGCACCCCAGACCAGATTCCCCGCATGGTGGCAGAGGCCTTCTACATTGCCCAGACCGGTCGCCCTGGCCCGGTGCTGATCGACATTCCCAAAGATGTTGGGCTGATGGAGTTTGACTATGTGCCCGTCGAGCCGGGCCAGGTCAACCTGCCCGGCTATAAGCCCACCACTAAGGGCAACCCCCGTCAGATCAACCACGCCCTGCGGCTGCTGCGCCAGAGCGAGCGGCCTCTGCTGTACGTGGGGGGCGGGGCAATCACTGCCGGTGCCCACGCCGAGATTTTGCGTCTGGCAGAGTACTTTCAAATCCCGGTGACCACAACGCTGATGGGCAAGGGCTCCTTTGACGAGCATCATCCCCTGGGGTTGGGGATGCTGGGCATGCACGGCACCGCCTACGCCAACTTTGCCGTCAGCGAGTGTGACCTGCTGATCGCCGTGGGCGCTCGCTTTGACGATCGCGTCACCGGTAAGCTAGACGAGTTTGCTTCCCGGGCCCAGGTGATTCACATCGATATCGACCCGGCAGAGGTCGGCAAAAATCGATCGCCCCAGGTGCCCATTGTCGGCGATGTGAAGCTAGTGTTGACCACCCTGCTAGCCCGCATTGACGAAGAAAAGCAACTGCCGCCCCCCAACCAGACCCAGGCCTGGCGCGATCGCATCGATCGCTGGCGGCGTGACTACCCCCTGGTGGTGCCCACCTACCCCGACGTGCTGTCGCCCCAGGAGGTGATTTTTGAGCTGGCCAAGCAGGCACCCCACGCCTACTACACCACCGACGTGGGCCAGCATCAGATGTGGTCGGCCCAGTTTCTTAAAAATGGGCCGCGTCAGTGGGTGTCGAGCGCTGGCCTAGGCACCATGGGCTTTGGTATGCCTGCCGCTATGGGGGTCCAGGTAGCCCTCCCCAACGAAACCGTCATCTGCATCAGCGGCGACGCCAGCTTCCAGATGAACCTGCAAGAGCTGGGCACCCTAGCTCAGTACGGCATTCCGGTCAAAACGGTGATCGTCAACAACGGCTGGCAAGGTATGGTGCGCCAGTGGCAGCAGGCCTTTCACGGTGAGCGCTACTCCTCTTCTAATATGGAGGTGGGTATGCCCGACTTTGAGCTGCTGGCCCGCGCCTACGGCATTAAGGGCATGGTGGTGAGCGATCGCAACGACCTCAGCCCCGCCGTAGCCGCCATGCTCGCCCACGACGGCCCCGTATTGATGGATGTGCGGGTGCGCCGCGACGAAAACTGCTACCCGATGGTGGCTCCGGGCAAGGGTAACCACCAGATGCTGGGGCTGCCCGAGGTGCACGGCACCGGCAGCGATAGCGGATTGGCTACCTGTGTTAGCTGTGGCCATCACAACACTGCCGCCAGCAATTTCTGCTCAGAGTGCGGCACCAAACTGTGATCAACTGAAGCAGATGGGGAGCTGAGTTTCCTGGTCTGCTTCAGCAGGCTTTTGGTCTGTGCCAGAAGGCTTACTCTCTGGTGGTCTTTTTTAGCAGTTTCTATTTTTGATCCCTGAGCCGCCTTTTCTGTGGGCTAATGGCTCAAATTTTTCAGAATGCAGTATCCTAACCTCAGTTTCCTTACTGGTGTGGGTCGTCTATGTCCGCTGCGCTGAAATCCTACGTGCCCCGTCCTTTACCGTCTCAACAGCGTACAGCGACAGCCCGTGCTACCCTTCGCTCAAGCGCTGCGGCGCTACCCGTAGATGAGCAGCCTAGGGTTTCGCCACTGGTAGCGTTGCCTGTGCCATCGCGGCTAGAGTCTCCTAGCCCCGGTGTGCGGGTGCTATCTCACCTCAACCTAGCGGCTTCTGCCCTATCGCTGTCTCTCGTGACCCTCACCCTGATCAGCTACGGCACCTCGGTTTACATCAACCGTCAGCTCAATCAGGCCAATCAGCACCTCAACCGGCTGCAGCGCAGCGAGCAGCAGCTGACCACCGCCAACGAGGTGCTCAAAAACCATCTAGCTCAACAGGTAGGGATTGCCACTTTGGGGTTTCAGCCGCCGCAGCCGGGTGGCGTTATCTTTTTGAAGCCGGCCCATCGCACTGCCCCCGCGACGGCAGATCGCCCGTCAGAGACCGTTCTGCCTCAAGGGATAGCTGACCGATTGACTCTGCCTAGGGTAGATGTACCGCTAGGGTACTAGGCCTCGATCGATCAATGTCTAGTCGATGTTCTAAACGCCAGGGTTGCCGCTTGACCCACAGGACTACTTTTGGCCCTGAGATCTAAGCCTGATCTATGACTCGCTCCACCGTTTAACTGCTCTACTCACCATGGCTAGCTCTGCTTACAATGCTCGCCGCCGCCGCCGCAGTCGCAGTCGCAGTCGCGCCCCGGTGGCTGTGGCCTATACCCCTACCAGCAGCCAAGTGCGCATTCTGCTGGTGTGGGCGCTGTTGGTGCTGTCTCTGGTGGCGGTGGCCGGTCGTTTAGCCTGGCTACAGCTAGCCCAGGGAGAGACCCTGCACCAGCGGGCAGAGCAGCAGCGACTGTCGGTGCCGGTGCAGCGGCAGGTGCGACGGTCGATTGTCGATCGCCAGGGTAATGTGATCGCAGTTGACCAGGTTGTCTATACTCTCTACGCTCACCCCAGGCTGTTTAGTCGCCCCATGCAGGAGGTAGCTGCCGCCCTCGCTCCTCTCTTAGAGACGACCCCAGAGGGGTTGATCGGTCAGCTAGGACGCCAGCCCACCGGCATTCGGGTGGTCGATGGCCTGTCTGAAGCCACCGTCGACCGCATTCGTGCCCTCCGACTCGATGGCCTAGAGCTTTACCCCCAGCAGCAACGCTTTTACCCTCAGCAGCAACTGTTTGCCCCCATTATTGGCTTCGTCAACTTAGACGGTGCCCCCCAGGCCGGGCTGGAAATGGTTTACCAAGACCAGTTGACCTTGACTCGGCCCCCAGAACCAGAGCTAAACCTAGAGCCTGCCGTTGATCCATCGGCGGTCTATGGCCCGCCCCTAGAGCCTTTAGCCGCTCCGGTCTATGGCCCAGAACCTGCCTTTGATGCGGTTTTAGAATCTGAGCCAACCGCCGCTGAGGCTGAGACGCCCCTTTGGCAGCAAGACAATCTCACCCTACAGCTGACCCTCGACAGTCGCCTGCAGCGCACCGCTCAGCAAGAACTTCAGGCAGTACTCGAAACCCACCGGGCCAAGGGGGGCACGGTCATGGTGATGGATGCCCACAGTGGTGAAATGCTGGCCCTGGCCAGCCTGCCCACCTATGACTCTAACCAGTACTTCAATGCTGACCCTGACCACTTACGCACCTGGGCCATTAGCGATCTCTACGAGCCGGGGTCGACCTTTAAGTCGATCAACATTGCGATCGCCCTAGAGGCCGGTATTATTGGCCCCGACGAAATTGTCGACGACAGTGGGCAAATGCAGTTTGGCGAATGGAAGATTCGCAACCACGACTACGCCACTGCTGGCGGGCGGGGGCCGATCTCGGTCACTGACGTGCTGAAGTACTCGAGCAACGTGGGCATGGTGCGGATCATGCAAAAAATGCCTGCCGCCGACTACTTTAACTGGCTCCAGCGCCTCAGCCTTGATCGCCCCACCGGGATCGATCTCCCCGCCGAGGCCGCTGGACAAATGAAAGACCGCGATCAATTTGTGCGTAGTCGAGTCGAGTTGGCTACCACCTCTTTTGGTCAGGGATTTTCAATGACGCCAATCAAGATGCTGCAACTCCAGGCCACCCTGGCCAACGGCGGCAAATTGGTTACCCCTCACGTGGTCAGTGGCATGACTGCCGAAGATGGCCGCACCGTCTGGACACCCGACTTCCCTGACCCTGAGGTAGTTTTCTCACCCCAGACAACCCAGCAGGTGCTCACCATGATGGAGGCAGTCGTGGCCTCGGGCAGTGGCGAACCGGCCCAGCTGCCCGGCTACCGCATCGGCGGTAAGACTGGCACCGCTCAAAAGGCCGCTGCAGGCATCTATGGCCGGGGCCGAATCACCAGCTTTGTGGGCATCTTACCCATTGATGCTCCCCGCTACGTGGTGCTAGCGGTGATCGACGAGCCCCAGGGCGACAACGCCTACGGGTCAACCGTTGCCGCTCCCCTGGTAAAAAGAATTATCGAAGCTCTGGTGGTGCTAGAAGGGCTGCCGCCATCACAAACGCCCTAATACTCTAGAGATGCTGGCGATCGCTGTTCATACCACCTGAGGGCAAGATCAGGCGGGGGCCATCGCCGGGTGGGCACTGCCCACCACTGGGGCAACTTTTTCTCAACTTTTTTCTCAGCAGTCGCCTTAGAAGGGTGGCTCTGCAACGCTGCCGCCCAGATTTTCAACAATGGTGCGGGTGTTGGTCGTCATCAGTTTGAGATAGCTGTCGCCATTGCTGCCGGGAGCGCCCAGAGAGTCAGAATAGAGTGCTTGCTCGGCTAGGGCCACCCCTGCCTCAGCGGCAACGGTGCCAATGAGCTGCGGGTTGATAGTGGTCTCAGCAAAGATGGTGGGCACCCCCAGGGTGCGAATGGACTGCACCAGCTGTTGCACTGTGCGGGCGCTGGGCTGCTCTTCGGTGCTGAGGCCAATCAGGGTGCCCACCACGCTGAGCCCGTAGGCGGTGGCATAGTACTGAAAGGCATCGTGGGTCGTGACCAGCTGCCGCTGATCGGGGGGAATGGTAGCGGTTTGGGTCTCGACCCAGCCGTGGAGTTGGTTGAGATCGGCGATGTAGGCCTCGGCATTGGCAGTAAATAGGGCCGCCTGGTCGGGGGCCAGATCGATCAGCTGATCGCGGATGGCTTCGACCATGGGTACTGCATTGCTGACATTGCCCCAGACGTGGGGGTCAGGCACGGTGCGGCCACTGTAGTCGAGATCGAGGGGCGGCACCACCTCCCCCACCGCCACTCTCTGGGCGCTGACCCCGGCAGCATTGATCAGGCGAATCAGGTTGGGCTCTAGGTTATAGCCGTTGTAGAGAATCAGATCGGCCTGCTCTAGGGCAATGCTGTCAGCGGGCACGGGCTCGTAAACGTGGGGGTCGGCACCGGGCTGCAAAATGCTGGTCAGCTCAATCTGGTCGCCACCCACCTGGGCGGCCCAGTCGGCGATGAGCGTACTCGTAGCGACTACGGTGAGGCGATCGTCGTTAGCGGCGGGGGCCGATGTATCTCTTTGGGCTGAGTCGCAGCTGGCCAATCCCAACCCTACGACCAATACTGCCATGGGTAGACTGCCATACCGTATCAATAGATTCACCTGAGGCATAGGCCGCATTTCATATTCCTTTCATTTTCAAGATACAATATATTTCATATTCCTTTCATTTTTGAGTCTTTAGCTCCTCCTGAAGAGAGGCTTGGGGTGAGGGAAGGGCCAGAGGTTTGCTGAACCCCAAAAGTCCAGAAGAATACGCTTTGTTGGAGACTTTATCGATGGCTACCACACCTAAAATTACCGTGGATCACCTCAGCGTGAACTACCGCGACGTGCAGGCCCTGAGGAACATCAACCTCACTCTGCGGCCCGGCAAAGTGGTGGGCATTTTTGGCCCCAATGGCGCGGGCAAGAGTACCCTGATCAAGGCCATGCTGGGGTTGATGCCCGTGGTCACAGGCCGCGTCACCTATGGCGACGACACCCTGGCCCACCGGCTCGATCGCGTGGCCTACCTACCCCAGCGATCGCAGATCGACTGGACCTTCCCTGCCACCGTTTGGGATGTAGTGATGATGGGCCGGGTGAAGCAAACCGGCTGGTTGAGCCGCTTTTCGGCTGCCAGTCGGCAGATTGCCGAGCAATCCCTAGATCGGGTGGGCATGGCTGAATTTCGCGATCGCCCCATTGGTTCCCTCTCGGGCGGGCAGCAGCAGCGGGTGTTTTTGGCTCGCGCCCTGGCCCAAGAGGCAGACATCTTTTGTTTTGACGAGCCCTTTGTGGGGGTTGACCAAAAGACTGAAACGATTATCTTTGACATTTTTCGTGAGCTGGCTGATGCGGGTAAAATCGTGCTGGTGGTCAACCATGATCTAGGCGAGTCGATCGCCAACTTTGATCAGATCATTCTTCTCAACAAAGAGCTGATCGCCGCCGGGCCGCGAGACTGGGTGCTCACTCGCGAGAATATGACCCGCGCCTATGGCGGTCACGTAGGCTTCTTTGGCCATGTTGCTTAATCTGGTGCTCCCCTTGGCGGTCATAGACTGGCTGGTAGAGCCTTTGCAGTTTGCTTTTATGCAGCGATCGCTGGCGGTGGCGATCTTAGTGGGCGTTATTTGCTCGGTGGTGGGCAGCTACCTGATGGTGCAACGGCTGGCGCTGTTGGGCGATGCCATCAGCCACTCGGTGCTGCCGGGTCTGGCGATCGCCTTTTGGCTGGGCCTCAACATTTTTGTCGGTGCCTTTGTCACTGGGGTGATCAGCACGGTGCTGATCGGTTGGATTCACACGCGATCGCCGATCAAAGAAGACGCCGCCATGGGGATTGTCTTTTCGGCCTTCTTTGCCCTGGGCATCACCCTGATCACCACGATTCAAAAAGACAACAAAATTGACCTCAACCACTTTTTGTTTGGCAACATTCTCGGTGTCACCGCCGGGGATGTGCGCGACACGGCCATCATCGCGGCTCTGGTACTGGCGGCGGTGGTGCTGCTCTACAAAGAGCTGCTGTTCTACAGTTTTGACCCCCTGGGGGCCCAGGCCAGCGGTCTACCGACCACCTGGCTCAACGCCGGACTGATGGTGATGATCGCCCTCACCGTAGTGGCCAGCATGAAGGTGGTCGGTGTGATTTTGGTGCTGTCACTGCTGATTGCGCCGGGGGCGACGGCCTACCTGCTGGTGCCCCGCCTGCACCAGGTCATGATGCTGGGGGCCGCCGTTGGCGTTTTTGCTAGCGTCAGCGGCATGTACCTCAGCTACTACGTCAACCTGCCTTCAGGCCCAGCGATCGTACTGGTGGTATCGGCGATCTTTACCCTGGCGTTTTTGGCTAGCCCCCGCCACGGTCTGCTGACTCGGCCAGGCCTATGGCGGCGGCGGCGTTCCTGAACTTGAGGTTGAGGGCGGCTAGTCTATGGTCAGCACAAATCGCCCGCGCTGATCTCTCTGGTAGCTGTTGACAATCACCCGGTAGAGGCCATCGCGGGGCAGGGTAGCCACAATCTCAGAGTCGGTGATGCCCGGTCTGACGTCGTCGTTAATCGCTAGGCGGTTGCCTGCCTCGTCGGTCAAAATCAAGAAGGTGTCAAAATCTGGGCTAGCCAGCTGAATCACCACCCGCTGATTGGCTCGGCCCCGAAAGGTGAAGGGTTGAAAGTAAGACCCATCCTGCAACACCTGATCGCCCTGGCCCAGAACACCGCTCTGGCGCAAAATGCCACCACCGCTGGGCTGCGGCTGCGGCGGTTGAGCACTGCCGCTGCTCAGGCGTAGCTGGTAGCTGCCCAACTCACCCTGGGATAGGCTATTGGCCAAAATTAGATACGACCCGGTGTAGGGCAGCCGCACCGAGATGCTCGCGCTCTGCCTACCGCTGCGATCGCCCTCTTGAATGGAAAAGTCATCGCGATCGGGAGCCATCAAAATCAGGTAGGGAGCTACATCCTGACTGGTCATGGCAATGGTGACGGTCTGCCCAGCCTGGCCCTCAAACACGTAGGGATTGTAGAAACTGCCGTCGGGCAGAACGTTGCTGGTGTTGTCGAGCCGCCCCTGCACCACGCTGTCTAGGGTAATGGGGGCGGGCTCGCGTCGGCTGCGATCGTCGGGGGCAGTGGCAGTGGCGGTGCCCGATCGCACCGAAGCCAAAAAGGTTTGCACCACATCGGTGGGGATGGCAAACCCAATGCCCACGCTGCCACCGCTGCTGCTGGTGGTAAAGATAGACGTATTCACCCCGATCAATTGCCCGCTGCTGTTGAGCAATGGCCCCCCAGAGTTGCCGGGGTTGATGGCGGCGTCGGTTTGAATCAGGTTGCGATCGCGATCGATGCGGCTGACGATGCCCACCGTAAAGGTGCCCTGGAGGCCAAAGGGGCTGCCAATGGCAAAAGCACTCTGGCCCACCCGCACCGCATCTGCTGGAGCAATAGGGACCGTGGGCAGACCGGTGGGGTTGCCCCGCAGCCGCACCGCCGCCAGATCTAGCCGGTTTTGGCCATAGCCCACCACATCGCCCTCAAAGCTGCGGCCATCGGCCAGGCGCACCGTCACCACCCGCGCCCGCCCCACCACGTGGGCATTGGTCAGAATCAGGCCGCTGGCATCGACAATGCTGCCGCTGCCGCTGCCGTTACCCGCTGTAATAGCCACTACCGCTGGGCTCACCTGCTCGTACACCCGCACGGTGGTGGCCTCATCTGCCACCTGGGCTTGGGCCACAGGCAGCAACCTCAAGGGTATGGCCCCCTGGGGAGCTATCCCCACCCCCGCCAGCAGCGCCCCTGCTAGCAGCGACCCTGTCAGCCACTGCCTCACTAGTCCCCGCTCCTGTGCCGCCTGCGCTCCGGATCTATTCATCGATCTTTCCACTGTCCCTTTCAAACGCACTATTTCTAAACCGCACTACAGCAGGGTCTACCCAGGATGCCCAGCCTGCTCTACTGCCAACCAAAGCCGCTTAAGTCATAGTTCTGGCAGGCCTTCCTTTAATCAGGATATATCTGTAAACTGCGCGGCTATCTGAATAGATAGCCACTTTTGTCGCAGGCACTCTTGTGGCGATGGCCATAGCGCTGAGCAGTGCTTCCCCTTGCTCCGGTGGGTGAAGCTAGCCCAGGCCATCAAGAGACCTCAGGTTGACGATTACCCGACTGCACCCGCCAGAGGCTGGCGTAGAGTCCGTCTAGCTCCAGCAGTTCTTCATGGCGACCCCGCTCGACGATTTCGCCCTGGGCCATGACATAGATGCAGTGGCAGTGGCGAATGGTAGAAAGGCGGTGGGCGATCGCCAGCGTTGTCCGGCCCTGGGTGATCACCGCTAGCGATCGCTGGATGGCAGCCTCGGTCTCGTTATCCACCGCTGACGTCGCCTCATCGAGCACCAAGATGGGTGGGTTTTTGAGAATGGCACGGGCGATCGCCAGCCGCTGCCGCTGCCCCCCCGAGAGCTTTTGCCCCCGCTCGCCCACAATGGTGTCGTAGCCCTGGGGCAGCTGGTCAATAAACTCGTGGGCCTCCGCCAGCTTAGCGGCGTGGAAGATTTCGTCGAAGGTGGCGTCAAAGCTGCCGTAGGCGATATTTTCAGCCACGGTGCCCGAAAACAAAAACACATCTTGACTGACCAGGCCAATGCAGCGCCGCAGATCCTGAGGCAGCAGGTCTTGAATCTCCTGCCCATCAATGAAAATGTTCCCCTGCTGGGGTTGATAGAAGCGCAGCAGCAGCTTCACCAGGGTGCTCTTGCCCGACCCGGTCGCCCCCACCACGCCAATGCTCTGCCCAGCAGGAATGTGCAGCGAGAGATTTTTCAACACCGGCTGACGGTTGGCATAGGCAAAGCTGACGTTCTCATAGCGTACGTCGCCCTGCACCTGCGCTACCGGTAGCGGTTTGCGCCCTGGCACCAGCTCAATCGGCTCATCCAAGATCCCCATGACGCGGCGCACCGACGCCATCGCCCGCTGATACTCATCCATGATTTCGCTCAGCTGGGTAAAGGGCCACAGCAGCCGCTGCACGATAAACACCATAAAGCCGTAGGTGCCCGCCGTCAGGGTGCCGTTGGCCACCGCCAGACCACCCAAAAACAACATGGCGGTAAAGCCCACCAAAATCACAATCCGAATCAGCGGAATAAAGGCGGCACTGAGGGCGATCGCCCGACGGTTGCTCTGACGGTAGGCATCGCTGTCTTGGGTGACGCGATCGCGCTCATAGCCCTCCGCCGTAAAGCTCTTGATCGTGGCAATACCCGACAGATTATTGGCCAAGCGCCCGCTGATCAGCCCCGCCTTGTCGCGCACCTCGGCGTAGCGGGGGGCCAGTCGTCGCTGAAAGGCGATCGACCCCCACAGCACAAAGGGAATCGGCAGCATCGCAAACCACGACACCTCTGGGGCCAAGATTAAGAACGTGGCCCCCACCCAAATCACCGTGGTAAAAAACCGCAGCAGGTTGTGCACCCCCGTGTTCAAAAACCGCTCTAGCTGGTTAATGTCGTCGTTGAGAATGGCCAGCAGGCTGCCTGTACTGCGGTCTTCAAAGTAGCTGAGATCTTGAGCTTGCAGGTGGCTATAGGTGTCAATACGCAGGTCGTGCTGGAGGTTTTGAGCCAGATTGCGCCACAGCCAAGCGTAGATGTACTGGGTCAGCGACTCCAGGCTCCAGATCAAAAACGTCAGCGCCGACAGCACCCCCAACTGCCCGGTAATGCTGGTAATGCCCACCCGCGCAATCAGCGAGTTTTCGTTGTTGGTCACCACGTCGATGGCGATGCCGATCAGGTAGGGCGGAGCCAGGTCAAAGATGGTGTTGAGAATGGAGTTAATCGCCGCCCCCCAAATTTGCGGGCGATAGTTGCGCCCGTAGTGCAGTAACCGCTGGAGAGGATGCCGCGCCGATTGAAAACTGGCCATAGATGCCCTAACTACAAAAGCTAAAGTGTAGCCAACCCCCTATTGGTTTTGGGCTTTGCTTGCTTCAGCAGATTGCTCAGCAAGCAGATACCAGCGTTTATCTAGTAGATACATGACCCCAACAGTGGCAAAAGCCACAGCCTGAGGTGGGAGCACGTCTACTGGGCTAGGGCTAAAAAAACAGGGTCCTGGAGGAACCCTGGGATTTGGTTACACCAATCGACACTTACGCGCCGCTGGCTGAGGGCCGCTGCCGCTGCTGCTGAATCAGCAGATAGCCCGCCCCCAGCCAAAAGATCAGCAGCCCGCCAGTAATCGCCAGCACTGGCAGCAGCCCCAGGGTGTTGATCAACGCTGGAGCCGCTGCCGTAAACAGGCCGCCGCCGACGATGGGCTCAAAGAATAGCTGCTTGTAGGCAAAGCCCTCAAACGCGCCAGTGCTGTTGTCAGGGTCGACCATGCGCAGCAGCAAAATGCCCGTGGCGGTAACGCCCATCGACTGACCCATGTCGCCAATGCCCTTCTCAAACCAGTAGCTGGGGAAGATGCGCGGTGCCCACCAGAGAAAGATCAGCACATTCCACAGAATGCCGGCGATGCTGAGAGTGAGAAAGACGCCCAGATTGCCGCCAAGCACCTGCAGAGAGATAGTGGCGATCGCCGCCGTGACCACCACATCCAGCGCTACCCCGGCGATGTTTTGCACCATCGAGCGAATCACCAGCGCACCCAGGCCCAGCCGATTGAGAATCGACTGGGTGATAATGCCGCCAATCAGCGCCAGGGGAAACAGCGGCACAAACCGAAACACCGCAAAACCGCCATCAGCAGCCCATGTGTTGACCTCGATCCACTTCAGCGCTTCGAGAATGATCCAGCCGATGGCGATCGACATACCGACAATGGCAAAGTTGATCGACAGGGGGTCAATCAGCAGGTTGCGCAGCAGCCGCGCCCGCTGCTGGCGAATCTCAGGCGTTTCGGCCATCACGTTCAGGTCAGGAATCTCTTCTGGCTCTATCACTCGACGGCTGACAATATCGACATGGCCCTTGCGGCGGCCCCAGTCACACAGCGCCGTCCCGAGAATAATGCCCGACACAATGCCCACCGTCGCTAGGCCCACCGCCAGGTCGGCCCCCTCGGCAAAGCCCAGCTCGTTAAAGGTTTCGGCCATGCCCCCGGCGGTGCCGTGGCCCCCCTCAAAGCCAATTTCAATCAGCGTAGCGGCCATGGGGTTAACGCCAAACACCGGCCCTAAAAAGAGTAGCGTGGCCAAAATGCCCACCACGTACTGTCCCCAGGCCAGGGTTTGGCCAAACACCACCTGGGGCGCGGCCTTGCGCCAAATTTCGCGCGGTGCTGGAATGGTCTCACCTAAAAACAGGGCCGCAAACACAATGTTGATAAACACCCCCGGTGACTGAGCCCACACCGCCCGAATGTCTTCGGCAAACAGGCCCCCCGCCAGCAGCGAGTCTGGCCCGGCAATGGCAGTGGCGATCGCCCCCAAGACCTCTGGCCCCAGCAGCAGCGCCAGCGCCCCCGCCACGATCGATGACGGCAGGTACAGCCGCTGAATCCACGGCAACTGATGCTTGACGTAGCGCCCTAGCAGCAGCAGCAGCGCCAGGATTACAAAGGCAAATAAAACAGTGCGTAGGTTAAACACGGAGCCTCCAAGGGTAGATGCTTGGGCGGTTGCCGATGTTTGATCGGCGATTATGGAGTAGTGATTTCAGGTTAGGGTAACCCTTAACGCTGGTCGCACAAATCCTCAAGCAATAATTTGTAGCTAGAGTAGACGACTCAGGCCACTGCTATAGAGCCATCGATTCTGGAGAATTACAGTAACTCTGGACACATGCACTAAATTATCTATAGGGAGAAAATTCTGGAATACCTATTTCTAGATCTGGCGGCTGGGGATTTAAAGCCCTGGCATAGCTGGGGTTTCTCTATCGTCCCCTTCCTTCGAGGTATCACCATGGCCGACAAAAACCAGATCAAGCAGCACATTGCCCTGACCAGCAAAATCAACTTTGAGGGTGTCACCCCCGCCAAGAGCGAAGACCCCCGCAAGGCCAAGATCATGCAGCATCTGAAAAAGAGCCTCGGGTAGAAAGCTTTAGGTTTCAAGGTCGTACCTTGAAACCTAAAACCCCTACAGATAGCTGGCCGGGTTCACCGGGTTGCCGTTTTGCCGCACCTCAAAATGCAGGTGGGGGCCGGTAGAGAGACCGGTAGAGCCGACAGCGGCAATGGTCTGGCCCTGCCGGACTGCCTGCCCTTCGCTGACCAGTAGCCGACTAGCGTGGGCGTACAGGGTGCTGATGCCGCCGCCGTGGTCGATGATCACTGTTTGACCGTAGCCGCCGTACCAGCCTGAGAAAATCACCTGCCCCGAGTCGGCGGCGTAGATGGGAGTACCCTGGCTGGCGGCAAAATCGATACCGGCATGAAACCGGCTGTAGCCCAAAATCGGGTGCCGTCGGTTACCAAAGCCGCTAGAAATGCCGCCGTTGGCCGGAAACACAAACCGTCCTGTGCCGCGCACCACTCCCGTGCTGGCGGCAATTTTTTGGCGAATCAGCCCGCCGAGCTGCTCCGACTCGCGGGCTAGCTGGGCCTCGGCGGCTTCTAGCGCCCCGCGCCGATCTTTTAGGCGAGTGATGAGCTGCTTTTCTTCGCTGGCTTCGGCTTCGTACTGCTGCTTTTGGGAGAGCAATTGCTGGCGCAGCAGGGCCACCTGATTGCGCTTCTCCTCCACCGCAGCCTTTTGCTTTTGGATTGCTTCGGCGCGGGCTTTGAGGTCTGCTAAAACGGCGCGATCGGCAGCGTAGACTCGTTTGAGCTGGTACTGGCGATCGAGAAACTCGTTGAAATTTTGGCTTTGCAGCAGCACCGCCCAGCCCTCGCTGCCCTGCTGCCGCTGCAAATATTGCAGGCGGGCAACGGTGCCGGTTCTGACGTCTTCATAGTCGGCTTCGGCCTTTTGCAGCTGGGTCTCAAAGTCTTTTAGCTCTTGCTCGGCCTGGCTGAGGCGATACTCGGTTTCAGAAATTTGGTTGGCAGTGTAGACGATGTTGTTTTCGAGGCTGCGCAGGGTCGATTCGGAGGTGGCCTGGCGGTTTTGCAGTTCGTCTTGCTGCTGCTGTAGCTGGTTGCGCTGCTGTTCGAGGGTTTTTTGCTTGTTTTGTAGGTCTTGAATCGACTGGGCCACAAGCTGGGGCTGGGCCGCGGGGGTAGCTGAAGAGAAGCCCAACCAGAGAACCAGGGCGATCGCCCCCACAATTGCCAAACTCCGCGCGGCGATCGCCCACCGACTGCCCCAGAGACGCAGCGATAGATTGAGAACAGCAGAGCGAGGTTGGGTAATCACAGGCCAGTCCTAAGATAAGGCGTTTGCGAGACAGCGATCGAGGGGCTCTCCCTAGCTCAAATTCTCCAATCTCTTCTCTCTACAGAGAAGACAAACCGGTTGCAGAACCCCGCTCACCTCGGGAGCGGGGTGAGGGCTGTTAGACGCGGCTCCACGACAAGCTCTTCTCAGAGTGTCCCCCGCAGGGCCAGGGCCACCGCCACTACCCCAAAGGCAAAGATAGCCGACCCGGCCAGCCGATTTAACCACTTCAGCCGAGGTGGTGTCAGCCTTTGGCTAAAAAGCGTTACACCCCAGCTCAGGCAGAGCCACCACAGCGCTGAGCCTAAGAATACACCCACAATCAGCGCCAGGGCAGCGGCCCATGACTGGCTGCTGCCCACCAGGCCCAGCCCAGCAAAAATCGCAATGAACGACAGAATAGTCGCCGGGTTAGTCAGCGTCAAGACCAGAGTTGATGCGTAGGCTCCCCACAGACTGCGGCCCGACGCCTGAGCCGCCTCCCGAGCCGGGTCAGCCCGCAGGGTTGAAAATCCTAAATAACAGAGAAACAGCCCGCCCACAAGCTGCAAGATCTGGGCATAGTTCACCAGCACATCGGCTACAGCGGTCAGCCCCAAGGCCGCAATGCTGCCGTAAATACCGTCGGCGGTGGCGGCCCCCAGCCCTGTGACCAGCCCCATGCGTTGGCCTTGGGTGAGCGATCGCCGAATACAGAGCAGCCCAATCGGGCCGACCGGAACCGCGATCGCCAGCCCCAGCCCCATACCCTTCAGCAGTACCCACCCGACCATTGGCCGCCTCCTTTACTAGGGTTTCATAACATATAGCCATCGCCAGAATCGTTAGGACATAACCACTACCCCCGAAGCGATGGCTATACGCCATTGCACCGCCCCAGTTCTCAGCCGAAGCTGAGGCGTATGTCCTAAGCGCAATGGCCATCGCTATAGCTCTGGGTTGCGAGTTGTGCGCGTGGTTAGTGTCGACCTCCTTTCGGTCGAGAAAATATGGCACCTTAGGAATGGCGCTTTTCACTGCTCTGTTGGGAGATAACCATGGTTTCTACGATTCGCGGCTACTTGCAGCCCATAGCCGACTTTTTTGCCGGGTTTGGCACCCCCGAACCGATCGTCCACTGGGGCCACCCGGCAATGATGGGCATTGTCATTTTTGTCATGGGCAGCTTCACGGCCTACATGGGCTGGAAGGGCCGTGTAGGCGACGACGACCCCCAGAAAAAAGCCGAAAACCGCCACACCCACAAGCGTCTTGCCCTGTGGATGTTTACCTTCATTAGCCTGGGCTATACCGGCGGAGTGCTGTCGCTGGTCATGCAGGAGAAAGAAATCTTTCAAAGCCCCCACTTTTGGACTGGGGGGCTGGTGATTGGCCTGCTGGCTATCAACGGGGCGATCTCATTCACCAAGTTTGGCGGCGGCAAAGACTCCCTGCGCACCGCCCATGCCTACCTGGGCAGCTTTGCCCTGGCGGTGATGTTTATCCACGCCTTTTTGGGTCTGCGGCTGGGGCTGTCGATTTAAGGCGATTGCTTGACAAGAACATCCCTGCATCGGGCAAACAGCCGTTTGCCCGTACGTATAGAACGGTTTGTTAATCGGGGATTTTTTTTGGTAGACACGACCTCTGTGGTTTAAACCGATGCGATCGCAGCCCACCCTACCCATGCCCCCCGTCGCCCACCGCTGGCGGGGGTTGGTTTTGACAGGGTTGACCCTGCTCGCCGCTCTCTGGCTCGGCTGGGGAGCGCCAGTGGCTCTGGCCCAGGTACCCGCCAACCTCGAAGACTCGCGGCCCCTGACCCAGGTGCCGGTCACGCTGGGCGATGAGACCTTGTTCACCCTTCAGGCCAAGCAGATTGCGAGTTCGGTGGCGGTGCGCGCCCAGCGCATGTCAGAGCGGATTGAGGCGATCGCCCGCGATCAGAGCATTTCTGTCGAGGCGATTGTCGTGGCAGAGACCGAGTTTGGCCCCACTCTGTTTGTCGAAGACATTCTGATCATGACCGTCACGGCGGCGGATGTAGTCGGCACTGGCCTCACCCCCCCAACCCTAGCCGCCCGCAATCTAGCGATCATCCAAGACCAAATTACCGCCTACCGGGCCGATCGCAGCGCCGAATACCTGGCCCAGGCCGGAGGACTTGCCCTGATCAGCACCCTAGGGCTGGTGCTGGCAATTTTGGTGCTGGCCAATGTCATGCCCCAGTTTTACCGCTGGCTCGACCGCCAGCAAGACCGCTGGATTCCTAACGTGCGGCTGCAAAATTTTGAGCTGCTGACCGCCGCCCAGCTCACCACCCTGGTGCAGATTCTGACCAAGATTCTGCATTTTGTCCTGGTCACAATGCTGGTGCTGTTTTATCTGTCCTACGTGCTGAGTCTGTTTCCCCAGACGAGGAGCCTGGGGCAGAGCGTCTGGGGAAATGTTCTGGGCGCATTTCAGCTGGTGTGGAATGCCTTCATTGGCTACCTGCCCAACCTGGTCAGCATCGTCATCATTGTGGTGGTCACCTCTAGCCTGCTGCGCTTCGCCCGCTGGATCTTTGCCAATATTCGCCGGGGGCGGCTGAGCATTGGCGGCTTTTACCCCGAGTGGGCCATGCCCACCTATCGGCTGGTGCAGTTTATGCTGGTGGCGATCGCCTTTGCCCTGATCTTTCCCTACCTGCCGGGGGCCGAGTCGCCCGCCTTTCAGGGGGTGTCGATTTTCTTTGGCCTGCTGGTGTCGCTGGGGGCCGGGGGGGTAGTGCTGAGCATTGTGGCCGGGTTTATTTTGGTCTATACACGGGCCTTTCGAGAGGGCGATCGCATCAGTTTTGGCGACATCGCCGGGTTCGTCACCGAAAAATCGCTCTTTGTCACCCGCATTCGCACCCTGGAGAATGTGCTGGTCAGCGTGCCCAACGCCGCCCTGCTGACCGGCAACATCGTCAACTACACCGCCCTGGTGCGCGAGCAAAAAACCCCCATCGTGATCAAAACCACCCTCACCCTGGGCTACGACGTTCCCTGGAAGCTGGTCTACGAAACCCTGATCGCCGCCGCCGAAGCTACCGCCGATATTTTGCCAGAGCCACGCCCCCACGTGTGGCAGACGTCGCTAGACGATTTCTACGTCAGCTATCAGCTGCGGGCCTACACCACCCACCCCGAACAGCTAGAGGTCATCTACTCAAATCTGCACCAAAACCTGCAAGACCATTGCAACCAGGCAGGCATCGAGATCATGTCGCCCCACTATGGGGCCATGCGCGACGGCAACCAGAGCACCATCCCCGCCGATTATCTACCGGCCCACTACCAAGCGCCACCGTGGAACATGCCCCCGGCCCCACCACTCGACACCAAGACACCCTCCTCTCCAAAAGATGATGTAGCTCAATGACATAGCTAACTTGATTGAGCAACTGCTGGTCTTTGAGGTGCTTTAGATCTTGCTTAAAGCTGCCTCTAAACCTGACCTTTATGCTTCGCCTTTGAGGAGAGCTTGAATCTCAGCTTCATCAACAAAATCGGTTGCTTCGCCTTCAAGAATGGCATTCGCCATGCCCACTTCTTCTAATGCATCGAGTATGAGTTTGTAGAACACCTCGCGCTTTTGTTGTAGCAGCTCGACCAAAACTTCGGTAAGCAGGGCTTTGGTTTTGTCGTCATCAAGGGTGAGTTGCAGGGCAGATGATTGAGAATAAATTGTGTTGAAAGCACTGCCAAACTGCTCTCCGCTTGGCGGGTGAATTATTTCGCCGGGTACACCGGTTCTTTGTCGATTACCACCGGCTCCTGGTAGAGCAGAGTGGTAAAGGTCACCGTTGAGCCCAGCCCTTCGCCCATGCTGATAAACTGCACCACGCCGCCCATAGCCTCCACCAATCGCTGGGAAATGGCCAGACCCAGACCGGTGCCACCGTACTGCCGGGTGCGATCGCCGTCTACCTGACTAAAGCTCTGAAACAGCCGATCCTGCTTTTCTAGCGACACGCCGATACCCGTGTCAGCCACGCTAATTTTCACCAGGCCGGGCCAGAGTTTGCCCTGGTGTTCAACCTTTTGGGGCTTGACCTCGGCGCTGATGGTGACCCCGCCCTCGTGGGTGAACTTGATGGCGTTGCCCACCAGGTTGATCAGCACCTGGAGCAAGCGTTGGTAGTTGCCGTTGACGGTAATGTCGTCGCGGGTCGCGGGCAGCAAAAGCTCCAGGTATAGGTTCTTTTGGTTAGAGAGCGGGCGCATAAAGTTTTCGAGGTCGGCCAGCAGCTCTTTGACGCTGATAGGCCCCATCTCGATCTGCATTTTGCCCGCTTCGATCTTGGCGATGTCGAGCACATCGTTGATCAGTTGCAGCAGGTGAATGGCTGATTTGTGGGCCTCTTCGATAAACTCCTCTTGCTCAGCTGGGTCGTCGGCCATGCCGTCGAGCACCAGCTTGAGAAAGCCAATCATGCCGTTGAGGGGGGTGCGCAGCTCGTGGGAGGTATTGGCCAAAAATTCGCTTTTCAGGCGCGAGGCTTCTTCGGCCTGCTGGCGGGCTTCCTCGGCTTGGCGGCGGGCTTCTTGAAACTCGCGCTGCTTTTCCATCAGGCTGGCGTTAGCCTGCTGGAGCTTGATCGCCAGGGCGTGGCTTTCGCTAAACAGGGTGGCGTGGGCGATCGCAGTGCCCACCTGATCGGCCAAGTCGGTGAGCAGATTGATCTCGACCTCAGACCACACCCGGGTAGGGCGATCGCAGAGCACAATAAATCCGTTGATGGTGTTTTGGTAGCGGGTAGCTACCGCTACCACCAGCGGGTCAACCGGTTGCCGAGGCCGCACCACCACCGCCCCCGCGGCCTGGGCAGCAGCGCTGAGGCTGGGGGTTTCGGCCAGTAGCCAGGTCTGCCCCTGCCACAGAGGCAGGGTGTCGGCCCGCAAAAACTCGGCGGCCACGGTAGCGGCTTCGGGGGGCATGCTGGGGGCCGCGTCGCAGCTGCACACCAAACAGCGATCGACTCCAAATAGGTCACCCAACCCCTCCACCGTCTGCTGCCGAATAATCTCTAGATCTAGGGTCCACCGCACATTGCGGGTGATCTGGTTGAGTCGGGGCGAGTAGGTTTGCAGCTGGTCACAGGCGGTGGCCCGCTGGCTCAGGGGAGCCACCGCAGCCCGCAGCAAAGAGCTTTCGGCCAGACCATGCAGGTTGGCCAGGTAGCCCGTGGCGGCGATGCGAAACAGAGATCCATGAGGCCCAAGCAACGGCTGAAGCACCCACTGCACATCAATGCTGTGAGACCCCAGGGGAAAGCGGCCAACTAGCTGTACAGGGGCCAAGCTGCTGGTCAGGGTCTTGAGCGCCTTAGCCAGGGCGTTGGCGTCAGCAAAGGCCACAATCTCGCCCAGCGATCGCCCAATCCAGCTGTTCGCCAAAACCCCCGGCAGCACCCTAGCCCCGGCGGTCTGCACCGACTCCACCATGCCGTCAGGGCTGAGCACCATGATCCAAGCCGAGGCCGATGCATCGGGGGCAGCCCGGCCAGAGTTAGTCAGACTAGATAATGAACGTCGCGATCGCATGGGCAGGGAGGGCTGGAGTGTTCCCATGGTATCCAACCGACCTCGGCAATGGCTCTAGTACAGAGAGAATTGGTTGGCTATGGCGGGGGCTAGTCGTTCCACTCGCCCTTGGGGGGCACCGTGGGGTTGCGGGGCAAATGGCGCACTAGGTCGTCTTCATAGCGGCGATCGCCCCGCAGCCACTGGCGCAGCGCCACATCGATCACCTTGCTGGGGTCGGCACTCAGGTGAGTCACCTGGTCGAGCAGGTCTTTATCAATTTGCACAGAGAGATCGACTTTGTCAGCCGACCGTTCGCCGGCAGGGGGGGCAGAGTTTTGCATAGTGGTTGGCCTAACTGCCAGGTGGGTGATGGTGTACGTACCTCTAGTCTACGTCCTGGGGTGGGCTGGCTTGGTGTGGTCACCCCTACCCCCTAGAGACTAAATCCGAAGATGTTGACATAACAAGTTTATCGCCCCCAGTTCTCTAAAGGCGATTTCTCAGCCCCATTCATTCAGCTCTGACCCTCATCCGCTACATGTCGACCCATCCACTCATTCACCCCCTATCCCCCCGAGCAATCGCCCATAGGAGGGATTACAATATTAAAGTCTGTAAACCCTTGCCGCTGGTTCGCCTGATATGACAGAGGTTCCCGTCTCTCAGATTCGCAATTTTTCGATTATTGCCCACATTGACCACGGCAAATCGACCTTGGCCGATCGCCTGTTGCAGCGCACGGGCACGGTGAGCGATCGCGAGATGAAGGCGCAGTTCCTCGACAGCATGGACCTAGAGCGGGAGCGGGGCATCACCATCAAGCTCCAGGCCGCCCGCATGAACTACAAGGCCAAAGACGGCAAAGACTACGTGCTAAACCTGATCGACACCCCTGGCCACGTCGATTTTTCCTACGAAGTGTCGCGGTCTTTAATTGCCTGCGAAGGGGCACTGCTGGTGGTCGATGCCTCCCAGGGGGTCGAGGCCCAAACCCTAGCCAACGTCTACCTAGCCCTTGAGAACGACCTCGAAATTATCCCCGTTCTCAACAAAATTGACCTGCCCGGTGCCGACCCCGAGCGCATTCGGCAAGAGATCGAAGACATTATTGGGTTAGATTGCAGCGGTGCCATTCTTGCCTCGGCCAAAGAAGGCGTGGGCATCGATGAAATTTTAGAGTCTATCGTCTACCTGGTGCCGCCCCCCGCCGATACCGTCGATCGACCTCTACGGGCGCTGATCTTTGACAGCTACTACGACCCCTACCGAGGCGTAATCGTCTACTTTCGGGTGATGGATGGCACTATTAGCCGCAAGGACAAAGTGCGGCTGATGGCCTCGGGCAAAGAGTATGAAGTGGACGAGCTGGGCATATTGGCCCCTACCCAAATTCAAGTCGATGAGCTGCACGCCGGAGAGGTAGGCTATTTTGCTGCCTCGATCAAAGCGGTAGAAGATGCCCGCGTGGGCGACACCATCACCCTGGTGCAAAACCCCGCCCAAGAGGCCCTGCCCGGCTACGCCGAGGCCAAACCCATGGTCTTCTGCGGCCTTTTCCCCACCGCCTCTGACCAGTTTGAAGAACTGCGCGAAGCCCTAGAAAAACTGCGCCTCAGCGACGCTGCTCTGCAATACGAGCCGGAGACCTCCAGCGCCATGGGCTTTGGCTTTCGCTGCGGCTTTTTAGGTCTGCTGCACATGGAAATTGTGCAGGAGCGCCTAGAGCGCGAGTACAACCTTGACCTGATTACCACTGCCCCTTCGGTCATCTACCGAGTTACCACCATTCAGGGAGCAGTGCTCGAAATCGACAACCCCAGCACCCTACCCGACCCCCAGGCCCGCGAAAAAATCGAAGAGCCCTACGTACAGCTCGACATGATCACCCCCGAAGAGTATGTCGGCACACTGATGGAGCTTTGCCAGGGTCGCCGGGGAGAATTTAAGGACATGAAATATCTGGCTCAGGGCCGCACCACTCTGATCTATGAGCTGCCCCTAGCCGAGGTGGTCACAGACTTTTTTGACCAGATGAAGTCGCGCAGCAAGGGCTACGCCAGTATGGAGTATCACCTGATTGGCTACCGTGAAAATCATCTGTCGCGCCTCGACATTTTGATCAATGGCGACCCAGTCGACTCGCTGGCCTCCATCGTCCACCGCGACAAGGCCTACTATGTGGGCAAGGCTCTGGTCGAAAAGCTCAAGGAACTGATTCCTCGCCATCAGTTTAAGATTCCCATTCAGGCCGCGATCGGCAGCCGGGTGGTGGCCAGCGAGAGCATTCCGGCCCTGCGGAAGGATGTGCTAGCCAAGTGCTATGGCGGCGATATCTCTCGCAAGAAAAAGCTGCTGCAAAAGCAGGCTAAGGGTAAAAAACGCCTGAAGGCGATCGGTACAGTAGATGTGCCCCAGGAAGCCTTTATGGCAGTGCTGAAGCTGTCGTAGCGATCGCCGATCGCTACCCAGAGTCAATCGTTGATGGTTTCGCGATCGCCCATTTTGACCTCAGATCTACCGCCGAGCCTTCGGCGGTGATGACAAACACGGCCTTTGACAATCTTTCTTATTTTTTGCCGTCGTTGCTGGGTGTTCTCGGAGACCGGTAGGCCCATTAGCACCGCAATGTCCTACGCTACATTTTTCTAGGACTCGTTGGCCCTCACCAACAAACAACACGACCCTAGGTACAGACCCCACTGGGGTCAGGCGTTGAGATCTATCCACCACCCTTACTGCTCGCTCATGCTCAATTGGCTAATGATGCTGGTGACACTTCGCTGGTGGCCTCGCGTTGTGCAGCGGCTTGTGCAAATAGACAGATGACCAAGTTTTGGTCACGCATGCTCTAGTCAGGGGCTATACATCGCGTTCTCTATCCCCTCTAGGGTCCTCACCTCCTCAAGATCGGTCTCGTCGTATAGCGATGAGGCTAACTCCTGAGCTCTGGCGGGCCTGCCTAGATCAAGCCATAGGCCTAGCTGGTGGGTTATGAGGTGCCCCAGGCTTAAGTCATGAAGCTTTCATGAAGCTAGTTCTACCTGGGTTAATTGGCGGTTAACTAAGAGTTAATCTAACAGGTATAGCGCTTAACCTTCCATTAACTATGGGGTTAGCTCTACAGATTGTTGATCCGCTTTATGCATTTGCCCTTTGAGTTCGATGTTGGTGTGGAGATGTCAATTTAATAGAAAGTCTTGATGAGAAAGGGCGCTTAGAATCTTATTCGTCGAGTATGCAGACTGTGCTCAATAAAGATCCTGCTCCTAAGCCCTAAGTTATCGCAAGTTAATGTTTTATCGCCCTGGTTTAGGGTCGGCAAAACAACTAGTTTTTCTTAATAAAAAAGCATAGAGCCCCATGGCAATTGCTTGACTAATTCGAGAGTCAGGCAACACTTTTTGTCGTATTTTCAAAAGGTATTTTCCCATGCAGCGAGTGAGTCAGCAAAGTGATGTCTCTGTAACTAATGAGCAGTTGCAAAATGCTCTCGTTCAGCCAGTTTCTAAGGTTTTGGGAAATGACGCTGTCGAGAGTATTTCTTTGCTCTGCGCTAAAAAACCTGTTGCAGATGATTTGACAAAGTTAGTTGTCAAAAATCATAGAGGCGAGCCAACTGCCGTCATTTTGTGTTCTCCTCCTGACTTTCCAGATCTTACAACTCGCTACATGCGAAAGTCATTTGCTTCTCAAGATGCGCTGGCCCCAGAGCTAGCACATGTGGTATTGACTCCGCTGTCAGAAGGGTATGTGAATGGATTGAGTTATACCCTTTTGCCCTATCACCAGCCTCTCAGCGATCGAAAGCTGCAATGGTACTTTCAACGGCTTCGTCTGTCGTCTAATTTATTTAAGCTGTTGCACCGAATGACAGAGCTAAGTTGTGTGCCAGCGACTTCGACGCAGATAGAGCTAAATTTCTTAAAGCCGTTAACCTATCTTGTAGAACTAAACTCCTTGCCTGGCAATATTCATGCTGTCGCAAATCAAGCTCTCTTGCGGTTGAAGAATGGGGCATGGCAACCTTGTCATGTCTTGATGCATGGCGATTTATGGAAGGGGAATATTCTTCTCAATCAACATGTTGCTAATGGTGAGAAGGAATGGTGGAACCAGTTTGTGATCATTGACTGGTCTGGTTCAGTTTTGCAAGGCTATGGGATATATGACTTAATTCGACTTTCTCAGTCGATGAAGTTAACGCCGAGCAAGCTACGGACTCAACTCATTGCTCATTGTCACATCTTGGGTTGTGAATTGGTAGACACTAAAGCTCATTTGATTGCCGCTCTTGGCCATTTGGCAATGAACCTCGAAAACTTTCCCTTTGAGCGGTTTGTTGCCATGTCCGAGGACTGTTTGATGACGCTTGAACAAGCATGTCAATCAGGTAAAAACGATGAGGTGGAGAGCATATCGTCGAAAAAACTACTGCACTTAGGGGTTGCCAACTCTACTGCATCGTATCTCAAGTAACGACACAGCTTTAGATACGATGCGGTAGGTACCTGAACATCAATGGGGTTTACTATATAGCGGTTCCCAATCGCATGAAGTAGAGCAAGAGCCTTGCTGGATGAAGCTTGCAGGCTTCTGTGTATACCTCATGCCAACGAGAACCGCTATAAAGCAAGCCATAGAGGGGTGGAAAAACACTTTTTTGTGAAGCCAGCGCCCATTGCCTATCACTTCTGGCGATCGCTATAGGCTCCTCCACTCGCCCCTTATCAACTGCATGAGGAGGGCAATATTTAATGTGTCGACCTGCGGGATTGTGGGTGCAACGGTAGGATGGGCTTGAAAAAAGGGGGTGTTGAGCAGTCCTCTGTAGTGCGTGACCGTAGCAACAGTCTTGAAAGGGCACATGGATGTCGTTGGTCGAGCTCAACAACCCGTTGAGTTATTCTTTGCGTAGGTGTTTGGGTTGCCAGCCTTCATGATTTTTTTGGGGCGCGCGGGAGACCACCAGGCAGTTGTCGGGAGCGTCTTTGCGCACCACAGACCCAGCGGCGATGGTGACGTCACTGCCGATGGTGACGGGGGCAACGAGAACGCTGTTGCTGCCAGTTTTGGTGCGATCGCCAATCACGGTCTGATGTTTCTGAAACCCATCATAGTTGGCGGTAATCGTCCCCGCGCCCACGTTGACCTTCGTACCCAGGGTGGCATCGCCTAAGTATGACAAGTGGGCCACGTTAGTGCCTGCCCCTAGGGTGGCTTTTTTGATTTCGACAAAGTTGCCAATGCGGCAGTTGTCGCCCACCACGGCTTCACCCCGCAGGTGGGCATAGGGGCCAACCCGCGCGCCGCTGCCAACAGAGCTGTCGGTGACTACTGAAAAAGCCACGGTGGCATTGGTACCAATCTGGCTGTTCTCAATCAGGCTGCCGGGGCCAATACGGCTACCGGTGCCAATAGTGGTTTTGCCCCGCAGATGGGTCTGGGGCTCGATCACCACGTCGGGGTCTATGTGGACGGTGGTGTCGATGGTGGTGCTGTCGGGGTCGATCAGGGTGACGCCTGCTGCCATCCAGTGGTCTTTGATGCGGTCTTGCAAAAGGCTATAGGCCTCGGCCAGCTGTTTGCGGCTGTTGATGCCAAAGATTTCTTTGCTGTCGGCGACATCTACTGCCATGGCTGGGCTGAGGTCTTTGACCACGTCAGTGAGGTAGTACTCCTGCTGGTCGTTGTCGGCGCTGAGGTGGGGGAGCACCGTCATCAATTTAGACCAGTTGAAGCAGTAGACCCCGGCATTGATACGAGGGTTTTGGCGCTGAGCGGGGCTGCAATCGCGGTGCTCGACGATTTCGGTAATTAGACTCTGCTCGGTGCAAAAGACACGCCCGTAGCCAGTGGGGTCGGTAAACTGGGCCGTGAGTAGGGTGGCGGCGTTGCCGTTGGCCTGATGGGTATTCACCAAATTTTGAATGGTTTCGGCTCGCAGTAGGGGCACATCGCCGTTGAGCACTAGCAGGTCGCCGTCAAAGCCCTCCAGGTGGGGAATCACCTGCTGTACGGCATGGCCGGTGCCCAGCTGCTCGGTCTGCTCCACAAAGGTGAGGTTGGGGATGTGGGCCAGGGCCGTTTTGACTTGGTCTTGGCCAAAGCCCACCACGATCAGGGTATGGCTGGCTTTGAGGTCGGCGATGCTGTCGAGCACTCGTTCTACCATCGACTTGCCCCCCACCAAATGCAGCACCTTGGGCAGGCTCGATTTCATGCGGGTGCCGCGCCCGGCGGCAAGAATGGCGACAGCAACCATTGGTGGGAAGTCCTCATTTAATGACCCGAGGGGAGTATATCGCGGTTCGGGACGGGGTGGATGGGTGGTGGGGAGGGATAGGCCAGTGATGGCCTGAATGTAGTTAAGTTTGCCTTGGGGCGATCGCCTCAGATTATGGGGTTAACCCACACTACGGTGTGTGGCTAGGAGTAGCCGAGGATGTTGGGGTGATGGGGTTAAGGCTACGAAAGTAGCTGTTGCCAACGATCGCCAAAAAGCTCAGGTATGCAACTAGCTGTACTAGATAAAAATGATCGCGGTAGCCGAGCAAGAGCTTGAGCACTACGCCAGGGAACTGGCGATCGCTCAGCACGCCACTGGCATCCCACAGCTGGGGACCAAGAATGCAGGAGGTTTGGGCAAAACAGAGGTCGGCGGCGGGGTTGATTTGGCTGAGGTTGGCCAAAAAGACGTCGAGATTCTTAAACACTGAGATCACTAGACTGCCAACGATCAGCAGCAGCAGCACCCCCATAACCTGAAAGAAGAGCTTAAGGTTGATGCGAATGCCCCAGCCAAACAGGGCTAGGCCAATGAGCACTGCGCCCAGCAGCCCGGCGATCGCCCCTAACCCAGCTACCAAGCTGGTCTCCACATTGGTAAACACAAAAAGTACGGTCTCAAAGCCTTCGCGCAGTACGGCGATACACACCAGACTAAAGATGCTCCAGCCAGCGGTTTGGTGGTCGTCGAGGGCCGATCGCACCGTGCCTTCGATCTCGCCTTTGAGGCTGCGGGCCTGGCGGGTCATCCACAGCAGCATCCAGCTCAGCATAACGATGGCGATCGCGCCAAACAGCACATTCAGCAGCGGCTTCACCACCAGTTGCAGCCCCGGCAACCCCTGCTGGAGCTGTTGCAGGCCCATACCCAGGGCCAAACCCAGCAGCACGCTGCCCGCTAGCCCAGCGGCTACCCCGCCGTAGACCCAGGGGTTGAGGGCCTGGCGGTTGGCCTTGGCCAGGCAGGCGAGTACAATGCCGACCACCAGGGCCGCCTCGACCCCTTCGCGCAGGGTGATAAAAAATGTGGGCAGAGCAGCGGTAATGTCCATGCGGGGCGTATATGGAGAGAGGGGCAGAGGGCTACTGGTATTGTGTCAAACAACCTGGCCCTTTGCAGCGCGAGAGGCCAGACCCAGTAAACTTTTGAGCTGTCCCATCTCAGAGCGGCTGAACCTCAAAATCACCGACGACCCTACCCTAGTGCTCTGCCGCTATGATTCTTGGCTTGCGGGCAGCTAGGGCCGAAGCCAGAACCTCTAAGATCTGCCCTAGAGGTAGCCCTTATGCCTACAGGACGGTACAGAAGACCCACAACTACACAGAACTATAAAACTGACAGAACTATAAAACTGCTAGGCCGCTTCATCTTCGGCTAACACCCACTCGCTCACTTGGGCTGCTGCACTGTGTAGCTGGTCTTGATCTATGGCAATGCGATCGCGATCGGATGCGCCTGCTGAGGGCCAAAACGCTGCTCTAGAGCATTAACCTCGACGGTATCGCCTGATTGAAAGGGCAAGCCGCTGAGTATGAAGGGCCATTTTGGGCAGCCACAGCCTCAGATTGGTTGACCAGTTCAGAGATGTGGCGAACCAGTGCCACGGCGACAGCTCAACCGGCAACAGCGCAAAAAAAACGCTGAGTTAGCTCAGCGGTAGCCAGCATCAGTAAATCTCAGGCTCGGGCATGGGAATGGCAAAGTTGGACGGATCGTTGAGATAGCGAATGGCGTCTTCTTCGAGGCGGTGAACCCAGTAGGGCTCTAGGGCGTCGGAGTGACGGAGGGAGGCGAGGTAACCTTCGAGGTAGAGGCGCAACTCACTGGTGCGATACCCTCGGTTCCACTGGTCGACGAAGGCGTCAGTGATTCGCTGATAGTACCGAACGGCTTTGGCATCCTGAAGCATGGGAGGTTGACCTATAACTCGGCGTTGGCTAGGGGTAGATCGCTCTCTGTACTTTAAATTTTCCACCAAAGGGTGAAAGCTATAGCGGTTTTCTTAACGTACCGTTATACGTATTTTTATACACCGTTTTCCCATGGGCGTGGGGTGTGGATTATGACACTATGCCCCATGGCAGGGGGCTGGATGGCAGAGACACTCTACCGAAGGGATGCAGCTTATCTCTAGGTTACCCATATCGGGCTCTGACACGCTCTCAGGCATTCAGAAACTCGGCTATCAGAGCGTTGACCTGATGGGGCTGCTCTTGCTGCACCCAGTGGCTGCACTGGGGAATGTAGCGCAGGCGCAGGTCGCTGATGTAGGCCCCGGTGCCGAGGGTGAGTTCTTTGCCGAGAGCAGTGTCGTCTTCGCCCCAGATCATCAGGGTGGGCAGGTTGAGCACACCCCAAGGGCTTGGGCTGGCCAAACTGGAGGCGATCGCCCGGTAGTAGTTGACCATGGCCGTGAGGGCACCGGGTTTGGCAGCGGCGGCTTTGTACTCCCGAAGGTCGGCATCGCTAAAGGCAGCCTTGTCGATCGCCATACCCCGAAAAATCTGCTCAATCAGCCAGAAATCCCCTGCCTGTAGCAGTAGCTCGGGCAGCAGCGGTAGCTGAAAGACCCCGATATACCAGCTTTTGAGCATCTGCTGGGGGGTGCGCAGGCCCTCGGCAAACTTGGCTGGGTGGGGCATATTCATCACAATGAGTCGTTCGAGCAGGTCGGGATGGGCGTAGGCAAAGGCCCAGGCGATCGCGCCGCCCCAGTCGTGGCCCACCAGCGTCACCGGCCCATCTCCCAGCGATTGAATTACCCCCCGCACATCTTCCACCAGCTGGGCCATGCGGTAGGCGTCTACGCCCTGGGGCTTGTCGCTGTCGTTGTAGCCGCGCAGGTCGAGGGCTACGCAGGTGTAATGGGCGGCAAAGTGGTCGAGCTGGTGCCGCCAGGAGTACCAAAATTCTGGGAAGCCGTGGAGAAACAGCATCAGCGGCCCCTGGCCCTGGCGCACGTAGTGCAGGTTTACCCCGTTAGTTTTGAGAAATCCGTGCTGCCGGTCTGCTGTGGTCATGCCATCCCTCGGTCGCCCATCCTCCTCACTATACCGATCTGCCCTTGCCGGGTAGGGCGATCGCCCCATCACGCCTGTGCTTCTCACGGCATAAATAAATCTGGCCAAGAAATAACCGGGTGAGGGGTCTGACCCCCCGTAGAGGTTAGAGAGCAGGGCTAGAGATCTCATCGCTGCCCTGGGCTTCAATTTATGGTCCTGAAATGACCGCACTGGATGATTTGACCTTAATGCAGTGGTTTGTCTCTGGAGATGCCATCCTAGAGGCCAATCAATCGCTGCGGGTACAGCCGACCAACCGCGCCCGCCAGCTCTTTGGGCGTAAGGGCAACCTGTTAGCCACTGCTTTTGACGAAACCATACCGCCCCGTACCGAGATACGCAAAGACACCGAATACACCGAGGTGCTGCACCAGATTCTGATCGATCACCACTTTGTCCCAGTTGGGCAGGGGTTAGATAGCCAAGTCCTGTGCTACACCCTGCACCCTATACCCGATGGCTACCATCTGGTCTATGCCCAGGCTCGCCAGCTGTGGAAGCAGTGGTGGACTCACCCCAGTCGCCTCACCAATCGCCATCTCCAGCTCGATCTGTTTGTGCTGGCTGACTACCAGTGGTATCCGGTGCGCGATATTGCCATCAACAGTGGCACCCTCTACGTCGATACCTTGCGCGGCGAGACCGTACACCACGGCGATGACCTCATGGTGTGGCTCGAAAAAGACGCCTGTGACGAGGGCGATCGCACTTGTCTTTGGGCTCCACCCGCGGTCAAAAACATGCCCGCCGCATCGACTCGTCCCATCCCCTCGACTGCGATCAAACCCGTTGTGGGGGCCGCGCCTGCCCAAACCCCGACCCCAGCCGCGCGCCAGGTCACTGTAGACCCGGCCCTAGCCCCGGTGGTCTATGCCCTTGACGGCAAAGTCTATATACACACGGCTGTGGGGCTGATAGTGGTGGAAGGAGAACACCTCAATGCCTACTGCCCTGAGGCTGGGAGGGTGGCAATCAGCACCCGACAGGTTTCCTAGAGTCATCTATCAAGGTAAACAGCCGGGGCTAGGTAAACAGCCGGGGTGGCAGCAGCCACAGCAAAGTGCCTCGGCCATACTCCACCTGAGACCAGCTGGCAATCTCAAACTCTAGGCAGACCATGGCGGCGGTGGGCATTTTGGCGCGTCCGCCCCCGGTCAAAAAGGAAATGGCGTCTGACCAGGTCGGTTCGTGGCCCACCAGCATGAGCGCCTCGTAGCCCTCGGGGGTGCGGTGAATGACGTCGAGCACCTGATCGATGTTGGCTTCGTAGAGATCGTCAGTGATCTCCGTAGGACAGTTCCAATGGCCTGCCGCCATGGCCAGCTCTAGGGTGGTGCGGGCGCGCACCGCCGAGGAGGTGACGGCCAGGTCGGGCACTTTTTTAGCGGTGGCTAGCAGCTTGCCCATGGTTTTGGCGGCGATAATGCCCCGTTCGGCCAGGGGGCGATCGCGATCGCTCAGGGGGCTGGCATCCCAGTCAGACTTGCCGTGGCGAAAGAGAATAAGGGTTTTGGTCATGGTCTTGGGGTGGTGGCTCCAGGGTGGTGTGCCCTTGCCCACCTTAGAAGATCGCTGGGGGGGAATCAACGTTCTCCATTGATTTTTATCTAGGGCTAAAACTGGGGGCTAAGCCTTTGCCCGCATCGACAGGCCAATGCGCTTGAGCTTGGGGTCTACTTCCATCACCCGCACCTGCACCACCTGGCCCACTTTGACAATCTCGTTGGGGTCGCTGACAAAGCGATCGGCCATTTGCGAAATATGCACCAGCCCATCTTGATGGACGCCCACATCTACAAATGCGCCAAAGTTGGTGACGTTGGTGACCACTCCCTCCAGGGTCATGCCCGGCTTTAGGTCAGTGATTTCGCTAACGCCCTCTTGAAAGCGGGCGTAGGTAAACTGCTCGCGGGGGTCGCGCCCCGGCTTCTCTAGCTCGGTGAGAATGTCGCGCAGGGTGAGTGCGCCAGCGGTGGCGGTGGTGAATTGCTTCAGGTCAAGACGTTTCAGGCGATCGCTGGCCTTGGAAATGTCGTTCAGGGGAAGGCTGAGGTGAGCGGCGATCGCATCCACAATGCCGTAGCTCTCCGGGTGTACCGCCGTGTTGTCTAGCGGGTTTTTGCCGTTGCGAATGCGCAGAAACCCCGCCGCCTGCTCAAAGGCCTTGGGCCCCAGCTTTTTCACCTTCAGCAGCTCCCGCCGCGACTGAAACGCGCCGTTGGCATCGCGAAATTCGACAATGTTGTTGGCCACCGCCGGGCTCAGCCCCGACACGTGGGTGAGCAGCTCCCGCGAGGCCATGTTCAGATCCACGCCCACGTAGTTGACGCAGCTCTCGATGGTTTCATCCAGCTTTTGCTTCAGCCGCTTTTGATCGACATCGTGCTGGTACTGGCCGACGCCAATGGATTTGGGGTCGATCTTCACCAGCTCCGCCAGGGGGTCTTGCAGCCGGCGGGCAATGCTAATCGCCCCCCGCACCGTCACATCCAGGTCGGGAAATTCCGCCGCCGCCACCTCGCTGGCGGAGTAGATCGACGCGCCAGATTCGTTGACCAGAACTTTCACCGGCGGGTTCGCCAGGTTTTTCAGGACTTCGCCCACAAAGGCATCGGTCTCGCGGCTGGCGGTGCCATTGCCGATCGCAATCAGCTCGATCTGGTGTTTGCGAATCATCCCTGCCAGGGTATCTGCCGCCTGCCGCCGCTGGTTTTGGGACTGGTGGGGAAAGACCGCCTGGTATTCCAAAAACTTGCCGGTCGCATCCACCGCCGCCACCTTGCAGCCGGTGCGAAAGCCGGGGTCCACCCCCAGGGTGGGCTTCATGCCCGCCGGGGGCGACAGCAGCAGGTTCTTCAAATTCGCCTCAAAGGTCTGGATCGACACCTCGTCGGCCCAGGCTTTTTTCTCGGCCATCACCTCGTTGGTCAACGAGGGCTTCATCAGGCGGCTGTAGGCGTCCTCGATCAGCTCTCGGTAAAAGCGGCGCACCTCGGCAGCGGTGGTTTTGACCACGCGCTTTTCCAGGGTTTGGAGGATGCCGTCGGCATCGACCTCCAGGCCGACCTTGAGAATGCCTTCGCGATCGCCCCGCAAAATGGCCAGCAGATTGTGGGAAGCAATGGAGCGCACCGGACTCTGGTAAGCCCGATACATCTCATACTTGGTGCTGCCCTCGGGGTGGCCCTTTTTGACGCTGGCCGTGAACTGGCCCTGCTTCAGTAGTTGATCACGCACATACCGCCGCAGATCGGCCCGCTCTGCCACCTGCTCTGCCAAAATATCTGCCGCCCCCTGGAGGGCGTCCTCTACCGACTCCACCCCCAATTTAGGATTCACAAAGGGCTGGGCTTCCTGGCTGAGAACAGCCTTCTTCCCCGATAGGTTCAGCGCCTCGATCTGCTGGGCCAGGGGTTCTAGCCCCTTTTCTTTGGCCATGGTGGCGCGGGTGCGACGCTTGGGGCGGTAGGGCAGATAGAGATCTTCTAGCTCGGTCTTGTGCTGGCAAGCGAGAATGGCGGCCTTTAGCGGTTCAGTGAGCTTGCCCTGGGACTCGATCTCGCTCAGCACGGTTTTTCTACGGTCTTCCAGCTCCGTCAGATACTGATGGCGCTCGGCGATCTGCCTAAGCTGCACTTCGTCTAAATCGCCGGTGCGCTCTTTGCGGTAGCGGGCCACAAAGGGCACCGTCGCCCCTTCGGCAAACAGGTCTAGGGTGGCGTCTACCTGGGCAGGGCGAATGTCTATCTCGGCGGCAATTAGGGCGGCAAAGGTGGCCATGGCGCTACTTCTCCTCGACCCAGGCGATAGTCTGGTCGCCCAGGCGCAGGTTGTCGAGGCGATCGATCTCGCGAATGCCGGTGGGGCTGGTGACGTTGATCTCGGTGAGGTAGCCGCCGATGATGTCAATGCCGACAAAATAGAGGCCGTCGCGTCGCAGAGTGGGGGCGAGCTGGCGGCAAATGTCGCGATCGCGATCGGTAATCTCGACCTGGGCCACCCGACCGCCCACCGCCATGTTGCCGCGAAACTCGCTGCCGGTGGGAATGCGGTTGACCGCGCCGATGGGGTCGCCATCGAGCAAAATAATGCGCTTGTCGCCGTCCTTAGCGGCGGGCAGGTAGGTCTGCACCATCACCGGCTCTTTGCCCTGCTGGGTGCTGATCTCGACCATGGAGTTGAGGTTGCGATCGCCCGCCTGCAAAAACAAAATCCCCTCCCCGGCTTTGCCCCCCAGGGGCTTGAGCACCGCCTGACCCCAGCGCTCTATGGTTTCGCGAATCACTGCTTTGCTCTGGGTGACGATGGTTTCAGGAATGGCTTCGGTAAACTGAAGCGCATACATTTTTTCATTTGCTGCCCGCAGCCCGCTGGGAGCGTTGACCACGCGGGTTTTGGCCGGGTCAACGTAGTCGAGAATGTAGGTGGCGTAGAGGTAGGGCACGGTGACCGGCGGGTCGGTACGCATAAACACCGCATCCATGTCTTCTAGGGGGCGCTGCACCGCGTCACCTAGCTCAAACCAGGGGTTGGCGGCGACCCACAACCCGTCAACCAACGTCACCGGAGTGAGCTTTACCGGCTGCATTAACGCCAGTGCCTGACCTGCCACCACACTTAGAGCATTGGCGGACGTAATCCACACCTCGTGGCCGCGCTGCTGGGCCGCCTCCATCAGGGCGACGCTGGTGTCGTGGCCGGGGTCGAGGCGGTGGATGGGGTCGATGATAAAAGCAAATTTCACAGGCGGTGCTCATGACTCTGACTAGAGTTTTAGCATCCCACGGATGGGTTTAGCCTGAGGGAGCGAGGCGGAAGCGATGAACCGATGACGATCAGAAGGAATTTTACTTCCAGGCCAGGGCGAACAGAGCCCAACGCATCCTACGAAGGATTCCGCCGACCAACTTAACTGAGAATCTGAAACCGAGATCTTTTAGCTCTGCGTAGGTTGGGTGAAACGAAGTGAAACCCAACGGCAGTAAGCTTTGTTGGGTTCCGCTAGCGCTTCACTCAACCTACAAGTGAAGGCTTAACAGAACATTAGTCAGCTAAACCGGCCCGAGTGAGCAGATTGCCCTCGCTATCGATAAAGCCCCAGCGATCGCCAATCTGCACCCGAGCCCGTCCCTCAGAAAACCGGCCCGCATTGGCGTATTGAGGAACGATCGCCCAGCCGCCCTGGGCATTGATGTAGCCAAACTGGCCGTCTTGCTGAACCACCGCTAGCCCCTCAGAAAAGTCGGCAGCATAGGCAAACTGGGGCGCAATGGCAACGCTGCCGGTGCGATCGAGGTAGCCCCACTGACCGTCGATCAGCACTGCCGCTAGTCCCTCAGAAAAGTCAGAGGCAAAGGCCAGGGTGGGGGCGATCGCCACCTTGCCCTCGGTGTCGATAAAGCCAAAGGTGCGGCCCTGGCGCACCCGCGCCAGCCCCTCTGAGAAGCTAAAAGCCCCGTCATAAGCAGGAGCGATCGCCATGGTGCCAGCGGGGTCAATGTAGCCATAGAGCTGGTCTACCCTGGCCACCGCTAACGACTCGGCAAAGCTCCAGGCGTCTTTGAAGGTGGGCGGTACGACGGTGCGCCCCTCGGTATCGACATAGCCGTAGGCGTCACCCAGCTTGATCAAAGCGCGATCGCCCACAAAGGGCTCGGCCAAGTCAAACTGCGGCTCGATCACCCATTCTCCCTCGGTGTTGATATAGCCGTACTTGGTGCCCCCTTGCACCGCTGCCAGCCCGCCCGAGAAGGTTTTGGCCTGACGAAACTGTACCGGGATGGTCCACTCGCCCTGGCGATCGAGATAGCCCACATAGGCACCAGCCTGGGCGATCGCCAACCCCTCGGCATAGTCGGCGGCGACAGTGACACTGCTGTCAGCCACCTGAATAGATAAATTGCCGCTGCGATCGATGTAGCCCAGGGTCGACTTGGTGCGCACCATCGCCACCCCCTCGGCAAAGTCTGAAACCGCATCAAACAGCAGAGGGCTGGTCATAGTACTGGCCTGGGCAACGGGCTGAGGATTTATGAACTCTAGCATTGCCGTCGCCCCCTGCGGCACGCGCCTCTCTACCATAGAACCTGCCGCCCAGGCCGTCAGCACCGACAGCCCTAGCCCCAGCCCGATGAACCGACCATAGCGTTGAATCTTGGTGTGCGATCGCCCCATTTTCTATCCCTCGCCCCCTCTTGTTGCCTGGGTGCCAGTCGACAAATCTTGTGGCCAGGTCACCCTTGCCCTCACACACACCATGACTGATCTAGAGCCAAACGGCGAGAAATTTCTGAAAAAGTTCAGGCTAGGCAAACACCCTTTGCCCCAACGCAATCCGCCTATTTGGGCAATCCGTAGGGGCGCACCGCTGTGCGCCCGGCTGAATCGGGGGTAGCCAAGCAGGATTCGATATGAGGGGTCAATCTCCGAGGTTGAGCGACAGCTGATCGCTATGCAGATCGCGGTAAAGCGCCTCTAGGGCGCCCCGGCGATACATATGGCGATTGCCCCGGCGGGAGGTACGTCGATCGCAGCCCCGACCATCGAGCATCTGCTGTAGTTCTAGGCGCGTGTGGCCAAAGGCTTTGGCGGCTTCTCTAATAGGCACCCACTGCTGCTCAAACTGCTGCCTGAGATCGTCGTCGGAGGTGTCGGCCAGGCGCTCTAGCAGCAGATTGGCCAGCAGCCAGCAGGCTTTGGTGTCGGCCAGGGCGCGGTGCGATCGCCCCACGTCAAAGCCAAAGTGGCGCACCAGCTGGGGCAGACTGCGCGACGGCAGGTCGGCCAGCAGCAGCCGCGACAAAATCACCGTACAAAACTGCTGGGTATCGGGGCGGCTAAACGGGTGCCCCAGGCGCCCAAACTCTGACTTTATAAAGCTGTAGTCAAAGGCCAGGTTGTGGCCGGTGAGCACCCCCTGGCTGAGCGGCTGAGCTAGGCTTTGCCAGACGGTGTCAGCGGCGGTGCCCTGCTCTACCATGGCAGTGGTAATGCCGGTCAGACGAGTAATGTTGTGGGGTACCCGCACATTGGCGTTGACTAAAAACGTCGCCTCGTGGGTAATACCCTCTGCCAAAGAGCCCTGCACCAGAGCAATCTCAATCACCCGCGCCTCGTGGGGCCGCGACCCGGTGGTCTCGACATCGACCACGGTGAGTTGAGCCTGGGGCAGCTGGCGATAGTAGGCCAGCAGATGGTCTGTCAACAGGGCAGACTGGGCGATGCCGCCCACCGATACAGGAACCATAGGGCTACAACTGCGGAAGTCTTTTAGCGGGAGTCCTCTAAAGGTGCCACACTTTGCCGGTTGCGATCGCATCACAGCCCAGAGAATCTAAGGACTAGAGATCTCGCCGCCGCTATAGCATCAGTCAAAAATCAGCAAACATGGCAAAAAAATGAGCCCAGGGCCAGCCCGTTTGGGGTCCCCCTTTAGCCAGAGGACGGCTGGAGGAAAAAACGCTAGGCTAAAACCAACAGAAATTGTAAAGAAAATTGAAGGAGACCCTATGGGACTGGGCCTACTGGTAAACGGTCAATGGCAAAAAGATCGCAGCCAAGAAGACAACCAGGGTCGGTTTATCCGCCCTGAGACCGACTTTCACCATTGGACCAAGGCAGATGGCTCCAGCCCATTCAGACCCGAAGTCGATCGCTATCACTTATACGTCTCGCTGGCCTGCCCCTGGGCGCACCGCACTCTGATCATGCGTGAGCTCAAGGGCCTGACAAATGCTATCTCGGTGTCGGTGGTAGATCCTTACATGGGTGACGAGGGCTGGGCTTTTAGCGATTACCCCGGCGCAATTCCCGATACGGTGAATGGAGCGCAGTATCTGCGGGAGATCTACGTCAAAGCCAAGCCCGATATTTCAGGCCGGGTGACCGTGCCCATTTTGTGGGACAAGCAAACCCAAACCATCGTCAACAACGAGTCGCGCGAGATCATTCGCATGCTCGACACCGAGTGGAATGAGGTGGCCACCAACTCGGTAAATCTCTGCCCCGCCGATCTGACGAACCAGGTAGATGCGGCCATAGACGCCATTTACCAACCCATCAACAATGGCGTCTATCGGGCCGGGTTTGCCACCCAGCAGGGTGCCTACGACGAGGCGGTAACTGAGCTGTTCGCCGCCCTCGACCATTGGGAAGCTGTGTTAGAGAAGCAGCGCTACCTGTGCGGCGATCGCCTCACCGAAGCCGATATTTGCCTGTTTACCACCCTCTACCGCTTTGATGCGGTCTACTACGTGCACTTCAAATGCAACCTGCGGCGCATAGTTGACTATCCCAACCTGTGGGGCTATTTGCGCGACCTGTACCAGCAGCCCGCCTTCAAAAACACCTGCAACCTCGATCACATCAAACGCCATTACTACATGAGCCACCCGGGCGTAAACCCCCATCAGATCGTGCCCAAGGGGCCAGTGATCGACTTTGACGCCCCCTGCGATCGCCCCCAGCGATTTGATCTGGCTGCTGCCAGCAGTCGGTCGATATAGCCCTAGCCGAGACCGCTAGAGACGCTAATTCAATGCAGGGGTGTGACTTAGACTCGGTAGCCAAATCGCCAGTACCGTTGGAGGCACTGGCGTAGGGAACCATGGAGAAGGGCAGCCAGCCAATCTGGCAGGTCAGAATGCTCCAGCCTGCGAATGTTCTGACCTCCTCGCCTTCTAAATCTGCCAACGAGCTACAGCCCCAAACCCCCAAAACCCCTCAAAACTTTCCTCTCCCCAAAAAAACCGCTCCACCCCCCATTCCAGGAGGTATCCTTTAGCAGATCCTCTAGTGACTCTGGGTATCGCTATGCATCCGCGTCGTAAGCCGTCTTTGGCCATGCTGGTAGTGATCAGCGCCCTGACCGCGCTGCCGATGAGCTTGCTGCGCTCTGAGATGAGGCTACTGGCCCAGGTGACCGCAGAACCCACGCCCAGTTTCACTCAGCCAGACAGTGTTGCCGCCGATACCACCCTGAGTATTGACGGCGCACCGTCGATGGCGGGCATCAACCAGAGCCTGAAGGAAAGCTTTGAGCAGCGCTACCCTGGGGCGCGGGTGACTCTGTCTGTCAGTAGCGACGAGCAGGCGCTGACAGCCCTGAGCAATGGCACCATTGATTTGGCTGCCCTAGGGCGAGCGCTGCGGGAAGCCGAAGCCGATCCCAGTCTTACCTCGATTCCGGTGACGCGGGAAAAGATTGCCATTATCGTGGGCCGCGACAACCCCTTTCGCGGCGATCTCACCTCTGGCGATTTTGCCGCTATATTTCGTGGCGAAATTACTAACTGGTCGCAGATCGGTGGGCCAGACGTGCGCATTCGCTTTGTCGATCGTCCCGCCACTAGCGACACCCGGCTAGCCCTGGCCGACTATGACCTTTTTAAGGGCAAACCCTTTGAAGCTGGCCCTGAGGCCGAGCTGGTAGAGGTTGACGACACCGCTGCTGTGGTGCGCGCTCTGGGCAGCGACGGCATTAGCTATGCGATCGCCTCCGAGGTGGTCAACCAAGATGCGGTGCGGCCCCTAAGCATGCACAATACCCTGATCGACGACCCCCGCTACCCCTACTCTCAGCCGCGCAACTACATCTATCGAGGCGAGCCCAGCCTACCCATTGAGGCCTTTTTGGGCTTTGCTACCAATGCCGAGGGCCAGGCGGCGATCGCCGAGGCCAAACAGACCGCCAGCGCCAACGTCACCGTGGGGGCCAACCGTTTACCCGGCGGCATCGCCCTGGCCCCCGATGGGCGCTTTATGGTGCGCGGCACCGAAGACGGGCAGCTCGAGTGGCTCGACGCCGAGGGCAGCCCCACGGGTACCACCATTGCCGATGCCCACCGGGGGGCTGTGTCGGCAGTGGCAATCAGCCCCGACAGCCAGACCGTAATCAGCAGCGGGGCCGACGGCACCATCCACCGATGGGATCGCAATGGTGCCCCCCTGGGGACACCGCTGACGGGCCAGGGTGGGCCAATCTTGGCGCTGGCCCTCAAGCCCGACGGCACCATGCTGACGAGTGGTCATGCCGATGGCACCGTAGAGCGCTGGGCGGTGGCCAGCGGCGAGCCGATGGGTGGTGAACCGATCGCAGCTCACAGCGGGCCGGTACAGGCAATTCACTTTCCGGCGGGGGCGCAGGTCTTTCTCACCGGCAGTAGCGACGGCAGTCTGCGAGTTTGGAATGCCGACGGCACCCCCGCCGAACAGGTTGACAACGCCCACCAAAATGGCGTTACCGCCATCACCAGTACCCCCGATGGCCAGGTGATCACCACCACTGGCGGCGACGGCACCCTGCGACAGTGGGATCGATCCACTCTCCAGCCCCGGGGCGAGGCCATTCAGGCCCACGAGAATGCGGTCAGTGCCGTGGCCTACACCCCCGACGGCAGCACCCTGGCCAGCGCCGGGGTCGACAGCACCCTGCAACTCTGGGGAGTCGATGGCACCCCACAGCTACCAGAGCCTGTGCAGCTCGATGCCCCCGCCGCATCTCTGGGCTTTACCCCTGAGGGCCAGATGGTGGTGGGCAGCAGCGATCGCACCGTTCAACTGCGCGATCGCCAGGGCAGTCTGGTCACCGCTACGGCCACGGAGCCCGCCGAGCCCGCTACCGACCTGGGCAATCTAGGCGATCGCATTCGCAACTTGCCCCCTGCCGCCTGGTGGGCTCTGGGGGCGATTCCTCTGTTGTTATTTGTGGCGGGCCTGCTGGGGTCAATACTGGGGGCCAAGGGCGAAGACAAGGAGCCAGACGATGAGGCGCTGGAGACCAATTCTGGTCTTGGCCCCGGCCTCGGGATTGACTTCTCTGGGGTCGGCAATCCTTCTCCCGGGGGCGACCCGCTGCCCCCTAGCGGGGAAGCTTGGCCCCCTGAGGCCGGGCTAGTACCCGCTGACGACTACACCCCCAGCACCTCCCCCAGCAAGCTGGAGCAGGCCCGGATCAATCTCGCGGAGGGGCGGCGGCTGATGCGAGAGGGCCGCTACGACACCGCGCTGATCTACTTTAACCAGGCCATAGAAGCTACCGAAATCGAGCGCAGCAAGGCCGAAGTCACGGGAGTGCCGGCCCAGGGTACCAATGCGATCGCCGCCCAGGCCCAGGCCCAACGGGGCAATGCCCTAGCTCTGCTGGGCCAAGCCAACGACGCCATGGACAGCTACAACGCCGCCCTGCAGCTCGACTCCAGCGTCACCGAGGCCTGGGTGGGCAAAGGGCGCTTGCTCAGCACCATGGGCCGCTACGACGAAGCCATTTTTTGCTTTGACAGCGCCCTAGAGATCGATCAGTCAGCAGGAGAAGCCTGGCTGGGCAAAGGCCAGGCTCTGACGCAGCTCGGTCGCCACAGTGAGGCCCAGACGGCCCTGGCGCGGGCAAGCTCACTGGGCATCGCTGGATCTGGCCTAGCAGGTGCGAACCTGCCCCTCGGCTACCCCGAGGGATCGGGCATTACCCCTGGGCCTGGGGGCGATCAACCGATCACCCCATTGCCAGTCCCAGGAGTGGTGGTGCCAGAGTATGCTCCTTTTTCTGGCTACGACCCCGATGTGCCCCTAGAGCTTCAGCAGATGGTGCAGGGGTTGCCCTCCGCCGATGTAGAAATCACTAGCAACAACCCTGGGAGCTACGACGTTCCCCCGGCTCTGGCGGCGGAAGCGGCGCAGCTGCCCGACTACGCTGAGAATAGCGCCTCAGTCGGCGGAACTGGCTCCGCAAGTGGAGCCAGGGTGATTACCCCAGGCCCGATACCGCCAGATCTCAGTTCAACGGCTCCGTTTTCTGCTGCGCCAATCTCGCCTGGGCCAATACCCGCTGCGGCGGTCGCGCCAGAGCCGCCAGCGCCACCAGAGCCAATCATTACTCCTAGCCCCCTAGAAGAAGAACTTCTCAGCCAGGTGCACCTGACAGCAGCCACAGATCTCGACACCATCCGCCAAGATCTGCCCGTAGAAGCCAGTGAGGGCGGTACCCCGGCACTACCCCTGCGCCCGGCACCAATGCCCGTGCCGCCGCCAGTGCCCCTAGAGCCCGGCGACTACATTCCCCCGCCGCCCGAGGCGACGGCGTCTGAAGCACCCACCGGGTTAGAGGGGTTGCCCCCCGAGGTGGTAGCGGCGCTGGCCAGCATTCCCCCGAGTTCGCCCGATAGCTTTGGGCCGGTGGTTGTCAGTGCTGACCCGGTGCCAACCGAGACACCGCCCGCCCAAACCAGCTGGGTGAAGCTCTCGGTCGACCACGACGGCGATCGCTTTTATGCGGTGTGGCAGGTTGACGACGGCGATCGCACCCAGGCCAAAGACCAGGGCGGCGAAACTCTTGCCCTGCGCCTGTACGATGTCACTGGCCACCCCACTGCGGCCCCACTGCCCGCCGCTGTGGCCGAGCAGCGCTGTCGCGACGACTTTGCCCAAGACTGGTATCTACCCATTCCCCAGTGGGACCGGATCTACGTGGTGGAGGTGGGCTACCTGAGCGCGGCAGGAGACTGGGGTGCGATCGCCCAATCTAGCGAAGTGGCCGCCATCTCGCCCCAAGCGTAGGCAGGGTATGAAAAAAGCCCTGGGCATTGCCCAGGGCCATAGTCAGGAGTGGCTGTTTACGTAGTGACGATTTCAGAAAAGCGTTAGCTGCCCTAGACCTTCAGCACCCACTGGTCTCGGGTATCGGCACTGACAAAGGGGGCCGCCACGATGGGCAGCTCGACCCCCAGGGCAAAAAATGCGGCGCGAATCAGGGTGGCGTGGGAGGCCTCAGCAGCGGCGATGCTGGCCCCAGCAGTAATCAGGGCCGGGGTCTGGAGACGGGCAACCTCGCTGGCGTAGGCGATCGCGGCATCGGTCTCTAGCGCCAGGGCCAGCTTGGCAATGTTCACGTCCGAATCGAGACCGCCGTCGCCCCGCTCCAGGTAGGCCGATAGGTCGTAGCTGTCTTTGGCCATTATCGGTATGTCGCCCAGGTCCGTAATCACCTGGCTGAGGGTGTCGCGGTGCACCATGTGGTCAGCCTGGTTGGCCAGGGCAATTTTCAGCACTTTTTGGCCCACGTCGGTATCGCTCAGCCCGCCCGCAGCGGCGCTGTAGGCCCAGATCGCCTGGTGCTCGTAATACAGCGCCCCGTTGAGAATCTCGACATCGTTGGCAGCCGCACTGCCGTGGGTGCTAGCCTGGGCCGCCCGCTTGGTAAAGGCTGAGAAACCCAGGGTGCCCGCGAGGCCTGCGATCGCCCCACCGACCACCACCCGCCGCCGCGAAACCCCAGTCAGGGGGCTCAATTCAGCAGACTTCATATCGTGATTCATAGCTATGTCCTTTGCGCTAACGTCGTAGACGAGTCTCTTTAGAACTCAACCCAATTACGATTAGGTGTGGCGGTTGGATGGCAGAAAAGTTTTGCATGACTTGAGTTTTGGATTGTTGCATCCCACCCCTACCCATCCACTCTGAGCCCCTGAGCCGTATTACCGGCAGACCCTCAATGCCCTCCTTTTCACAGCCCCCTAAAGCTCAGCCTCCTGGCCCACAGGCCCCCGACCCAGTCAGCGATCGCGGCCTAGTCAACCAGCTCTGGGCGGGCGATACCCAGGCTCTAGCCACCCTCTACGATCGCTACTCTGCAATGGTCTACACCCTGGCTCTAAAGATGCTGGGCAACCCCGCCGAAGCTGAAGACCTCACCCAGGAAGTTTTTGTCAGCTTTTGGCAGGGGCAAAAATATAACCCCGATCGCGGCAGTGTGGGCAGCTACCTGACCACCTATACCCGCTCCCGGGCAATCGATCGCCTGCGGGTCAGCAGCGGGCGGGCCACCATCCTCCAGCGCTTTCAACGCATCACCGCCGCCGCCAGCAGATCCCCCAGCCCCCTCGACCACGCCACCCTAGTCGAACAGCGCCAGCATCTGCGCACCGCCCTCGACCAGCTGCCCCCTGCCGAACGCGAAGTGCTCGAAATCGCCTACTTCCAGGGCCTCAGTCAGTCTGAAATCGCCGCCCGGCTGGGCATTCCCCTCGGTACCGTCAAATCTCGCTGCCGCCAGGGCCTACTTCGCCTCCGCAGCCTCCTCCAAACCCACCGAGAATCGCCCTAATTCCGGCATTCCCAACGATTGGGACAGTTCTATAGGTCTGACTCTACCTCTACCCTATCCACCCTCTCCTCCATGACTCCCACGCTTCCTGAAAACTGGCAACAACTCCTCGCCGGGTACGTGCTCGACGACCTAGACGCTGCCGATACTACCCTAGTCGAGCAATGGCTGAACGACTACCCCGAGGTTGCTGCTGAGCTAGCCACCCTACAAACCACCTGGGACGCTCTGCCCATGATGCTACCCGAGGTACAGCCGCCGCCAGGGCTGCGCGATCGCATTCTCGCCACCGCCGCCACACCCACAGCAGCAGCGATCACCCCACCACCCATCTCCTCCACAGCTCCTCGCTCCCTTCCCTGGGGCAGGCTACTCCTTGGTCTAGGCTGGCTCGGCACGGCGATCGCCCTCACATTCGCCCTGCAAGAAAACCAGCGCCTGCGCCTGTCCCTGCTGCAACAGGAGGCCGTTGTGGCCAGCTTTAGCCAACCTGCCAACTACCTCTATACCCTGACCGGCACCAACGCCGAACCTCAAGCCAACGCTCGATTATTGGTCAACCCAACCGACCAAACCGCCCTGATCGTCACCACCGACCTGCCCACCCTGGCAGAAGACGAAATCTACCGCCTCTGGGCCTTAGCTGATAGCGACCCCGTTTTCTGCGGCGAGTTCAACCCCGATGCGCTACAGGATACAAACCAGTGGTCTCTGCCCAATACAACCTGTACAGACATTCCTGTGCAGATGCTGATCACCACCGAAAATGCCGCCGATCCACCCATTCCAGCCGGGGATTTGGTGATGCAGAGTCAGTCATAGACAAGTTCCACAAACAAAAACCTCCGGTCTCAGGACCGGAGGTTTTTAAATCAACCCTCTCGAGCTATGTAAGACCTAGTCGAGGTCGCCCATAGCGAGTACGGGTTCAGTTTCGCGATCGATGCCTTTCTCGAAACCTGCCTCAGCCGCGCGAGCGCGACCAGCATGCCAGAGGTGGCCAATCAGGAAGAAGAAGCCCAGTACAAAGTGAGAGGTCGACAGCCACTGGCGGGGGTTAACGAAGTTCACCGAGTTGATTTCGGTGATTACACCACCCACCGAGTTGATGGAGGCGTTGGGCGCGTGAGTCATGTACTCAGCAGCGCGGCGCACCTGCCAGTCTTGGATGTCGTTGGTCAGCTTGTCGAGGTCAAGACCGTTGGGGCCACGCAGGGGCTCCAACCAGGGGCCTTGGAAGTCCCAGAAGCGCATGGTTTCACCACCAAAGATGATCTCACCCGTGGGAGAGCGCATCAGGTACTTACCCAGACCGGTGGGGCCTTGGGCCGCACCGATGTTGGCACCCAGACGCATGTCGCGCACCAGGAAGGTCATTGCCTGAGCCTGAGAGGACTCGGCGTTGGTGGGGCCGTAGAACTCAGAAGGGTAGGCAGTGTTGTTGAACCACACGTAGCAGGAGGCGATGAAGCCCATCAGCGACAGAGCGCCGAGGCTGTAGGACAGGTAGGCTTCACCTGACCAGATCAGAGCGCGACGCGCCCAGCCAAAAGGCTTGGTCAAAATGTGCCAGATGCCGCCGCCGATGCAGATCAGGCCGACCCAGATGTGGCCGCCAATGATGTCTTCCATGTTGTTGACGCCGACAATCCAGCCGTCGCCACCAAAGGGAGAGCCCAGCAGGTAGCCAAAGATGACCGCAGGGTTGAGGGTGGGGTTGGTGATGACGCGTACGTCGCCACCGCCCGGGGCCCAGGTGTCGTAGACACCGCCAAAGACGCAGGCTTTCAGCACCAGCAGCAGCGCACCACAACCCAACAGGATGAGGTGGTAGCCGATGATGTTGGTCATCTGGTTCTTATCTTTCCAGTCATAGCCGAAGAAAGAAGAGTACTCTTCTAGGACTTCGGGGCCGCGCAGGGCGTGGTAAACACCACCCAGACCGAGCACAGCAGAGGAGATGAGGTGCAGCACACCGACCACAAAATAGGGGTAGGTGTTGATCACTTCACCGCCGGGGCCAACACCCCAACCTAGGGTGGCGAGGTGAGGTAGGAGAATGAAGCCCTGCTCATAAAGGGGCTTGTCGGGCACAAAGTGGGCCACTTCAAACAGGGTCATTGCCCCTGTCCAAAACACAATCAGACCAGCGTGGGCCACGTGGGCACCCAGCAGCTTGCCGGATAGGTTGATCAATCGAGCGTTACCAGACCACCAGGCAAAGCCGGTAGATTCTTGGTCGCGCCCAGCAATAAACGAGTTGCTAGAGAGCGTTACCACGGGGGAGTACCTCTTCGGGGAATACAAACTTCTCATGGGGCTGGTCAGTGGGTGCCATCCAGGCCCGGATGCCTTCGTTCAGCAAGATGTTCTTGGTGTAGAAGGTTT
>NZ_JAYFES010000091.1:0-23048 GCF_055795045.1 Pseudanabaena sp. PCC 9330 | reverse complement strand
CAGGTTGTCATGGCTTTTCGTCCAAGATCTTCTAGCCTGACCCTACCCCTTTCCTACAAATTCAGCCCCTGCCTCAATCCTTTGTGATCTACTGAGGATGGTTATCTAGCGATTGACCACATTGCGACATCTCCCCATCTCAATGCAACAGATCGAGGAGTGATAGCGAGACAACATTCTTCAGGTTATCGTCTTTCTGATCATTTTGGCGTTTGGTGTGATTTCAGCCTGAGCTGATTGCTGAATTAGCCGATTTTAGAAAGATATTGCAGGAGCTTTGTTCCAGCCTAATCATTTAATTAATGTAATTTCCATAGGAATAACAACTTCGTAAGACATTCCATGATATTAAGTTTAACTGACTACCACTGCTGGCAAACGGATTGAATAGAAAGAGCGACCTCAAGCACTGCTTCCTCTTCACCAAGTGAATAAATATGCTCACTCAAAGTAGGTAGAAGCTCAAGCAAAAAACGGCGATGCATAAAGGCTAGATCATGTAAGCATGAGCACCAAAAATCGTATGACTTTAGAGCTAAATCTAATCGAGGAAGCAGCGCTCTATAAGCAACCGCTCTATAATAATCACTCGGAATAGAAGTAACTATATTGAGTGCTCGCTCTAATTCGCTATTAGGTAAGAATTTGGCAAGATGCTGTAATACTTCAGCCTTGGCAACCTTGTCCGAAAGGTTCTCAATAGAATTAAAAATAGTCTGCCAGTCATAAAAACCTTTAGTTGCAAGCGCACTCATGATGAGTATCTTATAATACTGGCTTCTTTCACCTGAAAAAACCATACTATTGAACATATTCAGGACTTCATTTTCAATTTCTGGGCAAACAGCGGATAGTTTGCTTAAAGCTAATAATTGTTTTACAGGATCCTTAATAGATTTGGCAATTTCTATAGCTCTAGGCAGTAAAATGTCTGGGATCTCAAATGCATGTTCATATAGTATGCTTGCTTTTTGCGCTTCGAACCATAGATCATTTGTCGCATTGATGGCGAATTCCCATGCTTCCGGCATGACCTCTGCTAAGTCATAAAAGAGTCCAGCCTTATCCATATAGTGTTGCACTGCTTGAGCTGAAGCAATTGCACTAGGCCAATCCTTTTGCCCATATGAAGCAGCAACCCTAAAAGCTTTAGCGCGATCATAAACATCATAAATTTTCTGAATATCACCAAGAGTCTCAGGCCAAAGACTAGGTTGCCTATGAGCTGTATTTAGGCTGGCAATAACAAGATCATAGGTATGATGTAATGAATTTGCTAACTGAATGACAATTGGCCATACGGCTTCCCATCTGTTTGAAAGTTGGCTAATCATATTGATTTGCCAATCTGCATCTCGAATTATTTGAGTAGCATTAACGGCCTCTTGCCACAGATCCGGTTGTCTTGTAGTTAGAGCACCCAAAGCAATTGCTCGTCGAGTCTCATGTTGGATGGATTTAGCGATATTAATGGCTTCTGGTAGTTTTTCATGAGGCAAGTAAGAGGCAATATTATCTAGTATTCTTGCCCTTGACATTTCGTGCTCAATTTCCTTTATTGTCTCGAAAACCTCTGCCCATAACTCGGGAATTAACGTGGCCAACGAACCTAGAGCATAAGCTTTCCCATGATTTTCGGTTATGGCTCTAACACTAGGTAGCAAGTTCTCAATAACTTCAACGTGAATGTTAGACATTCTGGAGGCTAAAGCCCCCATCGCTACAGCTTTGCTGTATACATCATCGAGACTTTGAGTAATTTGTAGCGCATCAGATAATAGATTAGATGGTAAATATCTGCCCAATTCTCGAAGTGCCCATGCTTTATCTCTTGAGCTTCCCTCTGAGGCAATAACAAGAAGAGCTTCAGTCCAAATCTCTGGGAGAACAATTGCCAGTTTTCCGAGCGCTATTGAACGATTATAGCTGTCCACAATAGCGCGAGCTGCTGCTAGAGCTTCTTGCCTTAATTCAGGCATCCTTCGAGCAACTTCTGTAAGTGCCCTTGCTTTACAGTCCTCATCTTCAAGATTTCGAATTATTCGAAGAGCTTCAGGTAGTAGACTGTCAGGCAAATGAGGAATAATTTTTTGAAAAACATCCAACTTATACCAAGGGCTCGGAGATTGTTGTATATGGGCTAAGCCTTGAGCTGGAGGCCAAATACCTTCTGCAACAAGGGCTCCGATTAATTCAGGCGGATAATTTTCTACAAGTGTATTTAGGGAGGCCTTAATAAAAGCATAGCGACATTGCAACCCTAAAGCCAAAGGTGCATCAGTTACAAAAAGTTCTTCCGCAAGTCTCCAAGCCCTGGCTACATCTGCAACAAATCCTGCCGTTTGTTCTAGGGTTCTACAAGCTTCATACCAGGCATTTTTCCCTTCGGCAGTGGTCTCCTGCAGTAGCTGGTGAATTTCATCAGTAAGTCCAGCTTGCTCTAAATGCCAGGTTAGGTGGGCATGGATATAGCCGTCGTCAGGCAGGGTATGCCATTGCTTATCCTGCCGCTTCAAACGGCAGCGGTCGAGAAACACCCTATGGGCCTCAGAAAAGTCAAGGCCTAAGCCTGGCAGCTGACTTTCGTGATCGGGGCAAGGCTCACTTGTCAACAGGCGACGAGCTACATCATGCATTAAGTCATGCATACGGTAACCTAGGCCTTGATCTCTCTGTCTTCCACCGGCCAATAGCAAAGCCCGCGACTTGAGGAATCTCAGCATAGTGCGTCCTTGCTGAGGGGTTGTATCCCACAACGTTGACACCATCGACTCTGTCAGGCAGACATCCTCTGGAATCACTCCGAGCCAAGCAAAACGACTGAGCTGCTCTGGAAGCAAGCGTTTCAGGCTTAAGTTGAAGGATGCCAGCAGGCTTAGATTTCGTTGCATAGAGCCTTGGATTCCGAATCCAAAGCATTGAATATCGAGTATTTCCAGATCTGCAATCTCTTGCTGTAGGGCTGTCAGCAGTTCCCTCCAGGATGCTCCCTCTTCAATCTGAGCAGCCGAAAGTTCTAAGGCCAGGGGTAAGTAGGCTACCGCCTTTGCAAGGTCAAGAGCTTCTTGTACCTCATGCCCACGCAGCTCTTCAGGTATGGCTTTGCTCAGCAGAGACAACGCCTCATCCGGTGTCATGACATCCAAGTCATAACTCAGTGCGCTTTGAATCCTGGCCTCCCGTGTCGTGACCAAAACACAGCAGGTCATACTCCCTACGCGGAACGGTTCAGCATGAGCTGGATCCCAAACATCATCAACCACCAGCAACATGTGCTTGTCGTGTAGCAGAGTTCTCAGGTGGGCCGAGGCTGAAGCTGCTGTTGTTGGTCGATAGCTATGATCGCCTAGCTCTTGAATCCAGCCACTCAAAAATGAGAGAACATCCGGCTCCTGGCCCAACGTAGCCCAAAGCACCCCGTCATAGAATTGAGTCTGTACCTCTGGGTCATGGGCTAGGGCCGAAGCCAGCACCGATTTCCCTATGCCACCCAGACCGTATATTGCACTCACGACCAAGGTTCCAGGCTGGTGCGCAGCATCTGCTAATAAATGCTGTTTTAGGGTACCAAGGTGGTCTGGACGTTCTACAAAAAAGTGCGGCAGTGGAGGTGCCTGAAAAGGCGCTCCCGGCAATAGTCCTTCCCTAGCAGGCAGTGCTTGTTCTACCTGAGGCTCCAAATGATTGGGCTGAATAGACTGCGTCCTCAGAGCATCCCAAAGCTGCTCAGCGGCGGTGGTCGCCTCCTGGGTTTCACGCGATCCAAGCGTCAGGGCAAAGTGCCAAGTTTCTGTTCCACGCTGATGAACCCGATAGTCTTCCAGAATACCGAGAAAGTCTTTCAAGAGCCTCAGAGCCTCACGCACTTGAGCTTTGCTAATCTCGGTCGCGGGGGTGTCTTGTTGACTGGCTTCCTGTAGGGCGCGCAGGGTCGTTTGTACAATCAGCTTAGAGGTTTGACCATTGGTATTTTGCCAGGAGCAGGTTATTCGGTTGGCGCAAGGACTGTCCAACTCGGCGTTGGCACACCGTAGCAGGGTTCTCAACACACAGAGAGTCCGGCCTTTAATCTTTGATCCGTAGGTTACTCTGGGCATTGCTTCATCGGAATTCGGGAAAAAAGTTTGGGGTATCCCTTAGGGGAACTATATACCCCAAACTCCGAAAGTCCAGTTTCCTTAATCCTTCTGGCAGTTTTTGGGAGCTTACTTGCCTCCAGGCCAAGCCCCAAATCTAAGGTCTAAGCGTACTCTCAGACCTCCAGAAGGATTCTCGCCATGATGACTACAGTCTCTCAGTCTTCAGCACAGTTCTTCCCCGTGCCGGGAAGGGGAACTGTCGTTGAGACGGTAAGTACTCACCAGGAAGGACGAGTTAAGTATCAAGCCTCCTACTGGCCTGCCCGCTTATATGGCCAATCTAGTTTTACTCAGTTAGATCCAGACCAATCTGTGGTGGTATTAGGGCGAGAAGGAATTACGCTTCTCATTCAAGCCAACTCCTACTGACAAAACGCCGAATCAGAAAATTGAAACTTTGATAAATTTAGCCAGCCCTAATACTCACTGGTGCCCCACGGTTTTTCCGAGTTATGTTGATTTCTGGTGTATGGAGGGAAAAGAAGGAAGGGCGTATCCTGCTGGATGAAACAAAACACCAGCGACGGAATACACTATGAATGACAACAATCTTATTGCATTGCCCACGCCGGAGACAACGGAGACCTTCAGCGATGCCCTCAGCGATCTGATTCGGCGAGGAGCCCGGCAGATCATCGCCCAAGCGGTAGAGGCAGAATTGCAAGACTTTCTAGGGCAATATCGAGACCGTCGGGATGAGCAAGGGCGGCAGGTGGTGGTGCGAAACGGCTACCTGCCGGAGCGCACGATTACGACCGGAGTCGGGGAGGAGGAGATTCAAGTGCCGAAAGTGCGAGACCGCAGTGGCAGTGGAGTTAAGTTCACCTCCCAGTTGCTGCCACCCTATCTGAAACGCGCCCGCAGCGTGGAGGAATTGCTGCCGTGGCTGTACCTCAAAGGGGTCTCCACTGGGGACTTCAGCGAGGCGCTGTCGTCGCTGCTGGGAACAGAGACCAAAGGACTCTCTCCCGCTACGATTGGTCGGCTGAAAGCAAAGTGGAGCACTGAGCATCAGACGTGGCAGCAGCGGTCGTTACGGCAACAGCACTATGTCTATATCTGGGCCGACGGCATCTATTTCAATATCCGTGCCGAGGAACGGCAGTGCATGTTGGTGATCATCGGGGTCACCGATAAAGGCCACAAAGAACTCTTGGGTCTGGAGTCGGGGTATCGGGAATCAGAGTTGAGCTGGAAAACCTTACTGCTGCGGCTCAAAGATCAGGGGCTAACCCAATCGCCTCAACTGGCGATTGGGGATGGGGCCTTGGGCTTCTGGAAAGCCCTACCCCAAGTATTTCCCACCACGAAGAAACAGCGCTGCTGGGTGCATAAGACCGCTAATATGCTCAACAAACTTCCCAAACGTCAGCAGCCTGAGGCAAAACGGGCGATCTGGGAAATTTACCGGGCTGAGAGCAAAACCGACGCTAACCAAGCGTTTAATCGCTTTATTGCGACCTATCAGGCCAAGTATCCTGAGGCCACCCAGTGTCTAGTCAAAGACCGGGATGTCTTGCTGACGTTCTTCGACTTCCCCGCTGAGTATTGGGCGCATATTCGCACCACCAATCCCATTGAGTCCACCTTTGCCACCGTGCGCCTCAGAACCGACAAAACCCGAGGCTGTGTCTCTAAGGACACTATCCTGGCCCTGGTCTTCAAGCTGGTCGAGAGTGCTCAGAAGAGCTGGCTTAGAATTCGAGGCTTTAAACACCTTGCCGACGTGATTGAAGGCGTCCCATTCAAAGATGGATACCGAGTAGATGACACAACCGATGTGATCCAGATGCAGGATGCCGCCTAGTTCCTAGCCATACACCAGATTTGACAATATCTCTCATTTGAGATCCTAACTAACCCAAAAAACAATTAATCGAGGTGCCCTACAGTTTCAGCCTACCGAATTCCTGAAAGATTGGAGTTTATATAATCCTCATTCCTAAGTGGCAGGTGGTGTTTGCAGTTCATGGATTACAGCACTGAGTTGTTCTTTAAGAGAACTGCCAATTGCCTGTACCTGAAGATGTTGAAGTTGGTTATATGCCATGGTTTGATTGAGCTTTCGCAGACGATCGCCCCTAAGCTGCTGATCTTCAATCAAGTGTACGGCGGCTTCTGCCTTGTCTTCAGGTAGCGTAATAGTGACGGTCGCAGGTATTTTTGGTCGCACATTAATCGGTTCCTCTGTTGTGAAAAGAATTGTCTGGCGATCGCTCCTCACTTGCAGCACAACTTCGGGCTGGTTTTCGCCACCTTCACGAAAATCTTTCGTGCGAAACGCAATCTCATATCGTCCTTCTTGATCGGTCATGGCAACGCCCAAGAAGTCGTCTTTGCGCACGTCACGATCAATCGCTTGAATGACCAGTCCGGCGATCGGTTGCTGCGTTTGACCGTTGAGCACCTGCCCCCGAATAACGTAGGTACCGCGTGGCGGAGGCGCAGGGCGAGTCGGGGTTTCTCCCTGGGTTTGTAGCAGCACGGCCTGAATTTGTAGGTTGGCGCGAGTCTCGTCAATGACGCGTTTTTGCTCATCTCGCAGCACGCTATCTACAATTTGCGACGCCTTGGTGGTCAGCTCAAGCAGCGATTGATCCAGGCTGGCTCTCCCGGTCACAAGATTTCCTAGCGTTGTGTTGAGGGTGTCTCGATTGAGCAACGCCCTCAATTCCTTGCTGAGGGATTGGCGCACCGCATCTTGCACTGGGAGTGATCGCAACCGTTCCTGAAGCCGTTCTCGCACCGCTTCCGAGGGAATGTGGCTGAAAATGCGTGAATCGTTTCGGTCTTGGGTGGTCATCGGTGATGGTCCAAACAACAGCAGGGGAGGCAACGGTAGGGCTTAGATTTGGATATTGGGGGCCTGCTCAATGGCGAGGGCGGGGGGTGAGGGCGGATTTTGCGCAATCTCGTTGGGGCGATCGGTCAAATTGTCGGTGAATAGACCTCGGGCGGCGGCGATCGCAAAGGCCAGACTGCTGCTGGTGGTAATGTGATTATCGGTGACACCCACCACCGTTGAGAAGATCACCACGGCGGCACGATTGAGGTTGACCGCTGTGCCATGGTTGTGTGACATCAGCGTGGTGCCATTGAGGTTATTGACGCCAATTAATCCGGTAAAAAAGGGAAACATTTCTTCCATAATGGGTCTCAAGTGGGGTGGTTAGAAGCGATTCAAAATTTCGCTGTACAGGTCAAAGACGGCGCTGGTGCGGGTGGCGGTGTTGCGGTGAATTTTGACGCAACACTTCGCATCTTGGTTAATCAGCGATAGATGCAGGATCGCATAACGCGACGCATCTTTCACCGAGTTGTCATACACAGAAACCTCTTCTAGGCCTGTGACATCGAGCGTTCGAATGCCGTGAATCAGCGCTTTTTCAACAACATTACTTTGAACGTGAATGCTGCGATCGCGCCGACCGACTAACACCGCCTGTGCAATCACGAGCGAGAGTAGTTTTAGCGTTCGGCCCCACCCTTGCTTTGTCTCTGCAATGCCGTCGGGTTGAGCGGTTTGCAGCGCGAATGCTTCAAAGATTAGATTCAAAATATTAGAGAAATGCCAAATACCCGCGATCGCCGGATAGCGCACCACACGGGGCACTCGCTGATCGTTCACCATGCCGGGTATTGCTGACCCTCGGTTGGTCAGTGCCTCAACGCCACAGCTCGTGCTGCCCAACACCTGATTGTGAATGCAGGTCATGTCGGCCCCCATCATGGCAATGCCATAGCCTTTGGTCTGTTGAGCGATCACCAACAATAGCGCAGCGAGGGCCGCTTTGATGTCATCTAGATCAGGGTTGGCCGACTGAAGGGCATCGCGTATCGCGATGGCCGAGATCCGCAGCGGAGACTTGGGCGAAACGAAGGCTAGAAATTGATTAATCGATGTTCGCAATTGCTCAACGGGAAGGTTGAGGTTTTCGGTTGAGGTGAGATTAACAAGCACGGCGGCGGTCACCATGAGATCGCGATCGCCTTCAATCAAGAAATCGGGCAGCAGGGCTAAGACTCCAGAGAGCTTGGTTCGCTGGAGCGCAAAGGCTAAGGCGATCGCCTCAAACGGGGCGCTGTTGGCCGGGTGAATGGTGACGTGGTTGTGGCTAATTTGGGTGCCGTCGATGCCGACCCAGATGCCGTCTCCATTGCCGCGCAGGGTGTTGCCGTCGATCACGTAGGACTGATTGACCAGATCATCCAACCAGGTCAAATCGAGGGTGTCGAGCAGATCATCCAGCGCGTCTTTGAGGTCTTCGGTGGGCGATCGCTCGGGCTCGTCGTCGTCGGGCTCTTCGGTGGGCGGGCGATCGCCGCCGCAATATTTGGCGCAAAACGAGACCACCCATGACACCAGCGAGGTTCCAACCTCGGCGGCCGTCCAACTGGTGGTGCCAGCCGTCGGTTGAGGATTGCCCTTGAGCATGCCGTCGAGGGCATCGCGCAGCAGGTGCAAGAGTTCTAAGATCCACTCCAGCCCACAATACACCAACTGGGCCGTGAGGTCGGGGAAACTCACGCTGAGCCACGGGTGAATCAAGATGCCCGTTTCGGTAAAGCCGCTGACGCGATTTCCCAACACTTCTAACCCCCCAATGGTAAACACGCTGGGGAAGCAAACGCCAAACCTCGCCACTTGCAGGTGGTTGTGGGCGATCGCCGCTTTGCCGACATAGTTCGGCAATAGCTCGGGGTCTGACAGCAGTTTCACCAAGCCTCTGACAAGCTGTTGGGCAAACTGGGGCCGAGTAGTGGAATCTGAGGTGGGAGCAGCGCCCATATTGTTTGAGGAATTTTGCTGCTGCGCAATCCGAATGAACTGCCACAGCACCCAGGCCAGCTCAACCACGACGCGCCAGACGACGCCCAGCCGCAGCACCCGCACCAGCGACGTGGGATAGTCTGCCGCCGCCCGCACCTGACTGCTGTTTATAATCCACCGCACGGTTGCAATGCCAGAGCTAGCGCGAATCTTGTTTTTGCGAATGACCATGCCTCGGATAGCTCCTAGCGCAATGCCCAAATACCCCGGTTTGATGCGATCGCGCAGCACCAGCTCAGCCGGGTCGAGGGTCATGCGTGCTACAGGAATGCTGCGCAGCGTGTTGCCCTCAATCGTGACCTCAAAGCCAAAGGCAATGGCGATCGCGGCGGCATTTTCGGGCAAGGCGATCGCGATCGCACGCTCTGGGGAAATGGGCGGACGTGAGGTGAGGTCATTGGGCCGAACCGTTTCGCCGTTGACCTTGGTTAACCGCGATGGACTGAGAGATTCGATGCGGTTTCCTCGAATGATCACCTCACGGGCAAAGCTTAAATAGATGCCTCGGGTTGCCCAGATTTGGTTTTCAGCGATCTCGACCCGGTCGAGTAGACAGGCGAAAATCCCGACCGTTCGCACTGGCGCAATGGGAACCTTGGTGGTCGGGCAGGCCAGTAGCCCTAATAGGGTGTCGAGTTTCGCGATCAGGCTGGGTTGTTGCACCGCACGGGTGGCTCGCTCGTCGCGATCGCCCTTGAGGGGAAGGTTATTGGGCAATCCCTGCAAGCGATTGCGCTGAATCACGCCATCTAACGCATCATTCAGGCAAATGCCAATGGTGAACACGTAGAAGAAATTTTCGCGGCAGACCAGCCCAAAAATTGGCTCAACGGCAGGCGGAGGGGGAGCCGTCGCCCGTGGCACTGGGGTGGGCGATCGCAATTGGTCAATTCGCTTGCGCAAGGTTTGCAGGCGATCGGCCTCGGTCTGCACAATGCCAACCGAGCCAATGAGGGTCGATTGCGTGACAGCCACGCGACAGCAGTTTCCGAGCAAGATGCAGGTCGACTGCGATCGCCGATTTTCACCTGAGTCGGTGTTGCCGTTGACCAGGGTGAGCTGATTGAGCGTGACCAAGCGACTGCCTTCATCCACAGCAATCAGCACATCCAGATCGTCTGAAAAGGCCAGAAACTCTGCGAGCTCAATGCTCTGGCTGCCGCCTACGATATAAAACATGGCGGTGTCAGGTTCGGCATTGGCGGCTTGATACACCAATCGAGTGGCATTGCCCGCCCCGTGAATGGTGAGATTTTTGCAGCCGTCAATCACAAGGGGACGGTGGAGCACGTGCAGCCCTGCCGCCAGACAAATGCAGCCTCCGGTGACGCACAGCTTGCTGATCACCGCTTGAATGTCTTCGCCAGGGCGCACCACCACACAGCAGCGATCGCCCGGAAAGATCGTGCGGCAATCGGTGATCAGCGGTTCTCCAGCAGTTTGGGTGACCAGGGCAAGGCGCGCATAGTGGTGCAGGGTGCTGCGGGGTGGGGCTTCATCCAGCAGTTCGACTGAGGCATCGGCAGAGCGTGCGGCAAACACCCAGGTATCGCCCACCTTAAAGTCGGTGCCGATCGCCCCATCGCCGCTAAAGGAAATCTGAATCCCATCTTCCAGGTCAATGGGGCCAGCGCTGACGGTCATCAAGCCGCTGGCATCGAGGGTGTTTTGAGGAGCGTGCTGATCCCATCGGCGAACGCGGGTGTGCCGTTCGGGAGTGGTGGCGTGGGTGGCATTGGTGGGGAAGTCGAAGCTGGCTGGAATGGGTGGGTTGAGCACCAGCACCCGGTTGGCCTCGTCGATATCCGCGACCTTGGCCAGATGCCCGACCGGGGTTTCGCCAAATTCGACGTGATCATCCAGCACTTCGACCCAGTCGCCGACTTTGAACCGCAGCACCGAGTCGCGTCCGATGCGGCGCACTGTGAGGCGATCGCGCCCCGCCGAGATGCCCTCCACTGCTGACACGATGGAGCCATTGTCGCGTGACCATTTGAATTTCGCGGTTTCCAACGCCCCACCCACGTGAACCTCAACGCGATAGAGGCGGTTTTCCAACCCGCGATACCCGGCTTTAGGGGGAATGATGCATGGGTCGGTGTTGCTCGGGGGTGCGTTCGCCACGGTCGAGAGCCGTCCCGCTGAGGGTCGCGTCAGATCATCCCATTTGGGCAGGCTGGCCCCGCAGGTGGTGGAGCCCACATCGGTAAGGGCTTTGACCTGCCACACGGTTTGCAGTCGAGTGGTGGTGTCGGGGCCACCCAGCGCAATTTCCTGAAGCGGAGGGTCTTCGATGACGGTAACTTCCCGTTGCCACACATCGAGGTACAGCAGGTCTGTGGTGCCAGCCGTGGTGGAGAGGTCAGGCGGGTCTGGGCAATAGGGCTGCGAATCGTAGGGCGTCGGAGTTGTGCCGTAAAGTTCACCCAACTGCGCGTTGTATTGGAGCGGGGGAAGCCCGTGGTTCTCAGCCAGTAGACCATCCACATACATTCGTCCCAGCCCAATGGTGAGGGAACCTGCCCCGTCTGACTGAATGCGAAAGGCGTCGGTGGTGCTGTCTGGCACGGCGGCTCGCCCGACCAAATCGAGCGTTTCGGCTCTCCAGCGGCGATCGCCAATCTCTTGCGCTTCGTTCCAGTCTGAGTCGAGTTGCACCCGCCCCTGCTGCATCAACACGCTGGCATAGTGCTTGTCTGGCTTAAAGGTAAATCGAGTCTGATCTCCGCCCATAGTGTCTGCTCTCCTAGTTATTCACCGTTGCGGCGTAGCCGCCCGTCGGTCAACCATCACGTGACAAAAATTAGCCCGGCCTCTAGCCCAAACCTCAGATATTCCTCAAGGCTGACCCGCAGATTGGCCTCTCGCTGCGGCTGCTTGAGGTGGTCAAAGGCTCCCATTTCAGAGCCGTCTTCTGCGCCCGTGCGAATTTCGTGGGCACAGCCCAGGCTGAGCTGGGCATATTCGGGCAGCCTGTACTGCTCGGCAGTGAACTCGGGCTGCACCCGCGCCACCACAAGCGATCGCTCATCTGCAGGAAGGGTTTCAACGCCCAGCTCAATTGCCCGCTGGTCGATCGCAAGCTGCGGCTGACAGCGATAGCGGCGCGGCACCCGCGACCCGTCGGGCACATAGCAAAACCGCACACAGCCCTCCTGATTGCGCACCACCGTGACTGGAGCTGTGAAGATGCTGTTGCTGGCCTCAAGGCGGCCAAGCGGAGCGCTGCTGCCAAACACCGTGCTGGAGTGCAGTTCAACTTTGGCCCGTGGAGCGGCGATCGCAACTGTAGATTCGGCGGGCGTTGCGCCACTGCTGACGATGCTGTCGGTAATCCACAGACTGGGCACGGTTTCAGGTAGTTGAATCGGCCCTGTAATCGAGCGATCGAGATAGATCTCAAGCTCCTCGTTGCGCTGGCTGTCAGCATCGACGGTTTCAACCACCAACCCACCCTGATCGGGCACCAGCGTGCAGTGGTCGAGCCGCAGACGGGTGAGGTTTCCCGCCCGCACGGTGAGCTGGCCCTCAATCAGCAGACCATTGAGAATCAGCTCTCCCAGCAGCAGCGAGGGCTCAGCAATGTCACCCCGCACGCTAAGATCGCCCAGAATGTGGGGCCGCAGCCCTTCACAGCGCAGCTGCCCGCGATCGCGTCGGGTAGGTGGCGTGCCGGGCACCGTTTCCACGACCAGCACGGCGCTGCTTTTCACCTCGCCCCTCAGGTCGGCGCTGCTGGGCGCATAGGGCTCAGTCTCAGACCAGTTAGCGGCCACGATCCACAGGCGGCTTCCTGGCTTAATTTGAATCTCGATGCTGGCGGCTGACTCGTCGTAGGTGCGGCTGTCCATCAGGGCGATCGCCCCCACAATTCCTTCAGGAAGTGCATTCCAGGCGGCGACCGCATCCGCCAGGGTTGCAAAAATGCAGGGCACCCCCGGCGGGTTTGACGGATCTTGCGATACCCCGACCAGCCAATCGATCTCGGTGATGTCGGCCTCGCGCAGCGATCGCATCAGCCACTCGCGACGGTCATAGGGGCCACTGCCCAGGTCGCTGCTAAAGCCATAGCAGTAGTTCACCAACACGGTATCGGGTGCGGTCGCCGCTGCGTTAAAGGCCAACCGTCCCAGCCGCACGTCGATGGCGATTGTGCCATCGGGAGGCGGTGCCCATCCGGGCTCAGTCCACGTGCTCAGGTCGTCGCAGAGCACTGATTCGGGGGTTCTGCCCGGTGGGTCAGCGATGCCCTCTAGCGCCACAAAAAGGCTGCGATCGTGGCCGTAATAAGTGCTCTCATCGGGGCGCTCAGTGGGTGGCGTTTCTCTATAGGTGGTCAAATCGCTGTAAAACGCCCCTCGGCGGATGGGCGTCGGCACGTTGATTTCAGTGGCTAGATGGGTGATGGTGCGTTCGGTTTCAGGCAGGGTAAACAGCGGTGCCTCTAACCCGATCGGGTTGAAGGTGAAGCGGCCAGGCCCGATTTCTCGCGCCGTGCTGCGGGTCACGCGATAGCTTTGTAACCGCCAGAGAAACAGCCCAATGTTAGGAATGTTGTACCAGCCCTCGTGGTGGCTGATGGGGCGCAGGTCGGCGGTGTGGGCGATCGCGTCAAAGGGGCCATTCAACAGCTCTAGCTGGTTGAGGTTGCGCAGATCGGGTGTTCTCAGATTGTGCGGCCGCAGGTGGTTGAGATACTGCGTCGTTTCTAGCAGCTCAAAGAATTCCACAACCCGCGCAGGCCAGCCTGTGACATCGCGGGCTAGCTGTTCTAAAACGGCGGCGGTTCCTTTGCGGCGACGATAGCTGAGGGTGTTGGCCACCCAGGGGCGCTGGCTATAGCTGGCCAGATTGGGAATGGGATTGAGCCCTCGCACGCTGAGCAAATCGCCAATGTAGGGTACGACCCACTCCTTGCAGGTTTCGATAAACCAGTTGTCATAGAGCCCTGCGATGTCGGCCTCAACCAGCTCAAGCTCGACTGAAATGAGCTGCAGCAGCGCCCGCAGCGGTTCGCCCTGCTCGGCATCGCGCAGTCGATAAATCGCGGGAAGGAGGTTGTAAAGGCGATCGCTCATGGCTAGAACAGAACAACGGAGGTTTGCAGGGGTTGGAGCGTCACGACGGGGGCGTCATTTCTGTGAGGGTGATGCCCACCGGGTTGATGAGCAGCAGTTGGGCCGGGGTGATGGTTTGGCTGGCCCCGTTCCAGTGGGCGATCGCGGCGGGCAACACCTGATTGAGCCCACTGGTGGCCGGGGGCAGGTAGAGATCATCCAAATCAACCGCCACCACACCGGGCACGGTTTGAATGACGGTGGTGACTTCGGCGGCAGTGACCACCTGCCCAAAGGAGCGCTTTGCAAAGGAAAAGGCGGTTTTCAGGGCAGTTTCAACAGCCGGACGAACGCGAACAAAGCGATCGCGCCTGTCGACCAAAATGCTGGCGCTCAGCTTGAAATAGAGCGGGGTGAAGGTGCTGATTTGAACTGCATGAACGGGATCTCTGGCCTGGTTGATCGCCGCGACGAGGTTGAGGTATAGGTCAGAGGTCGGGTCAAGCGGATCCCCGGTGGCTGAGGCGATGGTGAGATGCACGAGCTGGCGCTCTCCGCTAAAGAGGGCGATCGCCTGGACTTTGCCAATGCCCGCAAAGGATCGGGCAAAGTCTTCAAAGTCCGTCAGGGACACAATGCGCTCCAGGGTACGCACCGTGAGCGGGGCGTTGGTGCGAGCATTTTCCAGCGTTTCGGGAGAGTCTGCCCCCGACGCCGCCAAGGGATTGGTGACGTCACGAATGCCCTGCGGCCGGGTTTGCAGCAGCGACAAAGTGCCCGGTTTCACCTGCCCATCGAGCCCGATGCCCGACCGATAGGTCGCAATCACATTTTCTCGACCGCTCGGAAGCCGCGCCCCCTGCTCTCCGTCACCAAAGATCAGGGTTGGCTTGCTCTCGTTGTCGAGCCGCACGATGTATTTCTCGTCGCGGGGGCCGAGGCCATAGAGCGTAGGGGCCTCTTTCCAGAGAATGTCGTTGACCCTCACCTCAAGGGTGCTCTGAGTGCCGCTGGCCGTGGCAGCCGAGAGGTAGGTGAGGGGCGGTTTTTTCAGGGTGAATCGCTGATTGGCTACCGTGCCATCGCCGCTGCCGAGCACTTCATGGGTGGTTTCACCGTGGGTTGCCCGAACCGCATTAGCGTTGAGGGTAACGCTGCCCCGCCGATAGCTGTATTGGGTTCCGTCTTGAAAATCAAGCAGGGTATAGCCTTTGCTGTGAGTGATGGCGCTGAGGTTCAGAATTTCGCTGCCCACAACTCCGGGGGCATCGGTGCGATCGCCCATGAGCACCACCGCCTGCCCAACGCGCAGCCCCAGCACCAGGGGATCAAGCACCAATCGGCTCGTCCCGATGGGCAGGTCGGCCTCAATGGGAACCTGAGTGGCGATCGCGCTCGGGGCGTCTTGCCGCGCCAAGGGATCAATGAGCAGCGGCAGTTCCTCACTTTGCACTGAAACCACCGTTTGCCGCACCTTAAACGAAGTCAATCCCCCACTCGTGGTCAGATCGAGCGCAGTGACTTTGCCGCTGATGCCAAAATCTGCAAGGGATGCGTCACGCACCCCCTTAATCTTGAAGGCACTCGCTGAGAGCCCCGGAGCCTCAAACACAGCCCAACTTTCGGTGAGCACATCAGTGACGTTGCGCTCTAGATACACGCGGGTGTCAGCGGGCGCTGTGGCGACATAATCCGTACCCTGGGAGTTTTCGATAATGCTGGGTTCGTTGGCATCATCCCAGGAGTTGGGGTAGGGGTCGCTGCCGCGCTGGTTGACCGGCCTGAGCTTGGCGAGGCTCGACCATCGGGGCGCGTTGTGCCCAAAGCAGCTCACCGTTGTGCGAAAGGCAAACAGCCTCACCGATGAAACCGGGGATGGAGTCGCCTTGAGGGTGGCGATTTGTTGCAGCAGTTTGTCGGTATCCCACCGATTGAGCGTGAGAAACGTCTGGAGGTCGCTGTCGCGCCAGGTCTTTTGCAGAATACGGGTTTTGACCGTAGTTTTGGTAAAGGGGACGGATTCCAGGCTGACCTGAGCAAAGTCGGACGGCGCAAACTCTGGAGTTGTGAAGGATGGTGTGGTCATACCATCGGCCATCTCCAGGCGAATGCGATCGCCCGGCACGTCAATCACGACCCGCGTAGCCCGCTTCACATGGGGTACGCCATTGATCACCAGCAGCAGCAAATCCCCGGCTTTGACATTGGCGCTTACCCCTTGTAAATAGAGCAGGGTGCAGGTGGTGCTGATGGTCAGCGGTTGCGTGAGGCGGGGGCGCAACGCATTCCAGGCGGCTTTGGCGCTGATTTCCTCGGCGGTCTCAAAGGTCTGAGGCAGCTTGCCCTGTGCCGGGAAGCTCTGCACCTTGGTGCCCTTGAGAATGGTGGCATAGCCCGGTGCGCCCTGAGCATCTTCGACCGTAAAGGCCAGCACTGTGCCTGCGGCGACCCCAGGACTCAGCTCATAGCCGATCGCCCGCGCCAGTTCCAGCACAGACAGCCGCTCGGCGGCGGTGCGCAAATAGCCCTCATTGACGGCCCGCTCTTGATAAAAGGTGAGCACATCGGCCACTACCGCCCATGCGTCGAGCAGGGCGATCGCAAAGTCATCGGTGCTGCGGGTCGTTAGGCGTGTCAGGGGACGGGTGCCCTCGCGAGGGCCATCGGGAATCTGTTGACGGGCCAGCCGCTCAAGCAGCCACTTCAGCAGGGTGGGATGGGTGCCCAAGCGGTAGGAGAGCGTTGGCAAACCGGGCCGATTGTGAATGGGCGGAAACTCAAACACATCGTCACAGCCGCCGCAGTGATCGAGTTGGGGGTCGGGTGCGTTGCTCATAGACCGCCCTTCATAAAGAACTCCACTTTGCCGTTTTCGGGCGCGTTGAGGTCATTGTCGAGCCGCAATATCTCCAGGCGATCGCTGGTGATCTGTCCTGCCAGCCATTCCCCATTCGAGGGGCGGCCCCAGCGCTTAAAGCGGTTGGGTTTGGGCGAGGTGTCATCTGTTTCGACCCAGCGCACCCCCGGCACCTGCATCGCCGCCGCCACCATCTGACTGAGATAGAGCGGTTGCCCAAAGGTAAAGCGATCGGGGTGGAAAAAGCCCATCCGCCCATCGGTAAACTCAAACCGGCTAAAGGCTTCAAGCAGCGCGGCTTTTACCTGGCTGCGAAAATAGCCGGGCTCGACGCAGACGGTAAAGGCAATATCCAGCGGCACAAACCGGGGGCCGTCGATTTCCAAATCTTGACCGGCCAACCGATAGGGTTCTATAAAGGCCCGCAGCTCAGTCTCAAAGGTGTCATCCACGAGCAGGCCACCGCGTCGGTCGACCGTGATGAACATGGTGTACCAGCTTCCCGTCCAGCGCAGGGTGGCCATGGCCTTTTGCACCGCCGGATGCCGTTGGGCGATCGCCGCATAGTCGGCCTCGGTGACGGCCCGTTCTTGAGTGCGAAACGCCTGGGGCGCATAGAGTCGCACTTGCTCTAGCGATTCGGGTGTGGTGCCCCCCGTCGCCGCAAGGGGGTTGCGTACCGACACGATTCCCGTCTGATCGGTAAGCAAGTAGGCGATCGCTTCTGCCCCCACATTTTCCAACGGCCCGTTGCCGATGCGATAGGTCGCTTGCAGCCCGTCCACAGGAGCTCGGCCCAGCACCCCGTCGCCAAAGCGCAGCCAGGCTCGACCGTTTTCCTGCCGTTCGACCACAAAGTCAGCGGCAAAGCGACCGCTGTTGAGCAGATCCTGCTGCACTGTCCAGCGATCGCCCTCGGCCTCTAAAAAGATGGCCGGCAGCGCTTGTTGCGGGTTTTGCCGCAGGGCTCCCGACGCGGGCAGTTGGCGCGTTTGGCGATCGCTGTAGGGAACCTGATAGGCAATATCTGGCTCTTGCAGCGGCGGCGCATAGCGCCCCAGTTCGGGCATGATGGCGGGGGTCAGCACTTCGCGGATGGTTTGCCCAGCATCCACCAGCACCACGTTGCCGCGCCCCACGCTCAGCTCTTCCACCACGCTCTGGTCAATCACCGCCGACAGACACAGCGGAAATTGCAGCGCGTCCTCGCTGTGCCACTCAATCTCGACATAGGTTTGCCCATTCAGCGGGTCAGTCAGCACCCCAGCGGGAACGTCGCGGGTGCCGTCACTCCTCAGTCCCGCCTCTGGATTCACCCGCGTTAGACGAACGGCCTGTCGTCGGGTGATGTCGCGATCGGCTTCAAACCCCGTTGCCGGACTGATCTGTTCCTCAAAAATCAGCACATCCCCCGCTCGCAGCCGCAGCCGTGCTGCTGGGTCTTTGAGCGTGGCGCGGGTCGCCCCTTTAGGCAGGCAGCACTGCTCATCGCCCCAGGTGTAAAACGACAGCGTGTTGTGCGTTTCATAGAGTGCTACATCGTGCAGCGCCTCAAATACTTTGGCACCTGCGTTCAGGGTTGAGGGAAGATGGTGCGATCGCAGCCCGCCTTGGGGGGCCGTTGCCTGCGTCAGAAACATCCCCGCTGCTTCCGTTTCAGCCGAGAGTGGCTTGAGGGCCGACAGCAGCGTGTCATCTGCCGTGGCATCGACCTCTAGCGTCACCCAGGCGCGGGCGTTGCAGCCCTCGTGCATTGGGTAGTCGAGCAGGCGAGCATGGCGACGCACCGAAACGCGCTGTCGCGCGGTTCCCAAATAGGCTTCGGTTGCGACTGCATCCTGGTAATAGCTGAGGTGGTCAGCCGCATAGGCCAGCACTTCCACCAGCGCCCCCCCCATATCGGCAGGGTTGCGCTCTTGCCAATCGGGCATCAGCAGGCTGAGCCGGTCAAACATGAGCCGCCGAAAGCTGCTGTAATCTTTGGCGAGATAGTCGATTTGCGGGGTGGGCAACCGCTCTGGTGGGCAAACCTCAACGGCCTCGCAGTCAAACTCGCTGGGGCACTCCACCTTAAACGAAAACTCGATTTCGACGAGCTGAAGGTCAAAGTCAGTGGGCGGGTCAACATTGGTGGCCGAGGCCCGCAGCGAGAGCCGGTAGGTGGAAAAGTCGCCATTGGCGTCGGTGCGCACGACCAGCACATTGGTCGGGTCGCTGAGGTAACCCGAGATGAACGTCTGCTCTGCGGCCGTCACCGGAGGGTCAGCCAGCGCTGATGCCGGAAAGGCCCACACCACCTGCACAGGGGTAACGCGTACCCCTCCGCTGATTTGCACGTTGTCGCGAGTAAAGGTGGCGGGCACGGGCTTGAGCAAATGCACCAGCAGCGTTTGCTGTCGCGCCATGCCGCTGGCCGGGGTCACCGCCTGATCCAGCACCTCGAGATAGTCGATGCCATTCAGCGTCGGATGCTCTCGCACCGCCTGCCTACGCTTCTGGTTCCTACACCAAAACTGCACGCCCATCTCACACCTCACGCGAGAATTGTGCGGTCTGACGCATCTGGCTGCGCCGCACCACATACTGCACCGTCACTTGCAGCAGCCCCTCCTCGCTGATTACCTGCACCGCTTCTAGCTGAATCAGGTCACCCAACCACTGCTGCAACGCCCCCTGCACGAGGAATTGAGTCGCGGCCGCCAGTTCATCGCTGTTGGGGGCAAACACAAGCTGCATCAGCCCCGTGCCAAAGGTTGGACGGTTGACTCGCTCACCCGGCGAGGTAAAGAGCACCTGCTCAATCAGATCGCGAATGTGCGCGTCCAAATCGGTCGTCGCGGTTTGGCCACGGCCGTTGAGGTGAAAGGGGTAGTCGATCTGCGTCATGGGGGCTTACTTACTTCTGGATGACGGTTGGGATTCATCGGCGGGTCACATTTGGGTGATCCCGGTTTGGGTGACTCGCAGGGTGTTGATGCCACACTTAATTTCAATGCCCGCTGGCCCCACTTTGACCTGGGTGGGTACGGCGGGTGAGGGGGCCAGCATGGTTTCTAAAACGGCAACCCCGGTGAGGGTGTCGAGCTTTAGGCGGGTAGTTTGGGTGCGCAGCACCACCAAACTGGTTGCAGCAGCGGGGCTGGGCGGGGGTAAATCGGGGGAAAGCATCGTGGCAACTTCCCCATCGCGCCACCAGCAGCCCGTCCAGATCGGCCGCTCCAGGTCGCCTTCTTCAAACTCGACCCAGACCCCGGCCCCCATCGGGGGAATGGCATAGAAGCCCACCCCTGGCCCAGCGTAGGGGGTGCAAGCCTCTGCCACGATCTGCACAGGGCTTCCGCCCAGAGTAATCAAGACCGTGATCTTGCCTTTGAGCTGGGGATCTACCGGATTTGTTACCGTGCCGCGATATTTGCCGTAGTATCTGCGATCGCCTGTCATTCCATCGGGCATAGCCATCTCCATCTCCATCTCCATCTTCTCAAGTGGGCACAACGGGTGAAAGTGAACCAAACCCCTCTCGGGTGAGCGAAAAACTCTGCTTGTACTCTCCCTTTTTGATGCTATGGGTCACTTGCTTGACGAAATAGAACCCATCGAGCAACCAACCTGCGCCTCTCACCCCAACCAACCGCCTGGCCCTCAGGATGTGGCCATAGTGAGCGACATCGAGTTGGCCGCTGACGTTGAGCAAATCGCTCGATTGGTTGGTGGTGGATTGCGATCGCGCAAACGCCTGCGTCACATCACTGCCGGGGTCTCTCGGCAGGGTGCTGCGCACAAAGGGCTGCTGCACCAACATGGCAGGCAGGGCGGCCAACGGTGGGCGCAGGCTGGCAAAGGTCGCGACCGGAATCATGGCCCCACTTCGCTTTTCTTGAACGGTACCCAGCACGGTGGATGGCCCCAGCGCGTTATACTGCGCATTAAACGACTCAACGTTGGTTTCTGGCCCCATGTTGACCGACAGGGCAGGCTGAATCTCTGTCAGACGATTTTCTGGCCCCCAGTAGGCGATGTTGGCCATGGGAACTGGGGTGGGCTCGACGTAAAAGACATAGTCGGTGCGTTGGGCAAGCTCCTCAACGTAGGCGAGGTCAGTGCCTGTGTGAACGGGGATGCGCTCGATCGGCAACGGCACGTCGGGCACGATCGCCGGAATGATGATGGGCGGCAACCCCAGATAAATGGCGTATTTTGCCAAAATCATCGCCACGCGAGCCTCGACCGGCATCGGGTAGGGCAGCGAAAATTCGCGCAGATCCATCATCACGCGCATGTCTTCCCCCGTAACGCTTAGGGTTGACTGTCCCGGCATGTTGCCCGGTGTGACCTGATGATTGGTGATAAAGCCATCCATAATCACCTGGGGCATGATGCCCGACCACACCTGAATCACGACGCGACTAAACGGACGCAGCAGCGGGTTTGCTAGCAACGGAAAGTCGATGGCCCCCAACGGTCCACCCCGCCCGATCGTAAAGGTGAGCTGAAAGCCGTCTCGGCCTTGCGAATTTTGCGTCACCTCGATCGCTGTGAGCGCTTCGACAATGAGGGCTGGCGCTGGAATAGCGATCGCAGGCCCCAAATACAACGTGACGCGAGTGCCTAAGAGGGTCTCTAGCATCGGCCTAGCCTCCTGGCAGTGCGCCGGGCGGCATTGGCGGCTGCGTCGCCTGCGGTTGAGGCAGCATCACGCGCAGGGTTCGTCCTGGGGGTTGGGTCAGCTCAGCCGGATTCATGGCATTATTCATGTCGCACAGTTGCCAAAACTGCTCCGGATCGCCCAGAACCTTGGCGGTCAACAGATCCAGGCGATCGCCCTCTGCAACCTTGAGCTCGATCAACACGGGCAGATGATGAGTCTGGGGTAAAAAGCGGCGACGCTTATAGGCAATCAGGCGACCCTCAGGCGTGGCGTGGTGGGCTGTTTCCAGGTTGTAATATCGGCTCGTGTGTTCAAACATGGAGCGTCCTTTAGATCAGATTGATGTTGCCCGTGCCTACGCTGTTGAGATTGGTGATGCTGCCCACATTGGCCATCGTTTCTTTGACGATTTGGTGTGTCAAAAAGAGGTGATACCCCGGCTGAGTAAATGACAAATCGTTGTAGCTGAGAACGCGCATGCCCAGAGAAACTTTTGCCCGCATGGGGTTGAGGTTTACGTCATAGGCTTCTTCGGTGATGCTAAAGTCGGTCAGCCGCACGGGCAAAATGCGTTTTACACCCCAAATAAAAAATGTGAATGGCCCGATTGCTGGCAAAACTTCGATGGTGCCCAACCCCATTAACACCGTGTTGGCAATGACTTCTGCGCTTTGGGGATAGACCAGCATTTCTAGCGCCGAAAGCTGAGGGTAGATGCCCAAACTCACCGCAACCCCATCACTACGCTCTAGTGGGTCGGTGGCGTCTAGCTCGATGTCAACTTTGATTGTTTCTACGGGTGCACCCTTGAGACGTGTCACCTCTGAGCGATCGCCTCCTTCCCCAGCAGCCTTAGGCTGCAGCGATCGCGAGAGCGTATCTGGGTTGTACTGAAAGGGAATCACCGCCGGGATGGGATTAAGCAGGTCAATTCCAACAATTGCACCTTTCAGAAATCGAGGAGAGCCAGTGAAAGAGGTCACAGGTTGAGTCCTCAAACGCGTTTATATCAGAAAATTAGCGCTTGAATATAGTGATTCAAACACCAAATATCGATCTATTTCTCAAGCACCTTAAGGTAGACCCCTAAATCAATACACACATATTAAAGGATAATTAAACCTGCGTCTTTGAGTAATCTAACGCATCACTAAACCGAGGCCTGTCAGCGAAAAAGTGTGACAACTTATCAGGAAAACAACTACTTTACAAGCATGGATAGGACAAACGCTCAGGAGAGCACCAGCCAAGCATTGATTGACAACAATTGATTTGTCAATCAATGCTTGGCTGAAATGTCGACTTCGCACAGATTTTGTTGTTTCAGCATCCTAGCAATGCTTTCTATTGACGTCATTCCTCTGTTGCAAAACTTTTTGAAAAGTAGCCTTCTGATATAGCGATCGCCAGATATAGCGAGGGTGTATCCCAGTCTTGCAAGACTCATCTTGAGAAGTAGCCATTGAGATACGCACACCGCTGATGGAGCACTTGTTGTACATTGTCTCCGTCCCAC
>NZ_JAYFES010000090.1:0-67313 GCF_055795045.1 Pseudanabaena sp. PCC 9330 | reverse complement strand
TAGAACGCTGGCTCCCCACTTCTTCCTCCAATCCCTGAAACTACCGTACCACAAGCTTTTTAGCAGCTTTCAGCCAACTTTTGTCAGTCAACCAGGCTTTAAACATACCCGTCCTAATACTCGCTTCTCCAAAATCAAGAATATCTCCACCGACCTCAGACATGTGAATTGTTGCTGACCACTGCCCCATGATCGTCATGAATAGCAATGCTTTATCTTCGATTTCCTGTTTTCTTGAAGAAGATATATGGATTTCCCATATCGGCTGATCTACAAGTTCAAACCATTGCGCAATGGGATCGTTTTGGTATTTGCTGCCAACGATTAGGTTAATGTTGCAGTAGCGATCGCCCTTTGCAAAGTCAGTAAGAACTTTAATGACAGCTTGATGAATATCACTAGATAGGTCTTTAGAAAAATCAAACGAAATACTTCTATCTTTAATGACTTGCTGAGACTCAAGATAAAGCTTGATCAGGTTATGACCGTATTTTTCCTTTACGAGTTTCTCCTCAGGGAACTGACCATTGTTCTCTATGTAATAGTTAAGAATCAGGCAAAGCTTCCCAATTCGTTCAAGGCCTGTTGACAAGTTAGAGAAGGATTGCGCATAAATACCTTTGGATGCATAATTTGCCTTTCTAATTTGAGTTACACCTGATCCAAGTAATTCATTTGTGAAAGTTGCTTCATTCAGCAAAGCTTTGAAAACTGAATCAAACATCTGGAAATTCTCTAAGTTCTAGCAGGGGTTGAGATGTGGGATACTCTCCCAATTCAGAGAAATTGGTAATTTTGACTGAGCCTTCAGGGAAACGAGCAATAATCTCTAGCTCTCCGCCCATGGCTTCGATATGGCTGCGTAGGGTTGAAATATAGGCATCGGCGCGTTTTTCCATCTTTGCGATCGCAGGCTGATTCACCTTCAACACCTCAGCCAGCGTTTGTTGAGATAGCCCCCGAGCCTGCTGAGTCTCTTGTAAGGGAATCTCTGCATGCAAAGCCTTAGCTTTCGCCGCTGCACAGGCTCGTGCTTCTAGCGCCATGCGAGATCTCAGGTTTGAGAAACTTTTGGTCATCGGGCGACCCTTTCCTTTGCAGTTGAAACTATTGTACCAACTCGGGTTTGATAGAATGAGTGCAACCACAAAAGGCCGATCGCCTAGTCCATGAAAATCACCCTCGAAATCCCTGATGGCATTGCAGCCCAGTTGGCAGACAGTCGCGAAACCCTAACGCGGCGCTTCCTAGAGTTGCTAGCGGTTGAAGCCTATCGCAAAGGCACCATTGGGGCTGGTGAAGTAGGGCAAATGCTAGGGTTTGCCTCCCGATGGGATACCTACGCCTTTCTACACGAGGAGCAAGCCGAGCCACCCTACGGCAAAGATGATTTAGAACGCGAGCGAGCTGTAATCGATTCGCTGCTTTCTTAGGGTGCTGGTTGTCTCCGATACATCTCCGCTTTCTTACCTAGTTGCAATTGAGCATATCGACTTGCTGCCGCGCCTGTTTGGCAGCATTCTAATTCCTGATATCGTTCGAGATGAGCTGTCGTCACCTAAGGCTCCATCCGTTGTTCAGGCCTGGGTTATCTCTCCTCCCAATTGGCTAACGGTTCAACCCTCACCACCACCACAGAGCGATCTCGATTTGCTAAAGCTAGATGCAGGAGAGCGAGCTGCGATTTTGCTGGCTGAGGCTCTGAAGGCTGACCTCATACTGCTTGATGATCTAGCTGCTCGACGACTGGCCGACCGTAGGGGACTAATGTTGAGTGGTGTGTTAGGTATTCTTGATCGAGCCGCCGCCAAGGGCTGGATAGATTTTGCCACAGCTATTGATCGGCTCCAACAAACAAACTTTCGAACGGCATCATCTATTGTGCAAGAGCTATTGCAGAAGCACGCTAAAACCCTCGATTCATGAATTGGTCTGATTACGTCATCCTCTAGCTAAAGACCTCGATCGCACCTAGCCAGCCACCCACCGCTTAACCTGGGGAACCTACAATGACCTGTAGCGTTTATGTCACCCCACCATGGACTTTCTCTGCCAGGCGATCATCTTTGATGTCGATGGGGTACTGATCGATTCAGACCCCGTCTCAGAGCGCCACTGGCGGGCCTGGGCCGATCGCCACGGGGTAGACTACGAGGCGATCGCCCGCATTCACCACGGCCGCCCCACGGTCGAAACCATTCGCCAGGTGGCTCCCCATCTGGAGGCCGCCAAGGAGGCCCATCTCAAAGAATCAGCTGAGGCCGACGACACCGATGGGCTAATGTTGTATCCCGGAGTGAAGGAACTGCTGGCTGGGCTGCCGCGCGATCGCTGGGCCGTAGCCACCAGCGGCACCCGCCGCACCGTCTCCCTGCGATTTCCTCACCTAGATATGCCAGAGCCGTCGGTGATGGTGACCGCTGACGATGTGCAGCGGGGCAAACCCGCGCCCGATCCCTATTTGCTGGCGGCTAAGCAGCTGGGCATTGCCCCGGCTGACTGTTTAGTCATTGAAGATGCGCCCGCTGGCGTTGAGGCGGCGAAAGCGGCTGGAGCCAAAGTCATTGCAGTGACAACCACCAACCGAGCTGAGGATCTAGGGCTGGCCGATGCGATCGCCCCCGCCCTAGTCTCCATTCAGATCAGCGCCAACTCCCATGTGCTGCTGGTTCAACTGCCTGAGGACTATTGAAGCCCCTGGGCCGTTGGCAATTTGTATCACTGAAAGGGGAAAGGCTTCCAGGGAATCCACTCGGCCCAGAGCTGGGCCAGGGTGCCGTCGGCAATGGCGGTGGCGATCGCCGCATTGAGTGTGGCATTGAGCGTGGGGTTGGCTTTGGCGGTGGCGATCGCAAAGGGGGCGCGGGTCGGCAGGCTAAAGGCCATCTCCAGCGAGTCGTCTTCCTCAGCGGCGACCACCAGCACCAGCTCGTCGTCGATCAGCGCGTCGATGTCTCCGGCCCGCAGGGCGGCCAGCATTTCCGGTAGCACCTGGTCGCTGCCGGGGTAGGGCACCGCCGTTGCACCGGGGAAGCCCTCCACCAGGGCAATATTGGTGCTGTCGGCCAGACCGCCCACCCGCTTGCCCGCCAGGTCTTCCACGGAAGCAATGCCGCTGCCCTTTTTCACCAGCACCGACTCATCAAACAGGCCGTAGGGCTGGGTAAAATCGACCACCTGCAAGCGTTCTGGGGTAATGGCCTGGTTAAACCACACCACGTCGTACTTACCGGTAGTCAGGCAGGTGTAGAACTCGGCCATGGGCAAGTTGTGCCACACCGGGGTCAGCCCCAGAGACTTGCAAATGGCTCGCGCCAGCTCAGGCTCGTAGCCCATGCGCTGCCCATCGGTGGCCAAAAAACTCATGGGGCGGGCATCGAAGTCGCTGGCGGCAATGTGCAAAATGCCCGGCTCAACGGTAAGGCTGGTGAGAGATTCGGTTGCAGGTTCAGCGTCGTGTAGTGGGGGACACATAATCTTTAGGGAGAGAACTTATTATGACAAGTACATAGGGCACCCCCGGATTTGTCAACTCATTTGCGACAAATTCTGCCCTGTAGGTTGGGTAAAACCCAGAGCAGGGCCTAGCACTGTTGGGTTCTGCTAGCGCCGCACCCAGCAGGGACTGCCTATGTTGAAATCGTCCTCTATGGGGTGGGCAATGCCCACCAAAGATAAATTTCTGTAGACCAACTTTGCCTTGTTTCCTGCACCCAGAGACTCTGTTTGCAATGGACTATCAACCCATTCAGCTCACCCCCGAGCAGATTCAGCAGTTCCAGAAGGATGGCTTCCTAATTCTGGAGAATGTTTTGCCTGCCGACTACACCAGCCGCCTCGCAGGCCGCCTGGAGCCTATGTTCCACGGCGAGTTTGAGACCGGTATTTTCCCCGATGAGTGGCACTGGCGACCGCGCATGAGCCTGCCCGATATCACCCGCGAGATCTGCAACGGCTGGAAGAGCGATCGCACCATCGCCAGCCTGGTTCTTTCATCAGAGATTGGTCGCCTCAGCGCCACGCTAGCTGGGTGGGCGGGTGCCCGCATTGGCCAAGACAGCCTGTGGATGAAGCCCCCCAGTGCCCAGGCGATCGCCATGCACCAAGACGGCGTCTACATCGACTACCTGGTGCCCGCCGAGATGATGACCTGCTGGGTCGCCCTCGATCGCGCCACCGCCGCCGATGGCACCCTGGTCTACGCCCGTGGCTCCCACAAATGGCCCATTTCCCACGTCGAGGGCGAGTTCCACGCCCCCACCAAAGACTACCGCTGGGCCATGCTGCAAGCTGCCGAGAATGCCGGAGTGCCTGAGCCCGAGCTGGTGGTGGTCGATGTGCCCGCCGGCAGCTTCGCCTTCCACCACGGGCGCACCTGGCACGGCCTTGGCCCCACCACCCGCACCGAGGGCATGTTCCGCAGCATCGGCCTGCACACCATCCCCGCTTCGTCCCAGTTTCACCCCACCAACCCCCAGGGCTACATCTACGGTCGCTACAAGCGGGTGGGCGATACGGCAATGGACGAGAGCTTCTTCCCCATCCTCTGGCGCAAGGACGGCTACCGCAGCCCCCACCTAGCGGAGTATTGCGACGACCCGCTGGGGGCCGCCATGGCGATCGCCTGACGAATGAAGCGACAAAAATCCCCTCTTGGGAGGGGTAGGGGTGGGTGGTCAACCTAACCCTCGCGACCCACCCCGCCCTCTGGGCACCCCTCCGAGGAGGGGATCAGCAATCCACCGTTTGCATACCTCCCGCTCCCTACTCCCCACTACCCCACTCCCATGCCTACCAAAACCTGGAACGGCCTCCCTTTTACCGGCCTCAGCGAAGACTTTGACCCCCAGTGGCTGCTCACCCCCGAGCAGCAAGCGCTTCAGGCGCGGCTGATCGAGCTGTGCGCGCAGGTCCTTAGGCCCAATGCGATCGCATCAGATCGCAACCTGATCTACCCCCGCGAGAATTTCAAAGCCCTGGCTTCCCTGGGGTTGCTCAGTCTGTTTGTGCCCAAAGAGTGGGGCGGCCTGGGCGAAAACCACGTTTGCGCCGCCATGGTGGTGGAGACCATCGCCCGCTACGGCTGCCCCAGCACGGCCATGTGCTACACCATGCACCTGGGGGCGGTGGCGGCAGCCCTGTTCCGCGCCCACGAGAGTCCAGAACTGCAAAGCCTGCTGAAGCGGCTGGATCGCGAGGTGCTGATCGGCAGCCTGTCCTACTCCGACCCGGAGACCGGCTCCCACTTCTGGTACCCCGTATCCTCGAAGGCGACGGCGACTCCCGACGGCTGGCAGGTACACAAAAAGGCGTCGTGGACCACCTCGGCAGGCTTTGCCGACTGGTACATTGTGCAGACCACCAGCCCCCACTTCGACGGCGATTTCTCAGACTTGTCCTGCTTTTTGATCTACGCCGACGAGGTGCAGGCCGAAACCCACAAGTGGGATGCCCTGGGCCTGCGGGGCAACCAGTCGGGTACGCTGCTGGTGGATGGGGTGACGGTACCGCGCGATCGCATGGTTGGCCCCGAGGGCGATGGCACCGCCAGCAACGATGAGATCGTTGACCCCTTCTTTTTGCTCTGCTCGTCGGCTTGCTGGAATGGGATTGCCCTGGGGGCGATCGACATCGCCAAGGCCCACGTCACCCGCAAAAAGCACGTGGATGTGGGCATGCGGGTGGCCGACTACCCCACCATTCAAGACTATTTTGGCGAGGCGATCATGGACACCAGCGCCTGCCGCATGTTCACCTTCTCCATGGGCCAGCTGATGGATCAGCTTACCCACGGGTGCGACTGGGCGATCCACGCCGACACCAGCGCCCTGCCCCGCGCCGCCTACCTGCACTGGTACTGGCAGATCAAGTTCGAGGCGGCCAAGAACGTGGCCAAGGTCTGCGACAAAATGCTCCACGCCTGCGGTGGCTCCGGCTTTAAAAAAGATATGGAGATCGAGCGCTACCTGCGCGACGGCAAGGCAGGCTGGGTGATGGGGCCAACCAACGAGGTGCTGCGCCAGTTCGTCGGCAAATCGGCTCTGCTGGGGTTTGACTCGCTCGACTACTGGAACCAGTCGGTGAACGAGCGGGTGCTGCACAACGAGCTGAAGAAAATGGACGCCGCCGAAAAGCGCAAGCTGGCCGAGGCACTGCTGGCGGATCTAGAGGAGGCCGAAACGCCTGCCCCTATTCCCGTCGCCGCCGCGTAGATCGCTTGCTAAGGCAAGTCCTACCGAACATCCCCTCTTGGGAGGGGCAGGGGTGGGTGAACCTAACCCCCGTGACCCACCCCGCCCTCCGGGCACCCCTCCGAGGAGGGGAGAGCACTTCACCGTTTCTCAATGCTTCAACATTTTGCTATCAAAAAGCTCTGCTGAACATCCCCTCCTCGGAGCGGCAGGGGTGGGTCAACCCAGCCCCCGCGACCCACCCCGCCCTTCGGGCACCCCTCCGAGGAGGGGACGGTTTTTCCTTGTTCTGCTTTCAACTACCCTACAGGAGCGTATCCCATGACTATTGCCCAAGAACGACCCACCGCGATCGCCGTTGCCCACCCTCTCGAACCGCTAACCCCAACAGAAATCGCCGCCGCCGTGGCCATTCTGCGCGATGAGAAATCTCTGGGGGCGACCATGCGCTTTGCCACCGTCACCCTCAACGAGCCCGCCAAAGAAACCGTCCTCAGCTTTCAGCCGGGGGATTACATTGTGCGCGAAGCCTTCGTCATCGTGCTCGACAACGCCACCGCCCAGACCTACGAGGCGATCGTCTCGCTGACCGAAGGCGTGGTGATCGCCTGGAAGCACATTCCCAATGTGCAGCCGCCGATCATGCTCGATGAGTTTCTGGAGTGCGAGAATGCGGTCAAGGCCTGCCCGGAGTTTATTGAGGCGATCGCCAAACGCGGCATTACCGACCCCAGCCTAGTCATGGTCGATCCCTGGTCAGCGGGCAACTACGGCCTAGAGGACGAAGAGGGCGTCCGCCTCTCCCGCGCCCTCTGCTGGGTGCGGGCCAACCCCACCGACAACGGCTACGCCCGCCCGATCGAAGGCGTCATCCCCGTGGTTGACCTCAACAAAATGGAAGTCATCCGGGTCGAAGACCACGGCGTGGTGCCCCTGCCGCCCCAGTCGGCCAACTACTCCCAGGAGTACGTTAAAAACTTTCGCACCGACCTCAAACCCCTGGAAATCATTCAGCCGGAAGGCCCCAGCTTCACCGTCGAGGGCCATGAGATTCGCTGGCAAAAGTGGAAAATGCGCATCGGCTTTACCCCCCGCGAGGGGCTGGTGCTCTACACCGTCAGCTACACCGACGGTGGCGAAGAGCGGCCCATTCTCTACCGCGCCTCGCTGGCGGAGATGACCGTGCCCTACGGCGACCCCCAGCCCCACCACTACCGCAAAAACGCCTTTGACGTGGGCGAGTATGGCGTCGGCACCCTGGCCAACTCCCTCAAACTGGGCTGCGACTGCCTGGGCGAAATCCACTACTTCGACGCCTTTATGACCAGCTCCCGTGGCGAGGTGGCCCAGATTGAACACGCCGTCTGCCTTCACGAAGAAGACTTTGGCATTCTCTGGAAGCATGTGGACTGGCGGACGGAGGAGACTGAAGTACGCCGATCGCGCCGTCTAGTCGTCTCCTTCATCGCCACCGTGGGCAACTACGAGTACGGCTTTTTCTGGTACTTCTACCAGGACGGCACCATTCAGTACGAGGTCAAGCTGACGGGCATGCTCAGCACAGCCGCCGTGCTCCCCGGCGAAACCCCCAAGTACGGCACCCTGATTGCCCCCCAGCTCTATGCCCCGGCCCACCAGCACATCTTCAACGTGCGCATGGACATGTGCATCGATGGCATGCAGAACTCGGTCTACGAGGTGGATGTGGAGCCTGAAGAGGACGAAGCTCTGAACCCCTACGGCAACGCCTTCTACGCCAAATCGACCCTGCTCGCCACCGAAAAACAGGCCCAGCGGCTGATCGACCCGATGAAGGCCCGCTACTGGAAGATCGTCAACCCCAACGAGACCAACGCCGTGGGCAACCCCACCGCCTACAAACTCATGCCCGGCGAAAACACCCTGCCCCTGGCTCGCCCCCATGCCAGCGTGATTAAGCGCGCCACTTACATGACCAAGCACCTGTGGGTTACCCCCTACGCCCCCGACGAAAAATTTCCGACAGGTGACTACCCCAACCAATCGCCTGGGGGTGAAGGGCTGCCCCAGTGGACGGAGGCCGATCGCCCGGTAGACAACACCGACCTGGTGGTGTGGTACACCTTTGCCCATACCCACGTGCCCCGCGCCGAAGACTGGCCGGTGATGCCCACCGCCTATGTCGGCTTTATGCTCAAGCCGCTGAATTTCTTCGACGAAAACCCGGCCAACGACGTGCCCCCGGCGGCCAGCAAACACAGCTGCTGCAACTAGCGCCCGGAGAAGGGCCTCCAGTCTCTGTGACCGATGATGGGAGTACTGGAGGCCCTTACCTTTGAGGGGCTGACGCAAATGACCGCAATGCCTAATTGCTAATGTTGCTGGCAAGGCTTGTCTGATCAGATTCACGACTTGTCTTGCCAATTTAATAAGTTGCCGACTGGGGCGGTTACCTCGCCTGAGAACAATCGTGAACACCGACCCTGCTCAGTCGTCCACTCTTTCTACAATGCAACCATAAGCGAGATTTTATGGAGCAGCCACGGGAGAGCGGAACCTATGCAACCCACCCAGAATTTGTTTACTGAAAAGGCTTGGGATGCCATTGTGCGATCGCAGGATATCGCCAAGCAGGCCCAGCAGCAGCAGATTGAGAGCGACCACCTGCTGCTGGCGTTGCTCGACCAAGATGGTCTCGCCAGCAGTATTTTTGCCAAGCTGGGGGTAAACGGAACTCAGCTGCGCGATCGCACCGAAGCCTTCATCAACAGCCAGCCCAAGGTGTCTGGGGCTGGCTCTTCGGTATACCTGGGTAAATCGCTAGATACCCTGCTCGATCGCGCCGACAAGTACAAAAAAGACTACGGCGACGACTATATTTCTATCGAGCACCTGATCTTGGCCTACCCCGGCGACAGCCGCTTTGGTAAGGCTTTGTTTCAAGAACTCGGGTTAAGCGAAGCCAAGCTCAAGCAAGTCATTCAAGACATTCGAGGCACCCAAAAAGTGACCGATCAAAACCCCGAAGGCAAGTATCAATCGCTCGAAAAATACGGGCGCGACCTCACCGATGCCGCCCGCCGGGGCAAACTCGACCCGGTGATTGGCCGCGACGACGAGATTCGCCGCACCATTCAGATTCTCTCGCGGCGCACCAAAAATAACCCGGTGCTGATTGGCGAACCGGGGGTGGGTAAGACTGCGATCGCTGAGGGTTTGGCCCAGCGCATTGTCAACGGCGACGTGCCCCAATCGCTCAAAGACCGTCAGCTGATCGCCCTCGACATGGGCGCGTTAATCGCCGGGGCCAAGTATCGCGGCGAGTTCGAAGAACGCCTCAAGTCAGTGCTGAAGGAAGTCACCGACTCCGAGGGGCAAATCGTTCTCTTTATCGACGAAATTCACACCGTTGTCGGCGCGGGCGCGACCCAGGGGGCGATGGATGCGGGCAACCTGCTGAAGCCCATGCTGGCTCGCGGCGAGCTGCGCTGCATCGGCGCGACAACGCTGGATGAGTACCGCAAATATATTGAGAAAGACGCTGCTCTAGAACGCCGCTTTCAGCAAGTCTACGTCGATCAGCCCAGCGTAGAGGACACGGTTTCGATTTTGCGCGGCCTTAAAGATCGCTACGAAACCCACCACGGGGTAAAAATCTCCGACAGCGCCCTGGTAGCGGCGGCCACATTGTCTACCCGGTACATCAGCGATCGCTTTTTGCCCGACAAGGCCATCGACCTGGTTGATGAAGCCGCCGCCAAACTCAAAATGGAGATCACCTCTAAGCCGGAGGAACTGGATGAAGTCGATCGCAAAATCCTCCAGCTCGAAATGGAGCGGCTGTCGCTAAAGAAAGAAGTAGACGCCTCCTCCCTGGAGCGCCTAGAGCGGATCGAGCGCGAGCTAGCCGATCTTAAAGAGCAGCAAAGCGCCCTAAATGCTCAATGGCAGTCTGAAAAAGACACCATCGACAACATTCAGTCAGTCAAAGAAGCGATCGACCAGATCAACATCGAAATTCAGCAGGCCGAGCGCGACTACGATCTTAACCGAGCCGCTGAGCTCAAGTACGGCAAGCTCACCGAGCTACAGCGCCAGCTCGAAACCGCTGAGACCCAGCTCACCGCCACCCAGACCACTGGCAAAACCCTGCTGCGCGAAGAGGTCACCGAAGAAGATATTGCCGAGATCATTTCTAAATGGACGGGCATTCCGGTGAGCAAGCTGGTGCAGTCGGAAATGCAAAAACTGCTGCTGCTCGAAGACGAGCTGCACGAGCGGGTGATCGGCCAGGAGGAAGCGGTGACGGCGGTGGCCGATGCCATTCAGCGATCGCGGGCCGGACTGGCGGACCCCAATCGCCCGATCGCCAGCTTTATCTTTCTTGGCCCCACGGGGGTGGGCAAAACCGAGCTGGCCAAGGCTCTGGCCGCCTACCTGTTCGACACCGAAGAGGCCCTGGTGCGCATCGACATGTCTGAATACATGGAGAAGCACACCGTCTCCCGCCTGATCGGTGCGCCTCCCGGTTACGTCGGCTACGACGAGGGCGGCCAGCTCACCGAGGCCATTCGCCGCCGCCCCTTTGCGGTGATTCTCTTCGACGAGATCGAGAAGGCCCACCCCGATGTGTTTAACATCATGCTGCAAATCCTCGACGATGGCCGCGTTACCGATGCCCAGGGCCGCACGGTGGACTTCAAAAACGCCATCATCATTATGACCAGCAACATCGGCTCCCAGTTCATCCTCGACGTGGCCGGCGATGACAGCCGCTACGACGAAATGAAAGCCCGTGTGATGGAGGCTCTACGCGGCAACTTCCGCCCTGAGTTTCTCAACCGGGTCGATGAGATGATTATCTTCCACGGTCTGCTCAAGTCGCAGCTGCGGGAGATTGTCAAACTGCAAGTCGTCCGCCTCCAAGACCGGCTTGAAGACCGCAAGATGGCCGTCAACCTCAGCGAGTCGGCCCTCGACTTTTTGGCCGAGGTGGGCTACGACCCCGTCTACGGGGCTCGCCCTCTAAAGCGGGCGATTCAGCGTGAGCTAGAGACCCAGATTGCCAAGTCCATTCTGCGGGGTGATTTTGCCCCAGGCGACACCATCGCCGTGGATGTTGAAAACGAGCGTCTCTCCTTCCATCGACTGGGGGCGATCGCCTAGCCGCCCTCCATGAGAGGCCCACTGGGTGCGCACAAATGTGGCGGCTGGCCTGGATAGATTCCCCCCTAGCCGGTGGGTAATCGCAAGTGTCTGTAAACAGGGGGCAGTCGATCCTCTTTGAGGAAAAACTGCCCCTTTCTCAAGGGGGCTTGAGGGAGGAATGCTGGCAAGGCGCATGTGGGGGGAGCAATCGATGGCAGCCTAACAACTCAACTGCGATCGCCCCACATGCGCCCCAGAATCGCCCCCGATGTAAACCTTTGAAACAGCCAATAGCGTTTTAGTGACTACGGTTGCAACGACCAGAGAAAGTTTGGCACTATTACCCTAAGGGTGAATTAGTGTATGTACTAGAGAGGGTTGCATCCTGTCAGGGTGATTTTCCGTAATCTCCCTTAGATAATTTGTATTCGTAGTTATTGCTTCTAGGCTTTAGGCCTAGCTTCTTGGGAAAATCACAGTCTGCTCTCCTCGAGATCCGTAGTTTTTCTCTAGGTAAAACTACAGAAAAAAGACTTTGATAAGGACAACCCTGCTTTTTCCTGAATCGGGGTAAGCCTTGGGCAAGACACAGACCCGCTGAAACCTGCTAAACGCTCTATTTGAGGAGTGTTCATGAGTCAACCGGGTGCCCTTGGCCGTTGCATTCGCACATATCGTCAGCATGGGGTTGGTTATGACAACAAGACACGACATTCCTAGACACGGCTACATAAACGTGATGGAGCTTCTCGTAGCCGAGGAAGTGGAAAAACAGGTAAAGGGGATGCAGCCCCGGATGCTGAAATATCTCAAGCAGGTAGAGGTAGAAACCTACGCCCTCAATCGCCTGCCCTCTCTCTATGCCTCTAGCGAAAAAGGCTGGCAGCTCCAGTACGAAAAAGCTAAGCGCGAGTTTCACAACCAGATCAAGAGTGCCGTTCGCCAAGCCTTTGCGGCGGTACAGGTCGATCCCATTCGCTCCTCTGAGCCCCTCCAATTGCAAGATAGCGAAACCGCCAGTGCCGCTCTCAACGCCCTGCGGGAGATGCTTAGACAGCCTGACCTGAGCTGGGATGGCGTTATCAATCGGCTGCGATCGGCCCTAGGTCAAAAAGCTGAGCCTCAGGCTGAGGTCGGAGAGGGGTCTCACCGCACTCGCTATCGTCCAGGGGCTCCCGAGATGCCCACCGCTGAGCAAGACCATGAGCACGGCCACTACTGGCGTCCCGGTACCTACGGTTCTGAAGTGTCGTGGCAAAAAAGCCACACCAACTCCACGGGTGAGTTTGACTGGAATGACTCTCGCTACGCCAAGTAGTGACTTTTTCCTAAACTTATATCAGGCTACATCAGGCCTGCCTGCACCATCAGCGATGCGGGCAGGCCTAATTTATTTACCCCCTGGCGCAGGTCGGCGGCGGCGGGGGGGTTAACCCTGTCGTAGAGGTCGATCGCCCGCCGAAAGGCCTGGAGTGCTTCGGGCATTTGGCCCAGCTTAAACAGAGCTACCCCCAGATTTTGGTGGGCCTCTGGGTAGTTAGGGGCGAGGGCGATCGCCTGGCGGTAGGCGGCGATCGCCTCGTCGAGATAGCCCCGAGCGCGGTGGGCGGTGCCGAGGTTGTAGTGGGCCAAAGCGAGGCTGGGGTCGGCAGCGATCGCCTGCTCAAACAGCGCGATCGCCCCTTCTAAATCACCCTCGTTTTTTTTCAGACTGCCGTAGTTGACCCAGGCTCCCAGCTTGAGCACGGGGGGAATAGGCTCAGCCAGGGCCGCTTCATAGTCAGCGGCTGCACCGGGGCGATTCTTCTCTAGAGAGGCTTGATTAACGCTTAGGGCCAGGGCGCGATGGTAGTGCAGCTCATAGCGAGTCAGCTGGTCAAGGTCGTTGGCCTGCCCCAGGGCGCGATCGAGTAGAGGCAGCGCCCGCTCGGCCTGGTCTGACTCGACGTAGAGAGCGGCCAGCTTGTTGAGCAGGTAGGCATCGTCGGGGTGATCGGCCAGATAGCCCTCCATCGTGGTGCGGGCGCGATCAAACTTGCCCCGCTGCACTACCACCGCCGGATCGTAACCGGTGTGGTGGATCGCTACATCGGTAAGGGTGACCACCTGCCAGTGGGGAGATTGCCGCTGGAGTGCCGCAATGCTCTCGTCGACGGTCTCATGGTAAGGACGGTTGAAGGTGATCTCTGGCTGCCGCCGGAACAGGCGGGTGATCAGGGTGTAGGGGGTCTGGGGCGCACCCAACTCTAGACGGAGCAGGTTGAGGGCCAGTACATCGGCGGCGGCCACCTGCCCTAGGGGTTGGCCCTGGTCGAGGTTTTGCAGTAGTGCCACAGCCGGGGGCAGCAGTACCTCGTCGGCGTCGAGCACTAGCACCCAGTCGCCGGTAGCCTGGCGCAGCGACTCGTTGCGGGCGGCGGCAAAGTCATTAGTCCAGTCAAAGTGGTAAACCTTGGCCCCATAAGACTGGGCGATCGCCACGGTGTCATCCCTAGACCCAGTGTCGACCACGACGATCTCGCCCACGGCCCCCTGGGCACTCTCCAGGGCGCGGGCTAGGGTGGCGGCTTCGTCGCGCACGATCATGCAGAGGCTGATCATCAGGCTTCTCCGAGGGTTTGGGTGGCCCGCTGAAGGGCCTGGCGCACCTGGTCAAAGCCGGTGCCACCGTAGCTGTTGCGGGCTGAGACTACCTGCTGGGGGGCGATCGCTGCGTAGATATCGTCCTCAAAGGCGGGATGAATGGCCTGCCATTCGTCTAGGGTCAGCTCTCGCAGCAGCTTGTTGGCCGCTAGCGATGTCTTCACCACCTTACCCACCAGGTTGTAGGCTTCGCGGAAGGGTACCCCCTTGGTGGCCAGGTAATCGGCCACATCGGTGGCGTTGGCGTAGTCTTCGTTGACTGCCTGGCGCAGACGCGGCACCTGGAAGTTGACGCCCTCCGCCAGCAAAATGGTCATCGCCTCAATGCAGCCGCGCACGGTGGACACCGTGTCGAAGATGGCCTCTTTGTCTTCTTGCAGGTCTTTGTTGTAGGCCAGGGGCAGACCCTTCATCATCACCAGCAGCCCTTGCAGGTGGCCGAAGACGCGGCCTGTCTTGCCCCGCACCAGCTCGGGCACGTCGGGGTTTTTCTTTTGGGGCATGATGCTAGAGCCGGTAGAGCAGCTGTCGTTGAGGGTGACAAAGCTGAACTCCTCCGACGCCCAGAGAATCATCTCTTCCGACAGGCGCGACAGGTGCACCATGATCAGGCTGGCGGCACAGGCAAACTCGATCGCAAAGTCTCGATCGCTCACCCCGTCGAGGCTGTTGCCATAGACCTTCTCAAACCCCAGCAGCTCAGCTGAGTACTGGCGATCGATCGGAAAGGTGGTTCCCGCCAGGGCACCGCAGCCCAGGGGCGAAATATTCACCCGCTTTTGCAGGTCGTGGAGGCGATCCCAATCGCGCTGGGCCATGTCAAAGTAGGCCAGCAGGTGGTGGGCCAGGCTGAGGGGCTGGGCTCGCTGCAGGTGGGTATAGCCAGGGATCAGGGTTTCGACATGGGTTTCGGCCAGCCCCAGCAGGGTGCCCTGGTACTGGCGCAGCTGGGTTTGGATCGCCTCGATCTGGGCGCGCAGGTAGAGGCGCAGGTCAGTGCCCACCTGGTCGTTGCGGCTGCGGGCGGTGTGCAGCTTTTTGCCCACGTCGCCGATCAGCTCGGTCAGCCTGCGCTCCACAGCAAAATGGATATCCTCAGCCTCTACCCCTGGGGTGAACTTGCCCTGACGGTATTCTTGCCGGATGGTCTCTAGGCCATGGACGATCTGCTCGCCCTCGGTGGGGCTAATGATGCCGGTTTTGACCAGCATTTTGGCGTGGGCCTCAGAGCCAGTGAGGTCGTACTCAATCAGCTGAATGTCAAAGCCGATGCTGGCGTTAAACTGCGCGATCGCCGGGTGTAGAGCGGTCTCAAACCGCTGGCTCCAGGTTTGGGGAAGGGGCGTTTGCATGACGTAAAAAGCTGTCTAAAAGGCCGTCAGATTGCGAATCATATAGCCAACCACAATACCGAACAGCATCGCCCACAACTGTCCTGACTCAACAAAGTTGTTCAAGACAGCGCCCATATCGCCCAAAAAGTCTTGGTCAAAATATTGGCCCACCACCGGAGACAGGGGGCCTACCTGCGCGGGGGTAGCACCAGCCGCCCCAACCAGGCTAGCACTCTCAAACCCAGCAAAATAGCTGCTGAAGCTATCGTCAGCCGCTTCTAGACTGACGGGCCGCAACAGCCCCTCGATTGACCACAACTCGATAGCAATGGGCGGCAATGGAGAACCGTTGAGAAGCTGAACGGAAAGCTGAGGCATAACGTCCATAGCACTGTGACGACTGAGCATGGTTAACACCCAACAGACTACCACCATACTGCTGAGACGGTTCTCCACTAACCTAAAACCGCCCCAACCGCCCGAGTCTTGGGGCCGGTGGCGACCCTAGGCCCGACCGCGCCCGCCGTCAGATTGCAGACTGCCTGGATAGGCGATTGACGGCAGCGTCGATTAATCAGACGGCTCTACGGTTTGATCTTGCCAATCGGGACAGCCACCGCCCCGCTGCCAGCCGTAGGGATGAATGGCGCAGATCAGCACCGTGCGGCGACTGGTGCCATAGGCAATGCCATGGTAGTGAGCGCAGCCCCGACAGGGCTGGGGCCGGGAGGCGGTCACCGTCTGAAAACCCACCTGCGATCGCAAAATTTGCTGCTTGCTCTGACCTCGATGCCACTGCTGGTAGGCCCGGCGGCGGCACATATCGTTGGCTCGATAAAACAGTTCGTCGGTCACGCCCATGGTCTGTCCTCCCGGTAGCTTGACGGCGAGGGGAAACGCTGACGGTAGATCTAGCCTGGCAAGGCAGGACTAATTGGCGCTGCTGAAGCCCTCTTTTAGACTACCTAAGCCCACTGGTGAATTTCGGAAAATTTAAAGGGCCGCAACTTTGCGAGAGAGACTGTTTTTGGGCCGAAATGCAATAAATGCATATATTTATGCAAGAATCGCATGTCTCGGTTTCGTTACAATCCTGTGGTGTGTTAAAGGAAAAATTCAGCATTTGTTAATGGCACCGCCTGGTGATTAAGGCGACAATAAGCCAGAGCTGACTAGCCAAATCCTAAAAACTATCAGTAAACTGGGATACGGAATCCAAAGATTCTTGACTGGCTTATTTGACTTCCGTCTCGTGCAGCTCCTCCGTTGTTTCTGGGTTTTAGGCATGCTTCAGTCCCTCCATTATTCTCTCGATCTCATCCGCGACGAAGCCCGACAGCTGGTGCAAAAGGGTATGGTGAGCCGTCAGCAGCCCATCTACACCCTGTGCCGCCACATTCCTGCCCGCGAGTGGGAGATGGTTGAAGCTGAGCTTGAGTCTTCGGGGTTTTTGCTGCGCGATCGCGTCGGCGACCTCATGGGCCGCGAAGACTGGGAAAACGACTAGCGATTTAGACTATCGATTTCGATAGGTTCCAACCCAATATCCACCCAAACCACATTATCCAAACAAGCTTAGCTGGGTCGAGGAAGACGATTCCTCGGCCCTTTGTCGTTCGACCTGATCCCACAGTAGGTCGGGCAGGGTGGCCCCGGCCTGCTGCAGCTGGTGATATACGGCGCGAGCCACCGCTGGCGATTTGGCCTCCTGGGGGCAGTGGGCAAAAAAGTAGACGTCGGTGCCGGTGGCTAGCCACTGGCGTAGCCGGGGCACCCACTCGTCGAAGTAGGTCTGGTTGTAGGCCAGGTCAGGGTGGCTGATGTAGCGAATGATTGTAAAAGGGGCCGTTACCTCGGGCTGGAGGGGTACCCTGGGTTTCTTGCGCTCGGAGCCAATCTGGGGGTCGTCGTCGGTGGTATCGATGCAGTCGTAGATGGGGCGCGTATCCAACAAGACCCGGCCCACGCCCAGGCTGGTCAACATTTGGTTGAGCCGGGTGGCCTGGGGCTCGGCAAACCAGTCGAAATGGCGCACTTCTACCGCGATGGGGTGCTGCTGCCGGGGCCAGCGGGTTAAAAAGTCGCGCAGGTCAGCCAGCTGCTCGGGGCTGTAGGTGGGTGGCAGCTGCACAAACAGCGGCCCCAGGCGGTTGCCTAAAGGCGCGAGGGTTTGCAAAAACCGGTGAGACGCCTCCACAAAAGGTACCAACTTGCCCTGGTGGGAGAAGGCGCGGGGCAGCTTGGGGCAAAACCGAAACCCAGGGGGCATGGTGGCCGCCCAGCGATCGATGGTTTTGGCGTCGGGCATAGAGTAGAAGGTGGTGTTGCCCTCAACCGCCGTCATGCGATCGCCGTAGAGCTGCAAAAAATCTCCCGCCTTGCTGCCGGGGGGGTAGAGCTCGCCCACCCAACCCTTAAACGCCCACACCGCACACCCGGTAAAGTACCTTGAGCCCAATGAATTTCTCTCTGGCATTTTCTCTCTGGCATAAAACTAATACTGATCTACTGCCCAGGCTCTGCTAAAGCGATCTGCTCAACAGAAGCTGCCATTTAACGCCGCCAGTGAACAATGCTTTCATAGTCAGTACCAGAACCGCTTTCAGTCAGTCCTACATCAGCCCAGCACTTTCGTAGTCTCTACAGTCAATGGCTGCCTCTGAGAGAGCAATTTTGGGGTGAAGGGGGCACTTGAGGCGGTGGTCATTGGTGAAGTAGCGACAGTCGGCACAGGGCACTTTGTGCATGACCGTGGCTCGGGTGACCCCGTCGCGCACCGCCGTGATCAGGTTCCAGGCAATGAGGCCCACTAGCCCCCAGGCCAGCACAAAGCAGAGGGGCACCAGCACTTGGTGCACCGCAGCGCCTAGCCACTCCGGCAAAACCATTAGCTGCAACGTTAGCTGTAGCACCATGGCCCTAGTCCATCCCGCCTGCGGTGGCGATCGCCAACTGTACCCCTGGCAGTGCCCGCAGTCGATCCATCACCGCCACCACCTGACCGTGGCTCACTGACGCGTCGGCCCGTATCACCACCAAGCCGCCGTCGCTCACGGTGCCCAGGCTTTGAATGGCTTCTACCAGCTGATCGGCGCTCACGGCTCGGTCGCCGACAAAGATCTCACCCGCCGCATTGAGGGTGACCACGACCTGGCGCTGGGCCTGAGCTTCGGCAGTCTCGGCGGCGGGCAGGGCCACGGGCAGCCCTTCACTGCGGGTGAGAAACAGGCTAGAAATAATAAAAAACGCCAGCACCGCAAAGACCACATCGATCATCGGCACGATGTTGATCTGGATGGGAGTTTCGGGGTCTTCGGGGAGGTTCATAGATCAAAACGGGCGGGGTGGCTAATGTGGCCATGGTCAAATCATAGACTGTGATTTGAGCGATGGATTGTGATGGGCCAGCTGCCTCGTTTCTCAGCGGCTGGGTTTAGCCGCTGAAGCCCTTGACTCGATTAAAAACTCAGGGATATCCCACAGGGTGTCATCGTCGAGGGCGTACTGCTCGCATACCAGGCTGAGACGACTGCCACCGCTGGCCATGGCATTGACCGAGTGGGTCAAGTCGCCCTGAAAGTGCAGCAGCAGCCCCGCCTGGGGTTTGATCTGGGCCACCCGCTGCCGCCCCCGCTGCAACACCAGCTCACCGCTGGCGAGGTCGGTGGGCACCTGCACGTAGAGCACACTCACCTGATCGGGCGGGTCGATGGTCTTGCAGTAGGAGCGCAGGGAGCGATCGATGTGGGGGTCAACCCGTGAGCCCTGCTTGAGCAACAGCGGGTTGAGGTAAAAGGCGTTGCAGTCGGGCCGCAGGGCCAAATCGAGGTAAGGCTTGAAGTAGGGAAACTGGCGATCGACCTCGGCTCGGCCCGTCTGCTTAAACACCACTGAAAACCCCTTGGTGCCGACAAAGTCGCGGTTGAGGTTATTGGTGGCGAAATAGCGACTTGCCTGAATGGCCCCCCGCAGGTTGTGGAGGTAAGCGGGGGCAAAGGCGTCAGGCTGGCAGCGATAGTAGGCCATGCCTTATACCAACGGTGACTTAGACGGTATGCCCGGCAGACGCGGAAATTTGTCTGGGGTGCGATCGACCTTGGTGAGAATGACGTTGTGGCGCACGCCCTGGGTGAGGGGAGTGGTCTGCGATCGCACCTCCACTAGCTTGCCCCCCAGACGCGGCAAGATGGCCTTCAGCCCGGCTTCCTCGGCCGCTGACCACTGGCCTCGGTAGAGCACCGCCTGGCCGCCTAGGTTGATCAGCGGCAGGGCGTACTCAGCGCAGGTGTTGACCGGGCCAACGGCCCGCAGCAGAGCCAGGTCAAAGGCTTCGCGGTGCTGGGGCTGGTGGGCCACCTGCTCAGCCCGCTGGGGCAGGTAGCTGACATCGCTCAGACCTAGAGTCTCGCAGACAGTCTCAAGAGCGGTTAGCTTTTTGCGGGTGGCGTCGAGGAGGGCGATCGCCCAGTGGTCAAACACCAGAGCCACCGGCAGCCCCGGAAAGCCGCCGCCGGTGCCAATATCTACTACCTTGAGGGGCAACGCACGGTCGGAGTTCAGCCATGGCTCCACCCCCTGGATTGAGTCCCACAGGTGCTTTTCCCAAAAATCGTCGGGGCTAGTGATGCGGGTCAGATTGACCTGCTGATTAGCGGCCAAAATGGCCTCGTACAGCTGCTGAAAGCGCTGCTGCTGAGCTTCGGTGGGCTGCCAGTGCAGGGTGCTCTGCCAGCGATCGCCGTAGGTGGGTAGGGCATCCATTGGGGTTTCCTCTAGGCGGCGGCTGACGACAGGGTGCCCAGGGGCACTGGGCTGAGCCGCCCGTGGTCGAGCCGCCAGCAGCGATCGGCGAGGGCGGCCAACTCGTCGGCATCGTGGGAGACCACCAGCAGAGTCCAGTTTTGCTTGAGCTGCTTGAGCAGGGCAATGATCTGCTGTCGCATTGACCAGTCGAGGCCCGCCGTGGGCTCGTCGAGCAGCAGCAGGTAGGGCTTGCGAATGAGCTGCACCGCCAGGGCCAGCCGCCGCTGCTGCCCGCCACTGAGGGCGTGGGGAGCCGCCTGGAGCGACAGCTGATCGAGCCCCACGGCCCGCAGAGCTTGCTCAACTTCGCTGCGGGGCAGCTCGGGGTGCCCCAGGCGCAGCTCTTCTAGCAGGCTGTGGCCACAAAAGTGACGCTCAGGGAATTGAAACACTAGCCCCGCCAGCTGGCGCAGCGACTCGGGATCGAGGGTCTGCTCGCGCCATTGAATGCTGCCGGTGGTGGGCTGGGCAAAGCCAGCCATCAGCTCTAGCAGTGTGCTCTTGCCCGAGCCGCTGGGGCCGTAGATCAACCCCATCTGCTGGGGAGGCAGCTCCAGCGAAATCTGGTCGAGAATGGCGCGAGGGCTGGCGGGGGGGTGGTAGCTGAGCTGGCGAAGGTAGAGCATTCAACTTCGAAGGCAAAACAACGAGGGAGATTGGCCCAACGAGGCCCGGCTTAATCACCCATGCTGACAACGTAATGCCGCCAGCTTCTCTAGTGTGCCCTGGGATGTCGGCTTTAGGGGTGACAGGGGCTAGGCCAGTGTAGCTTCTGTAACATTCCCTGCGCAAACACCGCTAGAATTCGCCACAATTGGCCTATCCAGCATCACGATAGTTGAGTGGGTCAATTGCGCTCTACCACCCGCTACAGGTCTACCTTCAGGTTATAGGTCCTAACGAGCACTAACGCACTATGGTTCTTTCTCCTCACCGTATTTCTTCTCGCCGGTGCCTCAACCGGCGCTCCGGCTTGCGCCTGAAGGCGCTGCTGGCGGGTACTCTGACCACGGCTTTTTTGGCCTTGGCACCGATGACGGCCCAGGCGGGCGACCCCTTCCGCCCCAACGATCCTCACGCCATCGGCGACAAGACCGAGGCGGTGTTTACGGCTCTCTTTTATGAGGGCAACTACACCTCGGCCCAGACCCTGGTGCGCCAGGCGATCGCCGCCGAGCCCGCCGAGCCGATGAACTATGCGATCGCCGCCGCCCTGGGCTACCTCAACAAAGACCTCGATGGTCTGGCCGAGCAGGCCAGCAACACCCAGTCAGCAGCGGCAGCCCTCAAGGCCACCGACCCCCTGCGGGGCCACCTCTACGCTGCCGTCGGCATCTTTATGGAAGGAGCCCACGTGCTGCAAACCCAGGGCATTGCTCGGGGCACCCCCACCGCCCTGCGCCTGCTTCAGCGAGTATTTAGCGAGCTAGATGCCGCCGAGCGCATCGATCGCAACGATCCTGAGCTCAGCCTGCTGAAGGGGTTTATGGATCTGCTGCTGGCGGTAAATCTGCCCTTTGCCAACCCTGACCAGGCGATCGCCCGGCTGCAAAACGGCAGCCCCGACTACCTGGTTCACCGGGGCGTAGCCATTGGCCTGCGCGACCTCGAGCGCTACAGCGAGGCCCTGGTCGAAGTCGACAAAGCTCTGGCGGCAGCCCCTGAGAATCCCGATCTGCTCTACCTCAAAGCCCAAATTCTCTATCTTCAGCAGCAGCCCGCCGCCAGCCTGCCCTACTACCGCTCTGCCCTCACTTATGCCGATCAGTTGCCGGTGTCAACAGCGCGACAAATCGCCTTTGAAGCCTGCCTGGCGGAGGGCGTAGACGGCCCCGTCTGTGCCGATCGCTCGGGATTGAGTCAAGGCTAGGCCAGGCTAGTTATGGCAAATTAAGCCCTATGCTGAGTAATGCAGTATGGGGCTTAACTATGCAGGTCGAATTTCGTGAGTGTGACTTCTTTAACCTATGGGTCTGGCTCAAGTTTGAAACCGTGCCCTCCACCATGGAGCAGCAGTACATCGACGAAGTCTTTTCGTCGTGGTTTTTTTTGGGGAAGCTAGGCGGCTTTAATGCCGAAAACCTTCAGGTGCAAGACACTGGTTTAGACATTAGCTATATGCCCTACCAGCAAGAGCAGTTGGGCAATAGCATGGTGTCACTTATGCACAATATGGGTGAAGTGCAGTACCAGGGGCTATGGGCGCGCTGCTGGTTTGACCTAGGTACCAGCGACGCCCTGGCCCTCGATGTGCTAGTCAATGCCCTGGAGCAATTTAGCCGCGAATACGTGGTGATCGAAACCTGCTATATCGGCGGCGAAAATTCTGACTGGCCGATACCCGGTAGTGGACAGCCAGAGTTCGTCGATGACGACGCCTAAGACAAGGAGTTGATGCTGCCAATGAAGTCAAGCTTGGCGCGGTGGGCTGGGCCGGTGCTGGTAGTAGCCCGGCGAGGGTTATGGTTGAGCACCTGGCTGCTGTGGATGCCGATGGCGGTCTATATACCCTGGTTAAACCAGGGCTATAGCCTGGGGCTGTTGCAGGTGGCGCTGCTGATCATCTCTGCCGTGGGCCTGGTGGTGATCAATGCTGAGACCGTTGCCGTGGTCTTGAGCAGCCGTAGCCGAGCTGCTGTGTCTCAACGAGGGCTGCTACAGCGCTGGGGCTGGGGGGCTCGATCTGGGGTTCGACTGCCAGATCAGGGCCAGACCTCTTATCTGGCGGCCAGGCCTGAGGTGATGCCCTTTACGTCAGTCGTGGTGGCGGCCTACCTCCCCAACGAGCAAGACATCATTGAAGAAACCCTAATGCACTGGCTGACCCAGGTCACCCCGCCGGCCCAGGGCTGGGAGATCATTTTGGCCTACAACACCCCCACCCCGTTGCCGGTAGAGGCCCGTCTGCAAGACCTGGCGCGGCGATACCCAGCCCTGGTGCTGCTGCCGGTAGCCGACAGCCACTCTAAGGCCGAAAACCTGAATGCGGCGTTGCAGGTGGCCCAGGGCACCATGACGGGCATTTTTGATGCCGACCATCACCCTGCCGCCGACTGTCTGAGCCGGGCCTGGGGCTGGCTCTACCGGGGTGATTACGACGTGGTGCAGGGGCGCAACGTGATTCGCAATGCCTCAGATAACTGGCTCACCCAGCTGATTGGGGTAGAGTTTGAGTGCATCTATGGGGTTAGCCACTACGGGCGATCGCTGCTGGCTGACACCGCCCTATTTGGCGGGTCCAATGGCTATTGGCGCACTCCGGCCCTGCGGCACCTGGGCTTTCACCACACCCGGCTGACCGAAGATATTGACGTGACTATTCGGGGGCTGGTGGGGGGCTGTCGGCTGGTGCACGACCCGGCCATTGTCACCACCGAGCTAGCTCCCGACAACCTGCGCGGGCTGTGGCTTCAGCGCCAGCGGTGGAGCCAGGGCTGGCTGGAGGTGGCCGGGCTGCACCTGGGTAGGGTGCTGCGATCGCCCCACCTAGACGCCGCCCAAAAGCCCTACTGGGTGCTCATGCTGCTGTTTAGCCAGGGCTTTTACCCCGTGGTGTGGCAGGTAGTGCCCATGCTGCTGAGCATTGCCATCAGCGATCGCAACCGCGATCTGGGGTTTGAAACCCTCAACCTGGTGCTCATGGGGCTGCTCACCCTCAGCATGGTGGTGCAGGTGGCGGTGGCGGTGAAGCTGCGATCGCCCACCTCGCCCTATACCCAGCGCCACGGCTGGCTGTACTGCCTGCTCTCACCGGTTTATTTTTGGCTTAAGGCTCTGATCGGCGTAGTAGCCGTTGTCAACCACCTCTCTGGCAGCCGAGTATGGCATGTCACCGCTCGCACCAAAACTAAGGCCAAAAATTGGAGAGTGGCCCTACGAGGAGTAAAGTAGCGGCGGGTTGATGCCAATGACCCAGTCGCAGAGATGGGGCGCAGGGATGGGGTAGGCAAAGGACTTTATAACCTGGCTATGACAAAGTCATCCCTCCGGTTTGAGGAATGACTTTACCGCTCACGGTTTAACCTTAGACCCATGGGTTAGGCCAAGACTAGCGACAAAAATGCCGAAGGTGTTTGTTGTTTTCCCAGGGTGCAGACTAGGCACTGCTCAGGAGTGGGCTAGGCGCTCTTGATAAAGTTCATGATGAGGGACACCACAAAAATGGCTAAGAAAATGTAAAACAAGATTTGGGCAATGCCAGCGGCACTAGCCGCGACGCCGCTAAAGCCAAAAAAGGCAGCAATGAGGGCCACAACCAGAAAAATTAACGCGTAGCGCAGCATGGGGATTCTCCTTGGGGAAGGGTAAATAGCATCAGGCCTAAAGCCAATGGGGCCATTATGGAGACTGGCCCAGGTGGCAGCATCTGCCCAGGGAGTAGGCTCTCTCTATAACTTCCGACATGAAACCCCTGGGTCTGGGTAACCTGGCTGACTGATACAACGCCGAAATTCTCGACGGGGTTTGGGTCTCGCTGCGCTGCGCCCAACCTACTTTGGAGATGTGTCAGGCAATCAGCTGGGTAAATCTTTAGATAGAGTCTGGCTGATCCCCCTCATTAGAATTTCGTCGTTGCTGGATACAGGTATGAATCAAAAATGCCAACGGTTCTCGTCAGGGCAAACGGCCGTTTGCCCCTACCCAAATTTATGCGTCGGTTCAGCAACGCCAGAATTTCTTAGGTCAGGCAGATAGTAGAGCCGAAGACCCATGCCAACTCAGGCGAGAGCCTCCAGCTCAATACCAATCTTTAGGCTGAGAAGTCTGTCTGAGTAATGGGTACATACCCCGGCTGATTTGCCACATCCTTTAGCCAGCGAGAGATATGGCCAAAGCGCTCTAGCTCAAAGCCGCCCTCGTTGGCCACATGGGTATAGGCATATAGGGCAATATCGGCAATGGTGTACTGCTCTGCAACAAAGTACCGATGATTTGCCAAATGCTGGTCCATCACGGCTAAGGCCTGGTAGCCCTGTGCCTGCTTTTGGGGCAAAGCAATTGTTTGATACTCATCCAGTTCAGGCGTATGACAGAGCCAAAACCGAGGGGTGGCAATGTTGGGCTCGTGGCTATACTGCTCAAAAAATAGCCAGCTCAACACCTGGGTTTGAGCCAGCGTGTCTTCTGGCAAAAAGGGTGTTCCTTTGGCCAAATAAAACAAAATTGCGTTTGATTCAGCTAGGTAGTGACCCGGCTCAAGTTCTAGCAGAGGAATGCGCCCATTGGGGTTTTTGGCTAAAAATTCGGCGGTGCGAGTTTCGCCTTTGAGAATATCTAGCTCGACATAGTCGAAGGCGATCGCCAACTGCGACAGCAACAATCTGACCTTGTAACCGTTACCCGAAGGAGGATAGTCATAGAGTCGATACATGGCTCCTTCTCCTCGTGTGGCTCACCTAATCTTGCTGGGTTGAAAACTGGCGCGCACCGATCGCCGCCAGCACCGCCGCTGCCACCACCAAAATTGGAATCGTAAACCAGGGAAACTCTGCCAAAGGCTTGTAGGCCGCCGCCCGCAGACCAATGGTGGTGTAGGTCAAGGGCAGCAGGTAGACGATCGCCTTAAGCGCCACGGGCAGCGTCGCCGGGTCAAAAAACGTACCGCCGAGAAACGACATCGGCACGATCAAAAAGTTGTTGAACAGGCCCACGCTCTCCAGGGATTTGACATTGAGGCCGACGAGCACCCCCAGGCCCGCAAACACGGCACAGTTGAGCACCACCAACAGCAAAAACAGCGGGTTGATAAAGCTCCAAAACCGCCCGGTGAAAATAATCGCCACCAAAATTACCGAGCCTGCGGTCATCAGGCCGCGCACGATGCCCGCCAGCATTTTGCCCAGGTGCAGCGCCAGGGGGTGCACCGGGTAGAGCAGCATTTCTTCAAAGGTTTTGGTGAAGAGGCGATCGCCGCAAATCGAGAACGTAGTGCCGCCAAAGCTAATCACCATCGACGACAGCGCCACCATGCCCGGCAAAATGAACTCTAAATAGTTGTCGCCCGCTGGCGGTGTCGCCACCTGGTCGATCGCACTGCCCAGCCCCAGACCAAAGGCCAGAATGTAGATCAGCGGCGACACCAGACCCGACGCCGCCACCTGGGGAATGCGCACCCGCAGGTCGAGCCAGTCGCCCCAAAATACCGTAAGCATGTCACCCCAGAGGGTGCTCAGAGGTAGCGCCTGGACCTGACGCTGGCGCGGACGAGAGAGAATATTGGTCACGATATCATTTGCAACGCTTCTTAATAGTCTAAGGCGTCAGGGGCGATCGATCGCTAGACAGGTTCCTGCGGGCGAGCCCAATTACCTGAGTTTTAGATGCTGAGTGCTCACGGTAGGCGCTGCATCTCTGACTCAAAACTCTCCGTACCCTAAGGGTTTAAGAACTGATCCTCGTTGCCGACCCACCATTCCCCTAGCCCCATCATTTCTTTGTGCAGGGCGCTGAGTTCTTCGATGTAGACCTCAGGGGCCGTGGTGTCTTTGCGTTCTTCCAGCTTTTTTAACCTGAGCAACACCAATAGCCAGGGTTTAGAGATACCATCTCGGGCTTCAATAAATTGGGCGAGTTCGCGGCTATCCATGGTCACCTGCTGTGTGGTGTTCATGAATAACTGTAACAACGGTTTCAAGGGTTTGCTGGGGGAGCGAGCTTCCTCTTCGAGCGCTTGAGGGTTGTATACATCTATTGCATTCGAGACACGAAAAGTTAAACAAGCTTGTGAGCTGATCCCTGGCTTTTTAGCATGAAGATGTACGGTGCGTTGGCCCAGCCTTGCCCAGGCAAAATCTCTGATTATCGGCTCTGGTACGCGGGTAACTCTGGGGGGCTGTTGTATCGTGCCGACCGTTGCGAATAGTCTTTTGAGGTGGTGGCATGGTAGCTACATCTGTGGTTCAGCAGTCTCTAGTGCAGCGCGATCAACAGTTGGTGCTCTGGCTTGACGAGTTGCGTCTCGACGATGTGCCCATCGTGGGCGGCAAAAACGCGTCGTTAGGCGAGATGATTCAGCAGTTGACTCCCCAGGGCATTCGGGTGCCGACGGGGTTTGCCACCACCTCCCACGCCTACCGCTACTTTATTGAGAAAACCGGGCTCGATGCCCAGCTGCGGGCGGTGCTGGGCGGCTTTGACATCAACGACGTCACGGAGCTGAGGCGACGGGGGCGCAAAGCGCGATCGCTGATTCTTAACGCCACCTTCCCCGACGATCTCAAGGCCGCTATTCTGACGGCTTACCACCAGATGTGTGAACAGGCAGGCCAGAATTTTTGCCTGGGAGATGAGTCGTGCCTGTCAGACCACGCCTACACCGAGGTCGATGTGGCCGTGCGCTCTAGCGCCACCGCCGAAGATTTACCAGACGCCAGCTTTGCCGGCCAGCAAGAGACCTACCTCAACGTCTACGGCGACCAGGCGGTGCTGATCGCCTGCAAAAAGTGCTACGCCTCGCTGTTTACCGATCGCGCTATCTCTTACCGCACCACCAAGCACTTTGACCACTTTGATGTGGCCCTGTCGGTGTGCATTCAGCGCATGGTGCGCTCTGACCTCGCCACCTCGGGGGTGATGTTTTCTATCGACACCGAGACTGGCTTTCAGAATGCGGTGCTGATTACCGCCGCCTACGGTCTGGGCGAAAATGTGGTGCAGGGCACGGTAAACCCCGACGAGTACGTGGTGTTTAAGCCGACGCTGAAGTCGGGCCACAAACCCATTCTCAACCAGCGCCTGGGCACCAAGGCGCTGCGCATGGTCTACGACACCACGGGTACTGAGCTGACCAAAAACGAACCGGTGCCCCTGGCCGACCAAAACCGCTACGCCATCGAGGAAGACGACATTTTGCAGCTGGCTCAGTGGGCCTGCACCATCGAAGACCACTACACCCAGCTGCGCGGCACCCCCAGCCCGATGGATATCGAGTGGGCTAAGGACGGGCTGACCGGAGAGCTGTTTATCGTTCAGGCTCGGCCTGAGACCGTGCAGTCGCAGAAGTCGCAAAACGAGCTGCGATCGTACATTCTCGATCTGCCTGATGGGGTGAAACCCGTGGCCACAGGTCGCGCGGTGGGCGACCTGATCGGCCAGGGCAGCGCCTGCGTCATCCTGGAGGTGAACCAGATCGCCCAGTTTCGCCCCGGTGAGGTGCTGATCACCAGCCGCACCGACCCCGACTGGGAGCCGATTATGAAACAGGCCAGTGCGATCGTCACTGACCAGGGGGGGCGCACCTGCCACGCCGCCATCATTGCGCGCGAATTGGGCATTCCGGCGATCGTCGGCACAGGCAACGCCACTCAGCTGCTCACCACGGGCGAACCTGTCACCGTCACCTGTGCCGGGGGCGAAGAGGGGGCAATCTACCGGGGCGCGATCCCCTTCCGCATCGAGACCACTCAGCTCGACAGCCTGCCCGAAACCCGCACCAAAATCATGATGAATGTGGGCAACCCCGAGCTGGCCTTTACCCTGGCGGCCCTGCCCAACGACGGCGTCGGTCTGGCTCGACTAGAGTTCATCATCGCCAACCACATTCAGGTACATCCGCTGGCCCTGCTCAATTTTGACAGCCTGCCCGACGGCGGCGAAAAGCGCCAGATTCAGAAGCTTACCGACCTCTACGACCACAAACCCGACTACTTTGTCGACAAGCTGGCCCAGGGGGTGGGCACCATTGCCGCCGCCTTCTATCCCAAGCCTGTGGTGGTGCGCTTGTCAGACTTCAAGAGCAACGAGTACGCCCACCTGCTGGGGGGCAGCGGCTTTGAGCCTGGCGAAGAAAACCCCATGATTGGGTGGCGCGGTGCTTCCCGCTACTACGACGATCGCTACCGCGACGGCTTTGCCCTAGAGTGCCGCGCCCTCAAGCGGGTGCGCGATGACATGGGGCTCACCAACGTGATCTTGATGGTGCCCTTCTGCCGCACCCCCGACGAGGGTCGCCGCGTGCTCAAAGAAATGGCCCGCCACGGCCTGGTGCGGGGCGAAAACGGGCTGCAAGTCTACGTCATGTGCGAGCTGCCCAACAACGTGGTGCTGGCAGACGAGTTTAGCCAGGTGTTCGATGGCTTCTCTATCGGCTCCAACGACCTCACCCAGCTCACCCTGGGTCTCGATCGCGACTCGGCCCTGGTGGCCCACCTGTTTGACGAGCGCAGCGAAGGGGTCAAGCGCATGGTGAAAATGGCCATTCAAACTGCTAAGGAGTACCACCGCAAGATCGGTATCTGCGGTCAGGGGCCGAGTGACTACCCCGAGTTCGCGAGATTTTTGGTGGAGCAAGGCATTGACTCCATCAGTCTCAACCCCGACACGGTGATCAAAACTCGCCTAGAGATCGCCGATATGGAACAGCAGATGGGTTGAGGACGTTATCAATCTCAGCGAGCGATCGGCCTCTTGGGAAGTGTGGTTGGCCTATCTTTAGAAGATGGCCAACCTTTCACAGGTGTGCGATCGCCCTACCAAGGCTTCCACTCAGTCCAGTCTTCGTTGAAGATCGAAGTGTTAGGAAACTTGGTGGGGTTGCCGCTGGCGTCTAGCTCGGCCCGCAGTTGCTCAAGCAGGGGCTCGTGGCTGGGCAAATTGTCAACTAGCTCGTAGGGCAGCACCCCGTTGCGCAGCGAGAAGTCGATGGAGTGAGCCGCAGCTGCCCCCACCGACCACTCGAAGGAATGCACCCGGTAGGCGGCAGCGGCGCTGTAGCTGGCGGCAATGCTCTTGCTGGCCACCAGCATGTTGTCTACCCGCTGGGGAATCATCGCCCGCAGGGGAATCTGGGCTGGGTAGGCCTGCCCGTGGGCCTGGCGCACGCCGGGGCGCTCAATGTTGCCGGGGGCTTCGGCGGGGTAGTCGCGCATACAGGGGTGAAAGTCGATGGCGTACTGGGCAATGCCCACGGTGTCGGGGTACATGCGCGATCGCCCTCGAATCGGAAACTCATTGGGGTCGGCCCCCGGCATAAAGGTATCCACCGTATCCAGCCCGGCGAGATAGCGGCGCATGGAGGTGAAGGTGCTCTGGTCGAGGTTTTCGCGGTAAAACTCAGAGGCAAAGTCATTCCACGAGAAGTCGATCTCGCTGATCATAAAGCCGCTTTCGTAGCCGTAGGCGGGGCGACCAATGATACGTCTAGCCTCGCGAATGTAGGGATATTTTGACAGCCCGTGGGCGGTGCCCATGGGCGAGTCGAGCCCCTGTAGGTAAATGTTGTAGGGCTCCGGCTCTTTCCACGAGTCGTCGATCTGAGAGTCGGTGGTGCCGGTGGTCAGCCAGTAGAAAAAGCCGATCGCATTTTCTTCGCCCTTGCGCAGGGTGTCGGTGCGCAGGCCCCCCAGCCAGCCGCCGGGCGCTAGCTGACCGCTCTCCCGCAGCTGGTCTTCGGTCAAAATCAGGTTGTCGCGGAAGGTGCCGGGGCGATAGTCGTTGCCCCAGGTCCAGTTTTGCATGGAGATGTCGCCGGGGGTGGGGCGGGGGGCACCAAAGATGCGCTCCCCAGTGCGCCGGGGGCTCTCACTCCACAGACGACGGTAGGTAAACACAAAGTCGAAGTGATCTTGGGGGGTGAGCAACTGGGGGCGCTCCCGTTCCCAGCTGTAGTAGGGCTCGTAGATGCTGTAGAACTCGGGCACCTCAAAGGTCTGGGCCTCGGCGGTGCGCTCCATCGCAAAGGTGTAGGTAAAGCCCTGGGTGCAGTAGGGGTCGCGCTCGGCCACGGGCGAAGAGGGGTTGAGGGGCGACCTGGGGTCTAGCCCCAGCTCGTAGGGCACATTGGCCAGTACGATGAGCTCGCCGGTCTCGGTGGCCTCGACCACAAACCAGTCGACCCGGCGCTCTACGTCGCCCTCGCCGCGCTTGGGCACAATACCTGCGGGCACAAACTGAATGATCTCTTTGCTGAGGCGGGCCGAGTCGTCAAAGGTGTAGGCGTCTTCGATGATCTCGGAGAGAAAGTCAGTATTCAGCGGCGCGGTGCCGGGTGCCGGGCTATGGCGAATGGCGATCACCTCGTCGATGTGGGTGCCATCGGCATTTAGGGTTAGGTCTTTGACCACGGTGTTGGGGAACCACCGCAGCTCACCGCCGCCCTCGCGCTCGGCGTCTGCCAGCATGTCCATGAGAATAGCGTTGGCATCGGCGGGCATAAAGCAGCTAGCACTCACCCAGCACTGGCCAGGGTTAAGCTCGCCGTACTTGGCCTCGACGCGATCGCGCAGTTCTTTATACCCCCGCGAGTAAAACAGCAAGCGGCGCTGCTCCCGCGATTCGTCTAGCGCGGTGGTGCCCTGGGACGAAATCTGCCCACCCACCCAGTCGGTCAGCTCGGTCATGCAGACGGTGTGGCCTAGCAGCAGGCTCTCGTAGGCGGCGGCAGTGCCCGCCAGCCCACCGCCGACAATCAGCAGCTCGCACTCGACCACCTGGTCGGCCTGGCGCGGAATCTGAGCCACGCGCGGAGCCACGGTTTCTTGGGCGCGGGCATTGCCAATGGGCAACGGAAGCGACCCAGCGACTAGGGTAGAGGCGAGCAGGGGGGCTGTGAGGGCACGAAAGAAGCTTTTCATGGCAAATCAAGGGGGCGAATCGATTGCAATTCTCAGCTTATTAGCTAACGGGGGGGGTAAGCTATTTTTTGACCCGCTGCCTTTGAATCTATGGGCTAGATGATTGGTTTGGTCATTGGCCTGGGTTGGCGTTGCTTGGCAGAGTCCGAGATGCCGCCCTTGGGTCGAAATGACATCGGTCTATGACGTGCCGCTGCTGGCAAAGTTTCGTAAGCGTTCCTAGAAACAGGCTGGCTGGGCGAGGTCGTGCGGGCAAATGGCCTTAAAGTAATGCTCTAAGCCGTTTTACTTGTCTTGAGGCGGTACTCTACCGCTAGCACTAGGGCTGCACCGATCGCGTAGGCCAAAATGTCTTTGCGATCGAAGGTGGTGCCGAGTACGGTGGCTATCAGCCGGTTGTCTCGCAGCCCCAGGCGATCGACAAATCTGAGGTATTGCAGCCCTTCGATGAGACAGGCAAAGGCAAAGACCCCAAGGGCCGCCGTGCTGGGGCGAATTGGCCAGAAGGTTTTGATAAAACAGTAGATGAGAACGACAACTAAAACATCGCCGACCAGGGGGCGAATGATGCGATCGCCTAGAAAAAGCGCGATCAGGACTTCAATTAGAAACAATAAAACCGCTAGATAGAAATACTTAGCGTTAAATTTAATCATGAGCAAAGGGTGGGCAATACCAGCCCTAATAACTAAAAGCCCTGCCGAGGAAGCAGCTGGTTCTACTCGCGCCGCAGCAGAAAAAAGAAGGGTTGGGGGATGTCTTTAAAGTCCATCACGCCAAAAACGGTGTTGTCGTCTACTTTTCTAAAGCTGTCGTTGATGGGCAGGGTGTCGTAGATCATGGTGGCGCTGACCTTGTGGCGATACTCCATCATGCGCAGCCGGGCTTGACTCGCTTGAGTGGCAGACATTGCTGTCATCGAGCGCAGCAGGGGGCGAAAGGTGGTCTGCCTAAACATAGGCAGCTTCAAACCCAGCCGCATGGCGGCTAGACTGGGAGCCACTTTAAAAATACGGCCCTGACCATCCTGAAATAACAGCGGGTGTACTGTCTCTGGGTCAACAAATTCTTTGCCGTACCAGTTGGAGGCGACTAACAGCCCATCCATGGGGTGGTTGGTTGACAGCTCAGACCCTCGCCACCGCCCAATCATAAACTCTAAACTGACGGGGTCTAGGGCATCAAACAGCTCAAGGGCAGCCTCAGTGGTGGCCTGCCCGCTTTGCAAAATCGGAATGAGCTGATCGAGTGTTGGCATGATTTTCCAGCAACTGAGCCATTGCTATCAATGTACGGTAGAACGCTCCATGTGGGGGCAAACCCTGCACCCTTGTAACATCTGCTATTTTCGGGCTGGCAGCGTGGGGCAGCTAGCGATTTTGGGATGAATCTTGGGCGCAGTATGTTTGACCGACCGCCCCTAGACGAGGGTGATGGCTTGTGCGATCGCGGAGTGGTGGGTGGAAAGAACTGATGGCATGGTGGGCACTGCCTATCCTATTGAGGGTAACGTCCCCTTTCTGGTAAAACTACTCATCCGATAATCGTTCTAGCTCATCGGCTAGGGAAGTTTGAAACTCATCATCGCAGTGAGTGTGCAGGTGAATTGTAGACGTTAAAAGTTCAGCCAGAATTTTGGTTTTCTGACCATCTTGTAATCCTGGTAGTTGAAGTTGATGAATCAGTTCGAGTACTCGACCACACTCATCCCCCAACTCTCGGATCAGTGCCCGAAGCGTTTCGTCTTTAATAGCTAGCGACCTTGTCCCTAATTGCATAACGGCCATATACAGTTGAACTCCCAGCGGACTTGGCGTAAAATATTCGTGCGGGGAATGACTTCTAGGCGGGGAAGAGAGAGGTGGCAGCCTCTCAAATCCCCTGAGACATCCCTCTTAGTTACGGTAAGTGAGATGCCCTTAGGAGACATTCTAAGAGCTAGCGTCTTGTTTTACCTTCACATCGGGATTGCTAGAGCCTTCCCCGTTTTCCTTCACCCGAAAACGGAGACACCGTACATGTATCAACCCAACCCTGGAGACCTCAACGTCTCCACCCAGTTCAAGCTGCCTACCTACCACCCAGACCGGCTCTGCCACATCTTGCTGGGTGACTATGCCGCCGTCGCCGAAGCCATCAACCGCATGGAAGTGGTGCGGTACTGCGATCGCATCGCCTGGATAGAACCCATCCCCACCGGGCGCAACGGCGAATACATCAGCGTTATGACCCGACGCATTACTCCCACAGAGTAAACAGATCACGAATAGCCGGGGCAGACATGAGCATCTGCCCCTCTATTTCAGTTGATCATCTAAAATCGAGATATCGCTTGCCAGCCGCCCTTCCTGAAACAATCCCCATGGTACAGGCCCCCTCTAAACCCATCACCCTAGAGGAATTTCTGCAACGGCCAGAAACAAAACCGGCCAGCGAGTATATCGACGGGCAAATAATTCAGAAACCAATGCCCCAGGGTAAACACAGCACTATTCAAACCGAGCTTTCTACCACAATTAATAGTGTGCTTAAGCCTCCCCAGATGGCACGGGCTTTTTCAGAACTGCGGTGTACCTATGGCGGTCGCTCAACCATTCCCGATATATCAGTGTTTACCTGGTCTAGAATTCCTCGGGATAACAATGGTGAGATTGCCAACGTCTTCCCTATTTCTCCCGATTGGGCAATTGAAATTCTTTCCCCAGAACAGAGCCAAACTAAAGTCACTAAAAACATCTTGCACAGCCTCAACCACGGCACTCAAATGGGCTGGCTGATTGACCCCCATGAACAAACGGTATTTGTGTATCTGCCCAAACAGCAACCGGACGTCTTTGATCAGCCTGAACAATTACTCCCAGTTCCTGCCTTTGCCAGTGGCTTAAGTCTGAGTTTAGGCACTGTGTTTGGTTGGTTGCTGGAGTAATGCCTGCATCAATCCATAATCGCGCTTTTGTTGAGGGCGATCAGTTGTTTGAAGGCGTCGTTGTCTAGCTCCGTCAGCCACGATTCATCGGCTCCGACGATCGCACCCGCCAGCTTTTTCTTATCCTCAATCATCTGGTCGATGCGTTCTTCGAGGGTGCCCATGGCAACGAACTTGTGGACGAAGACATTTTTCTTTTGGCCGATGCGGAAGGCGCGATCGGTAGCCTGGTCTTCGACGGCGGGGTTCCACCAGCGATCGAAGTGGAAGACGTGGTTGGCCTGGGTGAGGGTGATGCCCACCCCGGCGGCCTTCAGCGACAGCACAAAGATGGCGGGCTCGGTGTCGGGGTTTTGAAAGTCGGCGATCATCTGCTCGCGCTTGTTGCGGTTGGTGCCGCCGTGGATGTAGTAGGTGTTGTAGCGGCAGGTGTGGCGCAGGTGGTGCTCTAGGGCGTCGCCAATTTCGCGAAACTGGCTAAAGACGAGGGCGCTTTCGCCTTCGGCCACCACTTCGTCGAGCATGTCGAGCAGGCGGCTGAGTTTGTGCGATCGCTCGGGCGTAAACTCGCTCTCATCCTGCAAAAACTGGCGGGGGTGGTTGCAGATTTGCTTTAACTTAGTCAGGGTGGCGAGAATTAGCCCCTTGCGCTGAATGCCCTCGCTGGTTTCGAGCTGTTCGGTGACATCTTTGAGCACGGCTTCGTACAGAGAGGCCTGCTCGGGGGTGAGGTTGCAGAATAGCTTTTGCTCAACTTTGTCGGGCAGGTCTTTGATGATCGACTGGTCGGTTTTGAGCCGCCGCAGAATGAAGGGTTCCACCAGTTTTTTGAGGGTGGCGGAGCGGGCGGGGCTGTTTTCTTTTTGGATCGGCAGCTCAAACTGCTTGCGAAACTGGGTCTGGGTGCCCAGGTAGCCGGGGTTGAGAAAGTTAAAAATCGACCACAGATCCATCAGCCGGTTTTCGACCGGGGTGCCGGTGAGGGCGAGGCGGTGGTGGGCGTTGAGCTTGAGAATGGCTTTGGTCTGGGCGGCCTTGGGGTTTTTGATGTTTTGGGCTTCGTCGAGCACGATGCGGTGCCAGGTGACGCCCTCTAGCAGCTTGGCGTCTTTGCGGGCCAGGGTGAAGGAGGTGATCACCACGTCGTGGTCGCGGCAGAGCGCTTTGAAGGCTTTGGGGTCTTGGTTGCGTTCCCCGCCGTGGTGCACCACCGCCCGCAGGTGCGGCGCAAACTTTTCGATCTCGTGGTGCCAGTTGCCCACTACAGAAGTTGGCGCAATCAGCAGCGTGGGAGGGATGGGCTGATTGACTGCTTCGCGCTCCTGTACCAGGCGGGCGATCACCTGCACGGTTTTGCCCAGACCCATGTCGTCGGCCAAACAGCCGTTCAGGCCCAAATTCTCTAAGTAGTGCAGCCAGGAGAGACCGCGCTTTTGGTAGTCGCGTAGATTGCCCTGGAGCTGAGCAGGATCGGGGGTGAGTTCGAGGCGGGTTTTGTCGCTGAGCTGGGTGAGCATGGTGGCCAGGGCGTCGTCGCGATCGAACTCGACCTCCAGGCTATCGTCGGCCTCGCCGCTGGTCAGGCGCATAAAGTCGAGCAGGCTCATCTCGGGGTTTTCGGCCTGCTGCTGCTGCCAAAACTCCAGCATTTGCTGCATTTTGTCCTGGTCTAGCTCCATCCACTGGCCGCGAAACTTGACCAGGGGCGACTTGGCATTGACGAGCTGCTGCCACTCTTGCTCGGTGACGGGCTGGTCGCCGATCGCCAGGTCGTACTGGTACTGCACCAAGGTGTCGTAGGAAAAGTAGCCCTTCGATTTGTCGCTGCCGCCCAAGGATTTGCCCTTGGCCCGCAGCCGCACCTTGGCCCGCTGCCGACCCTTGGGCGTCCACCAGGCGGGGACGATCACTTTGTAGCCAGCATCTTCCAGCACCCAGGCGGACTCTTTTAGAAAGGTGAAGGCGGTGTCTAAATTCATGTAAATGCCGACGGGCTCGTCCGTCTCCAGACCACGCCACAGGTCTGGGTAAATGCGGGCGGCGTAGCCCAGGTTCATCAGCAGGTTTTGTTCAAATCCATCACCCATCTGAGCTTTGACTTGGGCCTGCTGCTTGGGGCGCATGCGCCAGTAGTCATCTAAAGAGACTCTAAGGGAGGGGTCATGCTTGGGAGCAACCTGAAACAGGAGTTGCCAGGGATCTTCTGGCTTGAACGGGTCTTGCAGATGAAAGTAGAGATAGAAGGTTTGATCGGTTTGGGTGCGGACAATGCGATCGCGCCATCCCTGCCACTGCTGATACCGCTCCAGATCTGCCGCCGATCTGCCCAGAGTCTTGCCCTGCAAGCAGTCCTGAATCAGCGTATTTTCAATGGTTTTGAGATAGGTCTGGGGCATCGCCGTACTCCGCACCAGCCCGTCAACAAAGCATTCTGAAAAGTGGCGGAGTAACGTTTCGCGATCGTAGAAGGTGGGCGTCTGGGGAGCTTCTTCAAACCCGGCCACGCAGAGCAATGGCATGTAGTCGGTGTAGGTTTGAATGTGCTCGTGGTAGCGATCGCCAATAATTTCCCACCCCGAATAAATCTCAAACTCTTTCTCTAATTTCGTCGTCTGCTTTTTAGTTGCTTTCGTCCCCGCCGCCTTACGCCTGGTGGTCGCCTTCGGGGCTTCTATCTGCCGATACTTCAAAGCGGGAATGTATTGATCGCGCAGAATGACTTGCTTGAATGCTTGGGTGTAGTGGTGCCAAAACAGCAGGTCGGCCCCCATCTGCACCTCCGCCAGGTTGTAGACGGCCAGAAAGTGCAGATTATTAAGCAGGCTAATCACGTCAGCAAGTACGGGCACCTGGTAGCAATCGACCTGCCAGTACTGCCAGTCAAAGCGTTCTGGGATCTCCACCTCCAGGTACCGCGACAGCTCTAGGGAGGGGAGCGGCTGGCCGTCTACCGTGGGCAACAGAAAAGTTCGGGGGGTGATGGTGGTCGGGGGACGGCGATCGGGCGACTTCAGCCCTAGCTCATCGGTGAGTACCGCCGCCAAATCGGGTTCTGGCAGATGGCAGGGGTGGGCGTGGGGCGATTGCTTGCGGCGGCTCTTCTGCTCGGTTTCAACCCACAGGCAAAAGCTACCCGTTTGCACAAAGTCGGAAGCGGGCCGAGGTATCCAAGTGCCGTGGAGGATCTGCATCGTTATATCCTGGCCTCACGGATTGGCATGATTCTATCGGGTTGGCCCATAAAAAACGAGGGGTTGAGGTTAGAAGGTGAGTCTAACGCCCCCTAATTCTGACATTGGCTTCGATCTGGTCGCCGGGGTAGAGAATCACCTGCTCCCCTTCGGCTAGCCCCGACTCAACGACGGCGGCAAAGTCGCTGCGGGGGCCGATCGCCACCTGCCGCCGCTGGGCGCGGCCTGCCTCATTCACAAAGGCGCACCAGTCGGTGTCGCAGCGAAACAGGGCGCTGATCGGCACCGTCAGCACGTCTTCCCCTTCCCACACCACAATCTCGGCATCGACGCGAAAGCCATCGCCCAGGGGCACGGCGGGGTCGGTGAAATCGGCGATCACATTCACTCGCTGCTCATCGACCCCCAGGGCAGACACTTCAGTAAAGGCTGACGGCTCTACCTGGCGCACGATCGCCTGCAAATTCTCGTCGCCGCCCCAGCGGTCGAGCTGCACCGCATCTCCTGGCGACACCCGCACCGCATCGGTGGAGAGAATGTCGATCACCAGCTCTAGGCCATTGGGATCGCCCAGGGTGATCAGAGGTGTACCCGCCGACACAAACCGGGCGCTGGGTTCGAGCACTTCAAGCACGCGCCCGGCGGCGGGGGCAGTGATGGTGGTACGGCGGGCATCGTCGGTGAGGTTGGCCAGTTCGGCATCGATGGCGGCTAGCTCCGCCTGATAGACATCCACCAGGTAGTCGGGGTCTTGCTGCTCGGCGGTGAGCACCGCCAGATTGGCTTGGGCTGCTTGCACGTCGGCCTGGGCCACAGAGACCTGCTGGCGGGCGGTTTCTAGCTCCTGTTGGCGCTGGGTAACGGCCAGTTCCATGGCTTCGAGCTGCTGGCGGGCGATGGCTCCCTGACTATGGAGGGTGGCCATGCGATCGCGATCCCTCTGGGCCTGCACCAACGCCGCCTCCGCCTCCGTCACCTGGGCCTGGGCCTGAGTCACCTGGGCCTGGGCGGCGCGAATGCGGGTTTCGGCCTGGTTCAGAGCCTCGGGTTTGGGGCGCTGGGTATCGACCCCGGCGATCTGGGCCTGCACTGCTCGGCGGCGGGCCTGGGTAGCCTCGACCTGACTGCTCAGCGGTAGCGGATCGATGCGGGCGACGATCGCCCCAGCGGTCACCGTATCTCCAGGGTCTAGGTCAATGCGCTGAAGTTCGCCATCGACGGAGGAGGCGATTATGTAGCGATCGCGCACCCGCGTTTGGCCCTCTGCCCCCACCGTCACCTGCAATGCCCCTCGCTCTACCGGGGCCAGATCGACTGCGATCGGCTGGGGGCGCACAGCGTAGGCGATCAGCCCCACCAGGCCCAGCCCGCCGATGCCGTAGAGCCATCGCCGTCGCCATTGTCGTTTGGGCGGTGGGGCCGGGGCAGCGCCATTGCCTGATATTCGTTGGTCGCTGGTGGGTTCTGTGCTGGTCATGGATCTACCTTTTTGATGCGTTTGATTCAAAAGCCGTAGGGTGTATTCGCGGCTAAATCCCCATTGAGCAACTCTCCAATTCCCTTGACCAGCCGCAATGCACCACCGGGGAAGCGGGGATAGCGGTGCGTTGCGGTGGAGCGGTGCATTGCTGCGCGAATGCACCCTACGGATCCCCCCATCTCCCCAATCTCCCACGTCCCTACTCCCTCGTCTTCAGCACGGCGATTAAATCTAAACCCCGCAGCTGACGGGCGATCAGCAACCCTGACGCGATCGCCGCCAGGGCCGTCACCCCCGCTGCGAACAAAAAGCTGGCGGGCTGAATGATGAAGGGCACCCGAAACAGCTCGGTATTCTGAGCTGGGGAATGGTTTAGCACCCAGGACAGGCCGTAGCCCAGTGCCCACCCCACCGGAATCGCCGCCAGGGTCAGCACCCCCTGTTCGCCCAGCAGAATAAAGGCGATCTCTCGCTGGGTGAAGCCGATGATGCGTAGGGTAGCTAGCTCGCGGCTGCGCTCGGAGAGGGCGATGCGGGCGGCGTTGTAGATCACCCCCACGGCAATGATGCAGGCGAACAGCAAAATGGTGCTGTTCATCATGCCGGAGCTGGCGGCAATGGTGTCTTCAAATTGGCCCAGGGCAGTTTCTCTCTGAGCCATACTGGCCACCGCTGGAATTTGCTTGATCTGCGCATATAGAGCTGACATCTGCAACGGATCCACCGTCAGGTAAGCACCGGAAAAGGTGGGGCCTTCCTGCATCAGCGTATTCAGGGCGGTGACATCCATATACATGGCCAGGCCCACCAGCTCATCCACCAGCCCCACCAGGGGAACCGAGAGCACCGGGCGCGCCCCTTCGAGCACTTCGACGGTGAGGCGATCGCCCACCCGGGCCTGCAAAATCTCCGCCAGTTTGGTGGTCAGCACCAGTCCGTCGGCGGGTAGGGGCACAGTCTGCCCATCGCTGTCGATCAGCCGTCGCAGGGTGCTGGGGGAAGTAAGGCCCACGATGCCCCCGAGGCGCGATCGCTGCTCAAACCGCAGCCGCACCGGCACGCCGCGAAAGGGCTCGACCCGCAGCACCCCCGGCAGCTGGGCCAGGTCGTACTGCACCCGCCCCGGCAGCGGCTCAATAAAGGTGAGGGTGACATCTTCCCGCTGCACTGTGCGAAACTGCACCTCGATAATCGCATCGATGCCGTCGCTGAAGTAGCGGCCCACCACCAGCATCGCCACCGCCAGACCAATGCCCAGCACCGCCATGGCCGCCTGGGCCGGTCGCCGCTCCACATTGCGCAGAATGATGCGCCCGGCGGGAGAGAGCAACCGCTGCAATCCCAACTGCTCGATTAGCGTCGGCTTAAAGCTGGCCGGGGGCTCAGGGCGCATGGCCTCAGCGGGGGGCAGGCTCACCGCACCGCCCACAGCTTTAAAGGCTCCGGTGGCGGCGGCGATCGCACTCACCGCCACCGCCCCCAGCATTAGCCCCAGCCCCGCCCGATACTCCACCGCCGGCAACTGGTAAAACCGCGTGTAGAACTGAGTGAAGTTGGCCCCCCACCAGCGCCCCACCCCAATACCCAGCACCGACCCCAGCCCCACCACCACCGCCACCAGCTTAAAAAAGTGCAGCCCCACCGCCCAGTTGCCGTAGCCAAAGGCCTTGAGCACTGCAATCTGATCGCGCTGGGTGCTGACCAGCCGGGCCAGCACCAGATTCACCAAAAACGCCGCAATGCCCAAAAAAATCAGTGGCAAAATCAGCGCCATCACCTGCAATCCGGCCAGGTCGTCAGACAAAAATCGGTGCGAGAGCTGGTTGTCACGCCCGTAGGCCCCCAAGCCGCCGTAGCGCTCCAAAATCTGGTCGAGGCGAAAGATCACCGCCTGCTCATTGGCCCCCGGTGTCAGGGTCAGGGCCACATCGTTAAAGGCTCCATCCAGGTCAAAGGCCGTGGCCAGGGCCTCGCGCCCCATCCAAAACACCCCAAAGCGACGGTTGTCGGGCAGTAGCTCGGTGCCGCTAATTTCGTAGATGTACTCCGGCGAGAGCGCCGTGCCCACAATTCGCAGCGGCTGCCAGCGACCGTTGATCACCGCGCTGATGGTGTCGCCCAGCGCTAGATTGTTCGCTTGCACAAAGGCCACGCTGGCAATCACCTCATCGGCCCGCCCCGGCTGAATGTAGCGCCCCGATCGCAGCACCAGATCGTTCAGCATCGGCTGCCGCTGCTCAGGAATTGAGATCAGCCGCCCGCTGGCGGGATCCTCCAGCCCCGGCACGTCTAGAGTTACTGTGGCCACCACCCGCGCCTGCCCCTGGCCCACCCCTGGAATCTCTAGAATCTGCTCCATCACCCCGTTGGGGGCACGCTTGAGCTGTACAAACACATCGGCAAAGCGGTATTGGCTGTAGTAGCGCTCCTGCGACAGCAGCAGCGACTGGTAGGTGCTCACCATGGTCACCAGGCTGGCAATGCCGCAGGCTACAATCACCACGATCGCAATCACCTGGCCCCGCAGGCCTTTCAGATCGCGAAATAGCTTTAGATCGAGGGTTTGCATCGGCCTGCCTACCACTCCAGTTCGTCGGGGGAGGCGCGGCGGGCGTTGACTTCAATGGTGTGAATTTGGCCGTCGCGCATGGTAATGACGCGATCGCCCATCGCCCCAATGCCCGCGTTGTGGGTGATCACCACCACCGTCGTGCCCAGCTCCTGGTTGACCTGGGCCAGCACCTCTAGCACCCGCTTGCCGGTGCTAAAGTCGAGTGCTCCGGTGGGTTCGTCGCAGAAGAGTACTTCGGGCCGTTTGGCGATCGCCCGCGCGATCGCCACCCGCTGCTGCTGCCCCCCCGACAGCTGGGAGGGAAAGTGATCGAGGCGATCGCCCAGTCCTACCATCTCCAGCGCTGTCTCCGGGGTCATCGGTCGGGGGGCGATATCCGTCACCAGGGCCACGTTTTCCTTCGCCGTCAGGCTGGGGATCAGGTTGTAAAACTGAAAGATAAAGCCAATGGACTGGCGGCGAAAGCGGGTGAGGGTGCGATCGCCCCCCGCCGTCAGGTTTTGGCCCTTAAAAAACACCTCACCGCTGGTGGGTACATCCAGCCCGCCCAAAATATTTAGCAGGGTCGACTTGCCGCTGCCCGACGGCCCCAGCAGCACCACAAACTCCCCCTCGTAGAGGTCTAGATCGACCGATCGCAGCGCCCGCACCTGCACCTCGCCCATGGTGTAGGTCTTGGTCAGGTGCCGGGCCGAGAAGATGATCGGCGTCTCGGCAGGGCGCGGCTGGGTAGGTAAATTGGGGCTGGGCTGACGGGGCATGGCAAGGCCAACATTGCGTCTTCCGTACCCAGCCTAATCAATGGCGATCGCCGCTTTGCAGAACCTCAACGTTTCTTTAGGCCCATCTGAGCCCCTGGGGCGATCGCGACTATGATCTAGTCGCAGACCCTACGAGATTGCCCCCATGTCAGCCTTGCTCAACTCACTCCAGCGTTTTGGTCTGGCCCTTTGCCTGATCGGCCTGGCCCTGGTGGCCTGTCCTACCGCTGCCTTTGCCCTCAGTACCCAGGCCGACTTGATCGACAACAGCGGCAACCCGATCGGCACTGTGCAGATCGAGCAAGGGCATAAGGGGGTTTTGGTGACGATTCAGGCCAAAGACCTGCCCCCCGGCTACCACGGCATGCACTTCCACGCCGTGGGCGACTGCTCAGATCTCGCCGCCTTCAAGTCGGCGGGCGGGCATGTCAACCCTTTTGATACGCCCCATGGCTTCCGCAACCCTGGCGGCCCCCACGAGGGCAACTTGCCCAACCTGGTAGTCGCGCCCAATGGCACGGTAGAAGTCGAGCTATACAGCGATTTGGTGGCCCTGGATGCGGGAGCCGCCAAGCTGCTAGATGACGATGGCACGGCGCTGATCATCCACACCGACAAAGACGATCACTATTCTCAGCCCATTGGGGGTTCTGGCGGGCGCATTGCCTGTGCGGTGATTGAGTAGAGCACTGGGATGGTGGTGTCAAACCCACAAAACCCCAATTCAAAATCGATACCTTGTAGGGGCATTACAGCGTGTCAGGCCCTGTAATGTTGTGCTCTCATAAGCGACATAAGGTTATGCAAATCGGGGGACACAGATAGGATTTGGTTATGACTGGTTAAACCAGGGGGAGGTCAGTATTTTTCAGCGGATTTGGCGACCATGGGCGGGCGGGATGGTTCTCGTTCTCATCCTGATTGCGCCGGGTGCCAGGCTTCAGGCTCAAGACGAGGCTAGCCCCGAAGAACTTTCCCCAGCACCGGCGTTGCCTGCTCCTACAGAAGCCTTACCTCAACCGACCGAAGCCGGGGTGTTTTTTGCCGATGTGCTGGTGCGGGGGCAGCCGGTGTTTCAGGTGGGCAGCTTGACGGGGCTGAGTGCCCGCGATCGCGCGGCCATCATCAACCGCCGCATTGGCGGGCTGCTGAGCCAGGCTCAAGCACTGGATGCCGTCACCGTGCAGGTGGACGAAGACCGCCAGATTGCCCTTCTGACGGTGAATAACCGGGTGCTGATGACCGTCACCCAGCAGGATGCCACCGATTTTGGCCTGAGTGTTGAAGACCTGGCCCAGCAGTGGGCCGACCGGCTCAACCGGGTGCTGGCCCAGCCCAACTTAGCCATTGACGTACTGCAACGGCTAGACGGCACGGCGCGTCAGCTCGTAGACGACACGATTGTGCTGCTGCCGTCGCTGGTGGGGGCGATCGTGCTGGTGGGCCTGACCTGGATGGTGGCCCTGGGGGTGCGGCGGGTAGGGCTGCTGTGGGCCGAGCAAACCGAGGGCGATCGCAGCACCGAAATTTTGATTGGGCGGCTGTGCTACGGCGGCGTTTGGGTGATCGGCAGCATTGTGGCTCTGGGGGTTTTGGGCCTCGACTTTGCCACCCTGCTCGGCACCCTGGGGCTGACCAGCGTGGCCATCGGCTTTAGCCTCAAAGACGTGCTCAGCAACTACATATCTGGGGTGATTTTGCTGGCGGCGCGCCCCTTTCGCATCAGCGACCAGGTGGTGATTGGCACTTACGAGGGCACCGTCGTGCAGATTCAGCTGCGGGCCACCACCATGCGCACCTACGACGGGCGGCTGGTCTATATCCCCAACCAAAAGGTGTTTCAGAGCAGCATTGTCAACAATACCGAATCTCCGGTGCGGCGCAGCAATGTGATCGTGGGCATCGACTACGAAGACAACATCACCGCCGCCCAGCAGGTGATTACCGAGGCCGTTACCCAGGTCGAGGGGGTCGAAAAAGACCCGCCGCCGCTGATTTTGGTCCATGAACTGGCGGCCAGCACCGTCAATCTGGAGGTGCTGTTTTGGGTCAACTCTCGCCGTCAGTCATTTTTACAGGTGACCTCAGCGGCCTCCCAGGCGATTAAAGAGGCGCTGCAAGCCGCCGGAATTGACATGCCCACCGAGATTTATACGCTGACCTTTCGCGATCGCACCATCGCCAACATCGCCCTGGCCAATGCCGAGGCGATCGCCGAGCAGCCACAGGCCGAGCCTGAGTAAGCCAAGTCCCTTACAGTAAAAGAGCAAGTCTAGGCGACGGAGCTAACCATGGCAACAGAACAGACAGAGCGAAAGCAGGTTGTTGTCGTGGGCGCAGGCTGGGCCGGGTTGGGCTCTGCCTATCACCTGGCCCGCCAGGGCTACGCCGTCACGCTGCTAGAGGCAGGTGCTTACCCCGGCGGCCTGGTGGCGGGCTGGCAAACCCCCCAGGGTCGCGCCGTTGAGGCGGGCATTCACGGGTTTTGGTACCCTTACCGCAATATCTTTGCGCTGACAGATCACCTCGGCATTCAGCCCTTTACCGAATGGACCAGGTCGGCCCAGTATTCGCCCCAGGGGCTAGAGGTCGAGTCGCCGCTGTTTCAGGCTCAGCCCTACCTGCCCACGCCCCTGGGCACTTTTCTCTATACCGATTTCAAACGCCTGCCGCTGATCGACCGGCTCTCGGCCCTGCCCCTGCTGCAAGCGCTGATCGACTTCGACAACTCCGACGAAGCCTGGCAAAAGTACGATCGCATCACCGCCCGCGAACTTTTTCGCCAGTACGGAGTTTCCTCCCGGCTCTACCACGAATCCTTTGAGCCGATGCTGCTGGTGGGGCTGTTTGCCCCCGGTGAACAGTGCTCGGCGGCGGCGGCGCTGGGGATGCTCTACTACTTCATTCTCGCCCACCAGCCCGACTTTGATGTGCGCTGGTGCCGGGGCACCGTGGGGGCGCAGATCTTTCGGCCCTGGACGGAGGCGATCGAGCGGGCGGGGGGCAAGATTCTCGCCAACCACCGGGTGTCGGATGTGCGGGTGGAGAACAACCGGGTGACGGCGGTGGTTTGTAGTAGTGCCGGGGGCGACGAGGTGTTTGAGGCCGATGCGGTGGTGTTTGCCGTGGGCATCAGCGGGCTAAAGAAAATTGTGGAGCAGTCGGCCCAGCTCAGAGAACGTCAGGAATTTCGCGATATTCGCAATCTGGGAGCTGTGGACGTGCTGGCTACGCGGTTGTGGTGCGATCGCAAAGTCAATATTCCCCTGCCCTCCAACGCCTGCTTTGGTTTTCACCCCACCACCGGCTGGACGTTCTTTGACCTCAACGCACTCCACGACGAGTACCGCGACGAACCGGGCACCGTAGTCGAGGCCGACTACTACCACGCCAACCAGCTCCTGGCGCTAGACGACGACCAGGTGCTCAGGCAGGTACAGCAAGATTTGGCCGGGTGCATTCCCGCCTTTGGCGAGGCCAAGATCATCGATCACGCTGTGGTGCGTATTCCCCAGGGGGTGACGCACTTTGCCCCCGGCAGCTACCGCTACCTGCTGCCCGGCACCACCAGCTTCGACAATCTCTTCATGGCGGGCGACTGGATTGTCACCCGCCATGGCTCGTGGTCGCAGGAGAAGGCCTACGTGACGGGGCTAGAGGCGGCGAACCGAGTGATTGCGACCCTGGGACAGGGGCAACCGGCGGAGATTTTGCCGGTGATTCCCGATGAGCCGCATATTCAGGTGATGCGAATGGCAAACCGATGGGTCAGAGATGGCATGGCACAGTTACCTTGGCCCCGTTTCTGGCTACCGTAGAGACGTGGTTAATCATCAGGCCAGGAGACCAAACCCTGGCCGAAGCAGCGAAGGTGGAGCAGTATGGGCATCAGAATTGGCAACGGCTACGACATTCATCGGCTGGTGGAGGGGCGATCGCTCATTCTAGGCGGCATTAACATTCCTCACCATCTAGGGCTTGATGGGCACAGCGATGCCGACGTGCTCACCCACGCCATTATGGACGCCATGCTGGGGGCACTGAGCCTGGGTGACATTGGGCTGTACTTTCCGCCCGGCGACCCCGAGTGGGCCGGGGCCGACAGCCTCAAACTGCTAACCCAGGTAAATGCTTTGGTGCAAGAGAAGGGGTGGCAGGTGAGCAACATTGACTCGGTAGTGGTGGCCGAGCAGCCCAAGCTCAAGCCCTACATCGAAGCCATGCGATCGCGGCTAGCCGATACCCTGGGGCTAGCCCCCGACCAAGTGGGGGTCAAAGCCACTACCAACGAAACCCTGGGGCCGGTGGGTCGCCAAGAGGGCATCGCCGTCTACGCCGTAGCGCTACTCACGCACACGCCATAACTTGTATCTTTGGTCACCATCACCCTGGGCTTCGCTGCCGTCAGCCTTGAGACTTTGGCAAGAAACGTTTTGGCGGGAACCTTTTGCCTCTAGCTGAGTCAGACTACTCGGTTGCGTGACTTTGCAAAAACTTTATGAACTGCCCCGTAGATAGCGATCGAATTTGCTTGACAACAGGCAAAGCGGTTGCAAAAGATACGTAGTTACACCGAGAAACCTGTATAATCCTTCATAATATCTTCAAGTTTTCGCAAGGCAGACGGAGAACCTGTACTGCCTTTCACCTAGTACTGTGTTGGGTCTTTACTGGTTTGACTGTGGACGCATCGCAGGATTTGACCTGTGGGTGCTGGCTTTTTTCCAAGGGTTAAGGGGTACAGCTCAAATGGCTAAAATCGGGCAATCATTGGTGGCGGCAGGCCACACTGTTCAAGGGGTTTGCTATGCCAAGCCCGATTATCTAAGCCAGGTCAGTGCCAGTCTTTCTTCGATTCCGCCGGAGCGGGTTGGCCTAGATGGCGAGTACGACTACTACGGGCTAGCTAAGCGCATCCAGAGCAGCTTCTACGGTGCCTTGGGGCGATCGGCCGTAGCGCAGATCTCAGTGCGACAGCGGGGTGCGGCAGTAGTTTTGAGCGGCAGCATCAACACGCTGACCATGCTCGATCAGCTAGTCGAGCTTGCCCTTCAGGCAGAGGGCACCAGCTACGTAGAGGTGCAGGGCGTTGAGGTCAGAATCTTAACCGAGCTGAAAACTAGGGTTGCCTAGTCCCCAGATCAGCCGTTGGGGCAGATTAATTCTTAGCGAAGGCTCTTTAGCAGGCAGTGAGGCAGCAGATCACAGGCAGGTATAAAAACTATCCAACTAAAAACTTGCTAGCCTGCTGGTTGAGATAGGCGAAAACCTGCTAATCGAGGTCGCCATCGTCGTCGTCGGTGCCATTGTAGAGGGCGTCAAGCTGCTCTCGGGCATCTTTTACTGAGATCGAACGCATCACCAACAGCGGCTCTCGAATGACTTGGCCGTCTTGGTCAAGCAGCTCAGGGTGGGGCACCGATCGCCCTGTCGATGACAAGGTAGAGCCGGTTTGGGTAGGGCGCTGCCCACTGCCATAGTTGGCGGGGCGTTGAGGGTTGCGAGCACTACCGCCCAGCACAATCAAGTTTCTAACCAGGTTCGCGATCGCCATAATGGCCAAAACCGCAAACGCAATGATGTAAACAATATGCCACATAGCTGCTGTCCTTTGGCCAACCTTGCTTGATACTGACTTTAACGCGTTTGCGGGCTTCCTGCCCTCTCGGTTGAGAAACTCACGCCTGCAAATATCTTTCCCCTAGTTTAACCAGTATTCTTCGTCTTCAACGTCGGGGATCAAGGTATTCAGGGGCTGCCAGCCAGGCTGCCAGAGCGCTCGATTTTTGAGCTGTTTGGCGTTGACCCACAGCCGCACCGTAGGGTCACAGGAGGCCACCAGCTCGGCAAACACCCAGCCCCCTTCTGCTTTGCGGTTGGCCACCTGAAAATGTCGCCAACCTTCGGTTTTTTGGTGGGCCGTCCATTTTGAGCCCAGCAGGTGGGGGTATTTTTGCTTGCGAGGCATGGGGTTGTAGGGGGGACGAGGGAGTTTGGCGTAATTTCTAGCGGATGCCGCTGGCGGTCAGGCGCTTCTTGATACCCCCCATGTGAATGACGCGGGTGCCGATCTGAGCCTGTTTGTGATCGATTAAAACGTAGACTCGGCCAGAGAGCAGCTGGCGCACAAAGGGGCGACGGTAGACCAAAATGCCGTCGAGGTTGGCGGCAGTATCTTCGGTATAGCCCATGTCGGACAGGGCCGCATCGAGCTCACGTTTGAATGTTTTGCGGCTGCTAAAAGGCACTGTCAGGGTGGCACTGCGATTGACCAGGGCACCGAGCACCCCACCAACGGTGCCCAGGACGGTGCCGTAGAGGTTAGGTAAGCCGGTATCTAGGCCGACGCCCAGGGTTTTGACCGCCAGCAGGGCCGTCACCACGGCAGTGCCCGAAAAGTAGTAGAGAAAGGTGAGACCAAACCCAGGGCCAGCGGGTAAAACTGGAGCAGGGGAGTCATCGGTGGCGGGGGTGGGTGCTGCGGCCATAGGGAATATCTTGGGGGTGATGACTGGGGTGGTTGCTGGAATGGTTGGAGAGATCGCTACCGGCTGGTGTCTATCTTTTCATCAATCCTCACCCTTGGGAATGGTGGAAGATTGGTAGGCTAGGAAAAATTTTTGGGGTTTGGCCATGCTCGACCTGCTTCAGCTCAACGGTAAACAGCGGCAGTTTGTAGAACTGTTGCAGCGCCAGCAGCGGGTAGATAGCCTGCGATCGCTCTGTGCCCAGGCCGGCTTTGACATCAACTTTATCAACGGCTTTTTGCGCAGTGGGGCGCTGGATGGCTATGTGCAGTGGCAGGAGCACCGCCAGCAAACCTGGGTGTTGACGGCCAAGGGAGAAAGCCTGGACGGAGTGCTGCCGGGGTTTGCCCTGGCAGACCGGCTGCTGCATGGGGTATGCGATCGCGCCACTCTCCAGACCGAGCTGGGCCCTGCCTTTAGCCTCAACTACGGGGCGCTGCGCCGGGAGCAGGCGGTGGATCTGGTCGATGGCGACGGCGAAGGGGAAGTCAAGGTATTGAAATCGTCGGTGCTGGGGGCCTACCGGCAGCGGCAGGCGGTGTTTGCGGCAATTCACGGCTCGACCGGTGGGGGCAGCGCGGCCAGCCAGACCCTCGATGACAGCGCCTCGTCTTCGCTGGAGTGGCTGCACCAGCAGGGCTATATTGCCAGCCAAGTTGAGTCAGACTACAGCCTGACGGTGCTGCCATCGCTCCAGGCGCTCGACTTGGGCGATGTGGTGACGGCGCTGAGCAGTGAGCTGATTCTCTCGGGTCAGTGGCGTCAGGTCGACTTCAAGCCCTACGACATTCACGCTGACGTGCCCGATGTGGCCTACGGGCGGCCCACCATTCTCACCCAGTGCATTCAGCGCATTCGCGATATTTTTCTCACCATGGGCTTTGACGAAATGTCGGGCTACCTGGTGGAGTCGGCCTTTTGGAACTTTGACGCCCTGTTTACCCCCCAAGACCACCCGGCCCGGGAGGTGCAGGATACCTTTTACCTGGCCCATCCCCAGACCCTGCCCCTGCCAAAAGACGCCGCCCTAGTGCAGCGGGTGAAGCAGGTGCATGAGGCTAGCTACGGCGGCCAGTGGACCGAGGCCGAGGCAAGTCGTGCCATTCTGCGGGCTCACACCACCACCTCTACTGCCCGCCGTCTGCACCAGCTCCAGGGGCAAGATGGCAAGTATTTCTCGATCGATCGCGTGTTTCGCAATGAGACTATCGATCGCACTCACCTGGCCGAGTTTCACCAGATCGAGGGGGTAGTGGTGGGAGAGCTGCTCAGCGTGCGCACCCTGATGGGCTACCTCACCTACTTCTACGAGCACCTGGGGTTCAAAGATCTCAAGTTTAAGCCCACCTACAACCCCTACACCGAGCCATCCCTAGAGGTGTTTGCCTACCATCTGCCCAGCGATCGCTACATCGAGGTGGGCAACTCGGGCCTGTTTCGCCAGGAGATGCTAGAGCCCCTGGGCTGTGGCGACAAATCTACCGTGGCCTGGGGGCTGGGCCTAGAGCGCATCGCCATGCTGCTCTACGGGGTCGAAAAGCTCTCGGATCTGATTGGCCCCGAAATTTGTTTAGAAACCGCAGCCCGGCGCTCCAACGACAACGAGGCCCCCGGCCCTTAGACTAGATAGGACAGCAGCGAGCCTTGCTGCGGCCCTATTTTCCCTTGCTATGACCTCTGAACCCGCCTCGACCCAGCCCTGGCTCTCGCTCAAGCGTCTGTTTTTGATCGTTGTGACGGCCCTGGTGGGTCTGGTGCTGGTGCAATCGCTGCTGAGCAGCTGGAATGAGCCCCAGGTAGCCAGTCAGCTCCAGCTCTACCAGACCGATCTGCTGCTTGAGGGCAGCGCCTGGAAGGGCGAAGGTCTACCCCCCGAGCAGTGGCCGACTCTGCGCGAGGGGCTGCTGGGTAAAGAGCCAGTGGCCACGGCCCAAAAGCAGTACGAAGAGGTGCGTAAGACAGCCCTAGAGAGCATTGCCCGCTACCAACCCGAGGCCTCGGTGTCTCTGGCCGACGAGGCCAACGCCGCTAAGCCCCTGGCCCGGCGGGTGCAAAACGCTCTCACCCAGCAAGAGCAGCTGATTCACAAGCTCGATTTGCGGCTGGGGCTGATGGAGGCCTACCAGGGGCAGCCCGAGGCGGCGATCGCCCGCTGGACCCAGGTGAGCACCAGCGACACGGCCCTAGCCCCCGACCTGCGCACCGCCGATACGCTGATCCGCCTGTGGCAAGAGGCCCCCCTCACTCAGGCCGATACCGACTGGCTGCGAGACGCCCTCGACGGCTGGTTTGAGTATCGCGCCCTAGAGCAGGTCTATCTGCGCCAGGGCCGTGGGAGCGATTCGCAGGGCGATCCCTACGGGAATCGCGCCCAGCTCCAGGCCCTAGAGCAGTCGACGGCCCAAGCGAAGCTGGTCAAGCTGTCTCTGGTGGGGGCTCTGCCCGCCCTGGGTACCGTTGTCGGGGTCGGGCTAATCATCTGGCTGGTGGCCCAGCGGGTGCTGCGGGGTAGCCAGTCGCTGCTGCGTCAAAACGCCGATCGCGGGTGGGAGATTCCCTGGTCGGGCGAGACAATCTGGCAGGTGCTGATTTTGGGCTTTTTCTTTGTGGGGCAAATTTTGCTGCCCCTGGTGCTGGGAGGGTTGGGGGTGAATGGGGCCGCCCTCGGCAGCCGGGGGAAGGCGATTTTTTCGCTGGTTTACTACGGGCTGATGGCGGCAGGCTCTCTGGGGGTGCTGTGGTGGTCGATTCGCCCCTATCGGCCAGTGCCCAAGGATATGTTTCAGATTGCGCCCTCGCGGTCGGCTGTGCTGTGGGGGCTGGGGGGCTACTTTGTGGCCCTGCCGATGATGTTTGGGGTGGCGCTGATCAATCAGCAGATCTGGCAGGGCCAGGGGGGCAGCAACCCCCTGCTGCAAACGGTGCTCGAAGAGCAGGATGGCGTGGCGCTGCTGGTGTTTTTTGTCACCGCTGCCCTGGCCGCCCCCATCTTTGAAGAAGTGCTCTTTCGGGGGTTTTTGCTGCCGTCTTTGACCCGGTATATGTCGGTGGGCTGGGCGATCGCCCTCAGCGCCTTTATTTTTGCCGCCGCTCACCTGAGTCTGTCAGAGGTGCTGCCCCTGACGCTGCTGGGGGCGGCGCTGGGGTTTGTGTATACGCGATCGCGCAACCTGCTGGCCCCCATGCTGCTCCACAGCGCCTGGAACAGCGCCACTATGCTGGGGCTGCTGATTTTGGGTAGTTAGCCCAGGGGTGGAGGGCGGGCGCTAGGGCGATCGCTATACTGGCCCTAGACACTGATATGAGCGGCATTGGGCAGCAGATCTGTACTGGGACAACATGGCTGGGGCAACATTTTTGTCTGCGCCCCGTCCTCTCATGAGTCGGGTCTATCAGTCAGCTAGGTAGAGGGTATGAAAAAGCGAACTTTAGCAGCGGTTTTGGTGGCCCTAGGGCTGAGCATCTTCGCTTCAACGCCTGCCCTAGCCGCCGACTGGGTGCGGCTCAACTATCGAGGCTTTAGCCGCCGCGTGCCGGTGGCGCTCTTGGCCGCGCTGGCCGAAACCGGCGCAGCGTCAGGGGTGCTCGGGGGGTTGCTCAACCAAGCGGGGCAAAACCCAGACGAGCTGCGATCGCTGCTCACCCGCCCCCTCCCTGCTGACCCTGTGCTGCTCGATCGATCGCTCAACAGTCGCCCTGGCGAGTGGGTGCTCGACTACCTAGGCGAATCCATTCACACCGGCAGTGGCGCCGCCGACCGGCAGGCGCTGCGATCGGCCCTGGTGCTCTCCGCCAGCGACGACAAGCAGGTCACGCTGCTAGAGGTGTTGCAAAACTACCCCACCGAAGAAGTGGTGCTAGAGGGCGACAACATTCAAGTCGCCTACAACCGCCTCGCCGACTTCCTGCGCCCGCTGGCTATATTTCTCTAGCCTGCATCGCCGGTTTGATGAGTATCTCAACGGAGCACTGACGCTGTATCTCCCCGCGACCGACCCCACGGGCAGAGTTCGTGTTTGCAAACAGGACTTCTTTAGGTGAGATCGGCTCAGCGGCTGAACTAGCTGCCCAGCACCGACATCGCCACCATGCCCGCCACAATCGCCACCACTAGCAGAGTCAGCGGCTCTAGGGTGAGCTCTGACTCTTGGCTCTTGCCCGTAGCGTAGAAAAAGGCAAAGAAAACCAAGAGTATTACAACTAGATCAAAGCCGGTAAACACAGCGTGCCCTCCTAGATCAGAGATTCAGGTAAAAACCAGGCAGTAGCACCACTTACAGTCTAGTGCTCTAGCCTCAAAACACGAACTCTGAAATAAAAGCGTAGATCTCTCTGCCGTAGAAAAAATACCTTTAGCATGCCTTCTGTAGGCATGGGCATCAGCGATCGTTTGTCAAGAAGCCATGGGTTTTTAACGTGATGTTCACGTCTACACCCGCTCCCAGGGCGGGAAGGGGCTGACTCACCGAACGGTAAACCTCCGCAAAGGAATTCTCACCATGACCACTCTCAAAGTTGGTATCAACGGCTTTGGCCGCATTGGTCGCCTAGTACTGCGCGGCGGCATCAAAAACCCCAACCTTGAATTTGTCGGCATCAACGACCTAGTGCCCGCCGAAAATCTGGCCTACCTGCTCAAATACGACTCTACCCACGGTCGATTTGATGGCACTGTGGAAGCAGTGGACGACGGCATCATCGTCAACGGCAAAAAGATTCCCACTATGGCGGTGCGCAACCCCACAGAGCTGCCCTGGGGCGACCTTGGGGCCGACTATGTGGTGGAGTCTACGGGTCTTTTTACCACCTTTGACACCGCCCACCAGCACGTTGCCGCTGGGGCCAAGCGGGTCATTCTCTCTGCCCCGACCAAAGACCCCGATCGCGTCCACACCATGGTGGTCGGCGTCAACCACGACACCTTTGACCCGGCCAACGACATCATTGTCTCCAACGCCAGCTGCACCACCAACTGTTTGGCCCCTGTCACCAAGGTCATTCACGATACCTTTGGCCTGGCCGAGGGGTTGATGACCACGGTGCATTCTGTCACGGCCACCCAGCCCACCGTCGACGGCCCCTCCAAAAAAGACTTCCGTGGTGGTCGCGGCGCGGGTCAAAACATCATTCCCTCCTCCACCGGGGCGGCTAAGGCGGTGACCCTGGTGCTGCCTGACCTCAAGGGCAAGCTCACCGGCATGGCCTTTCGGGTGCCCACCCCCAACGTGTCGGTGGTTGACCTGACGTTTAGAACCGAGCAGGCCACCAGCTACGAGGCCATCTGCGCTGCGGTCAAAGCCGCTGCCTCTGGCCCGATGAAAGGCATTTTGGGCTATACCGAAGATGCCGTGGTCTCTAGCGACTTCATCACCGACCCGCGATCTAGCATCTTCGATGCTGGGGCGGGCATGGGCCTAAATGAGACCTTTTTTAAGGTGGTCACCTGGTACGACAACGAGTGGGGCTACTCGATGCGCGTGGTTGACCTCATGCTCCACATGGCCCAGACCGAAGGCATTCTCAGCGGCATCAAAATTCCGGCTTCAGTATAAAGGGGGCCATTGGTTAATCGGTAGCAGCCTCTCTACCGGTCAACCGGGTGCTGACCGTAGTAGGGCACCACCGTCGACCATGGGGGGCGATCGCCCGCCTGCCAGCGCTGACTGGCCAGCTCAAGCACTTGCGCTACCGTTGTCGCTAGGTCATCTCCTGCTCTGGCGCGATCGAGCGGGTGAGGGTGTGCGGCCAAGATGGCCTCCCAGTCGGCGGGGGTATGCACCTGGTCGGGCCGCACCACCGCCAGGCCCCCAGCGATGGGTCTATAGATGGCGGTATAGAGTTGACCTCGCTGGGCCTGCATCTCTACGGCAATATCGTGAGCGCGATCGCCCGATAGATCACCCTTAGGGCGATCGGCAATGCTCTGCTGGGCCACCGCCGCCAGACTCGACACCCCAAACAGAGGAATCTCAAGCTGCTGCGCCAGGGTGCGGGCCGTCACCACCCCAATGCGGGTGCCGGTGAAGCCCCCCGGCCCCTGGGCCACCGCCAAAAACGACAAATCTTGCCAGCGATCGGGAGCGATAAACTCGATCAAAAGGCCGTGCAGATGGGTCGATAGTTCGCGATTTAGGGGCCAGGTTTGGTGCCGGGTCTCACCGTCAAGGTCGCCCAGGGCCAGCCCCAGGTCGGGGCCACAGGTGTGAATCGCTAGGCCTAGCATAGACTCGAACCCAAATCTACGCCCAAATTTGCCGCCAAAAACGACCACTTATCGGCCACCTCTTCGATCACCTTGGCCGTGGGTTTGCCCGCGCCGTGGCCCGCCTTCGTCTCAATGCGAATGAGCACCGGAGCGTCGCCCCCGTGGGCGGCTTGCAGCGCTGCCGCAAACTTAAAGCTGTGGGCCGGTACGACGCGATCGTCGTGGTCGGCTGTGGTGATCAGCGTCGCTGGGTAGGCCGTCCCCGGTTTCAGGTTGTGCAGGGGCGAATAGCCGTAGAGCACCTTAAACTCGTCCTCGTTTTGGGGCGAGCCGTAGTCTGACTCCCAGGCCCAGCCAATGGTGAACTGGTTGAACCGCAGCATGTCCATCACCCCCACGGCGGGCAGCGCCGCCGCAAACAGATCGGGGCGCTGGGTCATGCAGGCCCCCACCAGCAGACCGCCGTTGCTGCCCCCGGCGATCGCCAGCTTCTCCGCCGAGGTATAGCCCGCGGCGATCAACCACTCTGCCGCCGCAATAAAGTCGTCGAATACATTCTGCTTGTTGAGCTTGGTACCGGCCAGGTGCCACTCTTCGCCGTACTCGCCGCCGCCGCGCAGGTTGGGCACTGCATAGACCCCGCCCATCTCCATCCACACCAGGTTGCTGACCGAAAACGACGGCGTCAGCGAAATGCTAAAGCCCCCGTAGCCGTAGAGCAGGGTCGGATTCTGCCCATTCAGCTCCAGCCCAGTTTTGTGGGTGATGAACATGGGAATGCGCGTGCCGTCTTTGCTGGCGTAGAACACCTGGGTGGTGGTGTAGGCGCTGGGGTCAAAGTCAACCTGGGGCTGGCGGTAGAGGGTGCTCTCGCCGGTTGTCATGTCGTAGCGGTAGATGGCGGGGGGCACCGTAAAGCTGGTGAAGCTGTAGAAGGTTTCGGTGTCGTGGCGCTTGCCGTCAAAGCCTCCGGCAGAGCCGATGCCGGGCAGCTCTACCACTCGCACCAGCTCCCCGGTGAGCGAGTAGATGCGGATAGCGGTGTAGGCATCTTTGAGGTAGTCGGCGACAAACTGATTGTTCAACAGGCCCACGCTCTCTAGGGTGTCGTCACCTTCGGGGATGATCTCTTGCCAATGGTCGCGCTGGGGCTGGGTAATATCGATCGAGATCAGCCGCCCCTTGGGGGCCTCTAGATCCGTCCGCAGCCAAAAGACTGTGCCGTCGTTATCGATCACGCTGTAGCTGGCCTCAAACTCTGAAATCAGCTCTACCACCGAGCTGTCTGGGTCGCTCAGGTCTTTGTAAAACACCAGATTGTTGGGGTCGCTGCCCTTCCACACTGAGATAATCAGATATCGCCCGTCTTCGGTGACGCCGCCGTCAAAGCCCCACTCCTTTTCGTCGGGGCGTTCGTAGATGAGCAGGTCGTCGCTCTGGGGGGTGCCCAGGCGGTGGTAGTAGAGCTTTTGGTAATAGTTGACCGCCTCTAGCTTGGTAGTCTCGTCGGGTTCGTCGTAGCGGCTGTAAAAAAAACCCTGGTGGTCGTGGCTCCAGGATGCGCCGGAAAACTTCACCCACTTCAGCCGGTCGTTGGTATCTTCTCCGGTCTCGATATTGCGCACGTGCCACTCGACCCAGTCGGAGCCGCCCGACGACAGGCCGTAGGCCAGGTAGGCCCCGTTCTCACTCACCGCCATACCGCTGAGGGAAACGGTGCCATCTGCCGACAGGATGTTGGGGTCGAGCAAGACTCGCGGCTCGGCCTCTAGGCTGGGCAGGGTATAGAGCACGCTCTGGTTTTGCAGGCCGTCGTTTTTGAAGTAAAAGTAGCGCCCGCCCTGTTTGAAGGGGGTGCTATAGCGCTCGTAGTTCCAGATCTGGGTGAGGCGATCGTTGATTGCCCCTCGCTTCGCCAGCGTTTGTAGATAGCCATCGGTGACCGTATTCTGCGCCGCAATCCAATCCTGGCTGGCGGGCGATTGGGGGTCTTCGAGCCAGCGGTAGGGGTCTGGTACCGCCACGCCGTGGTAGGTATCGATCTGGTCGTGCTGGGGGCTGGGGGGGTAAGTAAGCGAGGGCATGGAAGGGGGCAGCCAGAATAGGTGGTAGGCGGATGGCTTCTATTCTAAAACGGCACCGCACACCGCTTGAGTCCATCCCCGCAAGCTAGGCCTTAGGGCGGGCTGGGGAGCCGCGATCGCGTCAGTCGGTGAAATCGCAGAATAAAGATCAGCCCGGCGGTGGCCACCCCGGTAGACTGGCCAATCCACAGGCCCACCCCCCCCAGCCCCAGGGAAAACCCCAGCAGATAGCCCAGGGTGACGCCCACGCCCCAAAAGGTGAGGGCACTGAGAATCATCGGTAGGCGGGTGTCTTGTAGGCCGTAGAGGGCACCGGAGGCCACCCGCTGTACGCCATCGCTCACCTGCACCAGGGCAGCGACCAGCAGCATGGGCAGGGCCAGGGCCACCACCGGGGCGTTGGCCGGATTGTCTAAATCTAGATAGAGGCCAATCACCTGATGGCGGAAAATAAGCAGGCTCAGGGTAGCCATGGCCATGAAACAGGCGGCGATCGCCATCGCCACATACCCCGCCCGCCGCGCCGCCGCCATATCCTGCTGCCCCAGGGCATGGCCCACCCGTGCCGTAGCCGCAAACGACATGCCCAACGGCACCATAAACACCAGGTAAATGGTTTGGTACACCGTCTGGTGAGCCGCCAGCATGTCGGGGCCGAGCACCCCCATCAGCAGAGTCACCGCCGCAAACAGGCTAAACTCCAGGGCGATGGTGATCGCCAGCTCGCCTCCCATCACCACCATGCGCCAGATTAACTGGGGCTGCACCCGGTACCAGCCGCGCCAAAACCGATACTGCCCTAGCTGAGGGTGCCGCAAAACATACAGCAAAAATAGGCCAAACATCAGCCAGTAGCTCAGCCCGCTGGCAATGCCCAGCCCCCCCAGCCCCAGGGCTGGAAAGCCCCAGTTGCCAAAGCCCAGAGCATAGTTGCCCGCCACGTTAAATGCCGTGCCGATCAGCACAATGATGATCACGATCTGGGCCTGGGCCAGCGATGAGGCGTAGCCCCGCAGCATGGCAAAGCCCAGGGCCGGGAAGGCACCCCACAAAATCCACTGAAAGTAGGGGGCGGTGAGTTCAGTAATTGCCACCGGCTGCCCCAGGAGCCGCAACACTCCATCGAGCTGGCTGAGCAGCGCCATCATGGGCAGGCTGAGGGCGAGGGCCAGCCAGAAGCCTTGACGGGCGATCGCCGCGATCTGCCCCTTGTCTCCCGCGCCAAAGGCCTGGGCCACCAGCGGCCCTACCGTCATCACGCCACCCCCCACCACCGCCAGCAGAAACTGAAAGCACAGTGCTGCTAGCCCCCCTGCCGCCAGCGTTTCGGCCCCCAGTCGCCCCATCATCAGGGTGTCAATGAAGCCGACGGCGGCCTGGGCCACCTGGGCTCCGGCTAGGGGCAGAGCTAGGGCTAAAAAGGCTCGTACCTCTGGGCCAATCTGGGCTTGGGCGATCGCTTTACGCACAGTCCGCAGGTTGGAAGAGGGGGAAAGTCATTGAGTCGGAGCTAATTAATCGGGGCGAACGGTTGCATAGGTGGACAGCCGATGACCGTGACAGGGGCTGAGCTGTTGCCAAGGGTCTATGCTGCCTCGAAATTATAGACCAGATAGCTTTACGAGGGCGAGCGACTCCCTCGTTCCGATGGTTTGGGGTAGGAACGCTACCCCAGCGCTCCTACGCCAGACGACCCAGCAGCATTTAGGGAGGCGTTTCTACCCCAGAAGGGTTGACGATGTAAAGGCGGTCAAGTCGAAGAGTTTCTAGACGGATAGGCCACCTCAATTTAGCGATTGCGGGCTAACGTGCCGACTGAGCAAGGGCCAACTATCCTGACCTTTTCAGCAGATACTTTTGGCCAGTCGTCACCATCTGAGCTATTGTGCGGCGATCGCCAAGTTTTGTGTTTTAGCTGGGGTCGTTAATCCTGTTTTCTTGCTGGCGTTGGCTGGTCGTTTTGATGGGGCAAATTACCAGGATAGGGCCACTGGCCCCCCAAACTTTCGCATTTCTGCAAAAAACTTGCCCTGGGCACCACCCTCTGGCAGCGTTGCCAGAAAGACGGCGGTTTCAGCCCCCTCATCGGCTGTAAATGGTGCACTAGAGCCACCCATGTCGGTTTGCAGCCAGCCCGGAGAGTAGGCATTGATCAAAATATTGGTGCCCTGGAGTTCCTTGGCCCAGAGTGCCGTTAGTCCATTTAGCCCCACTTTAGATAAGCGATAGGACGGAGCCAGCGGATAGTAATCGCTGCCCATAGCGGTGAGGGAAGCCATCTCCGTAGATACGTTGACAATGCGCCCGTAGTTTTGTGCTTTCATCAAGGGCATTAGCGCCTGGGTGATGCGAGCTACGGCTAAAACATTGGTGGTCAACGTTGTCAGCATCGTTTCTATTTGAGCCGTGAGCAGGCTAGCTTCTTCGGGCTGCATGGTGGGGTTGACACCCGCATTGTTGACCAAAATATCGACCCTGCCATAGGTCTGCTGCACCCAGGTTGTAAACCGCTGCACGCTGGCGTCGCTGGTAACATCTAAAGGATGAAAATCCACTTGAATATTGTCTGCGGATAGCCGCTGTTGCGCTGCTAGACCATCGCGTTCTTGACGGCTGGTCAGCACAACCCGAATAGTTTCCTGCTGGGCGAGCTGGCGAGCGATCGCATACCCTAGCCCCTTGTGGCTACCTGTAATCACGGCAATTTTTTGCGTCATGCTCATCAAGTTTTCCTGAATAAACTGGCTGCACTGCTACAGTAACGATCGCTAAAATATTAGACAAGTCAATATTTCAGATACTTGGCATCAATGCGATCGATAAATCTGGCGGCGATCGACTTAAATTTGCTGGTTGCCTTTGAAGCTCTTTTAGAGCAGCGCAGTGTGACAAAGGCTGCCGAGCAGCTGCAAATTGGCCAGCCTGCCATGAGCGCCGCCCTCAGTCGTTTGCGGAGTTTGTTTGACGATGAATTGTTTGTGCGCTTAGGGCGACAGATGCAGCCGACGCTCAAAGCCCAGGCGATCGCCCCAGACATTCTGGCCGCACTGCAACAGATTCGCCAAGCCGTCAATAGCAGCCAAACCTTTGACCCATCGGCTAGCGATCGCACGTTTACGGTGGGCAGTTCAGACTACACCAGCTTTGTTTTGATGCCGCCGCTGCTAGCGTTTAGCCTTCAAAAAGCGCCATCCATCAACCTCCGGCTAATTGGATTTGAGAAGGACAGCGTTGGAGATTTATTAGAACAAGCAGAAATCGATTTGGCCTTGGGTGTTTTTCCCAATCCACCCCGACAAACCCAGTGGGAACCCATTTTTGAAGAACGATTTGTGGGCATTGTCCGCCGAGGTCATCCGGCTGTCCGGCAGGGAACCATGGATTTAGAAACCTTTGCTCAACTTCCCCACGCGCTCACCACCCTGCGTCGAGACACCACGGGTGCCATTGATAAGGCGCTGAATGAGCAAAACTTAAAGCGCCGAGTTGCCTTCACAACGCCGCACATGATGGTTTTACCATTCGCGATCGCATCCAGTGATCTAGTTGCGGCGCTTCCCCGACGCATTGCGCTGCGGTTGGCAACGGTCTGCGATCTAACCATCTTTGAGCTGCCAGTCCAAACCAAACCGTGGATGGTCTCTATGCTGTGGAGCACGCTGAGCGATCAAGATGCCGCTAATCGCTGGTTACGCCGCACAATCAAAGCAATTTCTCAGCAGATCGAGACCAGCTAAGCCAAAACTGATCAACAGGGCGTTGCTACTCTGAAACCTCGGCAACCGGCAGGTCTAGATACAACGCCAGCCGTGCCATCAGTTGCGGAATGTATCGATAGAAGCGTTCGTTGCGCAGCTGCATGGCATCGACCGTACAGACTCCACAATGCACCCCCGCTGGTGGAACCGCGATCGCCTGCACCACGTCATCTGACACGCCAGCCCAGGGCAGATGCCCCGCCGGAGCCTGCAACGAGTAGGTCAGCTCCGCCTCGTTTAACCAGTCGCTGCTGATGAAGTCAACCTCAGGGCGAGGAGCCGCTAATTTCCAGCCGACGCGATCGCGAAAGGCATTGACCGCCGCGGCCCCATCGTTAGGATGATCGGCTAGCGCTTCTTGCCAAAGCCGCCGCTGCACGCTGAGGCCAAACCGCCCGTTGCTGGCCGTCAGCCACATCTGGTCAATGGTTTCTATCAGCTCTGGCCGCAGCAAGACGGGGTCAGCGGGTAGGGGATCAAAAGGTGGCAGTGAGGCTGACCCTGGGGCCAGCAGCAGCCGGGTGATGCGATCGGCAGCGGCCCAGTCCTGAGCCTGGAGGCGTTCTTCTAACAGCGTCAACTGCTCGTCGATCGCCGCATCGACGTCTGCATTCGCCGTCTGACAGGTGCCCGCCATGGAGCGCAGGTACTCACCGGGGGCCAGGTAGTGGATCGTCTGCATCTGCTGGGGCTCTCCGCTGGTGGGGCGCAAACTGATATAGAGACCATGCACCGAATCGGGTGTGCCATAGATGCGATCGGCGTTGTTGGGCTGAGCGCGAAAAGGCTCCTCAAAGGGCAGTTGAGCATAGTCAGCATCGGGAGCCAGTTGCCCATAGTCCTCTAAGGGAGCGGCATTGAGCAGGGTTTGCACCCGACCCGTTTGATCTTGCCACTGTACCGTTAGGGTCAAAGCTGTGCCCATCGGGTTTTGCCGATTGTCCGCCGCCGTATGCTCCGGCAGGCTGCCCGTCAGCAGGTAGGTTAAACTCCCCCGCTGGCCCAGCGAGGCCATTGTTTCGCAGGCGATGCGGGTGGGGTTGTCCTGGGCAAATGCGGGTGGTGCAGTGGCTATCAGCGCCATCGCTAGGACACCACCTAACGGCTTTAGAGTTGGCATTTTAAGCATGGGCGCAATATCAAAAAGAATAGGGGCTGTGGTCAGTATCAATGATTCCTTCAAAGCCACGGCTGTCCGTTACGCAAATGGATACGCGATCGCATTGATTGGCAGGGCGATCGTCCTGTTGGTGGAACGATACACTAGAGAAGATCGCGCTTAGAACTTCATCCCTAAACGGTCTGAGATATGCCCAGAGCTGCCATCATCCAGCCCGAACAGTCATACACCTTTGCCGACTATTTCAAGCTCAACTTTGCGCCGCAGGATATTTTGGCCTACTTTGGCGTGTCGCTTCAGCGCCAGGCTTTGCATCTGCCCCGCTACCCAGGCCCACTCAATCGCCTCAACGATCTCAAAACCCGCATCGAAGAAAGTCTGCCCCGCCTCAGCCTCACCAGCGAAATGGCCCGGCGAGAATTTCTCATCGCTCCAGTGCTAACCGATGTGCTGCACTACACCCAGGCCACCCTCAATGTGGAATATCCCGTGGCGGTGAGCAATCAGCTCAAGGGATCGCTCGATTACCTGCTGCAATGTGACACGGCCTTAGGCACTGCTTTCTTAGTAATCGAGGCCAAAAATGAGGATTTGGAGCGGGGCTTTGTACAACTGGCGATCGAGCTGATTGCCTTAGATCAATGGATTGAGTCAGACCAGCCGGTTTTGCAGGGAGCCATTTCGACAGGGAATATCTGGCAGTTTGGGCAGTTCGATCGCCAGTCGCGCCAGGTCACCCAAGACCTCAATCTCTACCGAGTACCCGCCGATCTAGAAGACCTACTCCGCATCCTGGTTACGGCTCTGGGAGGTTAAGACTAGCCCCGCCCCTTACAATAGGAACTCATTCCCCGACGATGAGAATCCGCTGTGGCAGCACCCTCTCCCAAGGCCGATAAGCCCACCCTGATGCTGGTGGATGGCCATTCCCTGGCCTTTCGCTCCTACTATGCCTTTGCCAAGAATGCCGACGGCGGTTTGCGCACTTCCACCGGCATTCCTACCAGCGTGTGCTACGGCTTTCTCAAGTCGCTGCTCGACATGATGGAGGTCGAAAAGCCCCAGTACGCCGCCGTCGCCTTTGACCTGGCCCAGCCTACCTTTCGCCACGAGGCCGATGCAACTTATAAGGATGGCCGCCCAGAAGCGCCGGAGGGGTTTATCGAGGATGTCGAAAATCTCAACGAGCTGCTCACCGACTTTGGGCTGAATATCTACGTGGCTCCCGGCTTTGAAGCCGATGACGTGATCGGCACCCTAGCCACCAAAGCGCTGGCTGAAGGATTCTGCGTCAAAATTCTCAGCGGCGACCAAGATCTGTTTCAGCTGATCGACCCCGACGAGTGCATTACGGTGCTGCACCTGGGCAACGCCTTTGCCAAAGGCGCGAAAAACGGCCTGGCTCAGGAATTCAAAATTGAAGAGGTTAAGGCCAAGCTTGATATTTACCCCCACCAGGTGGTGGATTACAAAGCCCTGTGCGGCGACTCGTCCGACAACATTCCTGGTGTCAAGGGCATTGGAGCGAAGACGGCGGCCAAGCTGCTGGCGGAGTATGGCAATCTCGACGCCATCTATGCCGACATCGACAATATCAAGGGCGCGACCCAGAAAAAGCTGATCGAGGGCAAAGAGTCGGCCTACCACTCGCGCTATATGGCCAAGATTATTACCGATATTCCCGATGGGGAGTTAGCCATCGACCTGGCCACCTGCAAGCTCGATGGGTTTGACCCCGATGTGGTGATTCCGGCGCTCAAAAAGCTGGAGTTCCAAAACTTTGTCAACCGTCTGGGCAAGCTGCAAACGGCCTTTGGCGGCGCGGCGGCGGCAGAAACGGCGGCGAAGGCCAGCCAGGCGCTGAGTGGGGGCAGCGACCCAAAACCTGCTGAGTCTAGCCGCTTTGGGGACTCTGGCGGCGCAGATGTGGCGTTCTTTACAGCGGAAGAAACCGACAGTGCCCAGGGGGTAGATGAGGTGGCGATCGCACCCCAGATCATCACCACCGAGGCCCAACTCTACGAACTGCTCGACATTCTCTCGGAGCAAAAGAACTCCGCCGCTCCCGTCGCTTGGGACACTGAGACCACATCGCTGGAGCCGAGGGATGCCACCCTGGTGGGCATCGGCTGCTGCTGGGGCATAGGCCGAGACCAGATGGCCTACATTCCGGTGGGCCACAGCGAGGGAGAAATGTTGCCGTTAGCAACGGTGCTAGAGGCGCTGCGCCCCGTGCTTGAAAGCGACGAATTTCCCAAGGCGCTGCAAAATGCCAAGTACGATCGCCTGGTCTTTCGCCACCAGGGCATTCATCTGGCGGGGGTGGTGTTTGACACCATGCTGGCCAGCTATGTGCTCAACCCCGAGGCCACCCACAACCTCACCGACCTCAGCCTGCGCTATCTCAATATGGTCGCCCAGAGCTACGAAGACCTGGTGCCCAAGGGCAAGACCATCGCCGATGTGGCGATCGCCGCTGCTGCCCTCTACTGCGGGGCCGATGTGCACACCACCTACCTGCTGGTGCCCAAGCTTCAGGCTGAGTTAGATGAGGTTCCAGACCTTAAAACACTGTTTGCCGATGTTGAAATTCCCCTAGAGCCGGTGCTGGCCGAGATGGAGAGCACCGGCATTCGGGTGGATGCTGAGTACCTGGCCACCTTCTCAAAGCAGCTCGAAACCGACCTGGCCCGCCTGGAAAAATCTGCCTACGAAGCCGCTGGAGAAACCTTTAATATGGGTTCTCCCAAGCAGCTGAGCACGCTGTTTTTTGAGAAGCTGGGTCTCGACAAGCGCAAGTCGCGCAAAAACAAGTCGGGCGGTTATTCTACCGATGCGTCAACGCTCGAAAAACTCCAGGGTGACCACGCCGTGGTGGATCTGGTAGTCGAGCACCGCACCCTCTCGAAGCTGAAATCGACCTATGTCGATGCCCTGCCGACGCTGATTCGCCCCGACACCCACCGAGTGCATACCGACTTTAACCAGGCGGTGACGGCCACCGGGCGGCTGTCGTCGTCAAACCCAAACCTGCAAAATATCCCCATTCGCACGGCCTTTAGCCGCAAGATTCGGGCGGCGTTTTTGCCCGAGTCGGGCTGGCGACTGGTGGCGGCAGATTATTCGCAGATCGAGCTACGCATTCTCGCCCACCTCAGCGGTGAGCCGGTGCTAGTCGAGGCCTACAGCTCTGGCGACGATGTTCATGCCCTCACCGCCCGACTGCTGTTTGAGAAGGACGACATCACCCCCGACGAACGTCGGGCGGGCAAGGTGATCAACTTTGGCATTATCTACGGCATGGGGGCGGTGCGCTTTGCCCGCGAGGCCGGGGTTAGCCGTGCCGATGCCAAGACTTTCATCGATCGCTACTACGATCGCTACCCCAAAGTCTTTGAATATCTGCAACAGATGCAGCGAGAGGCGATCGCCCACGGCTATGTGCAGACCATCTGCGGGCGGCGGCGATATTTTAACTTTACCGATGGCAAACTGCGATCGCTCAAAGGCAGCGACCCCGCCACCATTGACCTCGACAGTCTGCGCACCAACGGCTACGACGCGGGTATGCTGCGGGCCGCCGCCAATGCCCCGATCCAGGGCAGCAGCGCCGACATTATCAAAATCGCCATGATTCGCCTGCACGAACTGCTGAAAGACTACCAGGCCAACCTGCTGCTGCAAGTGCACGACGAACTGGTGTTTGAGGTGCCCCCCGCCGAGTGGGCCGAGCTAGAGCCTAAGATTCTGGCCACCATGGAATCTGCTGTAGCTCTGAAGGTGCCCCTCAAGGTCGAAGCCCACGCTGGCCCCAACTGGATGGAAGCGAAGTAGATACACCAGGCAGAACGATGGGGAAGCGCAACCATCGAAAAACAATTAGAACTTTAGAAATACGGATTCAGGAACATTTAGAGAAAATTGATCTAGAGCAACAAAAGGATTTTCCAGATCTGGGATTAATCCACCATTGGGAAAGAGAGATTAGAGCATTCGAGAAAGGGATTCGGCAAGCCAGGAAGCGACTAGGGAGATAGCTATGCAGTTAGGTACGCGCAATTTGGCAATCCAGGATACAACGCTCAGGGTCTTGGTGCGAGAGCTAGGTGATGAATGTGGCCGCGTGATAGAACTCATTCATCAGCTCCAACTGCCTGGATTAAAGGACAGTCAGAAAGCCGATATCTTGGCAGAATTAATAGCCTCAGCCATACATCTCAACAGCCATTGTGATGAGACGTTTCAAGGTTTGTTGTCAGATGAGCTTGAGCACCTTTCGGATGATGGAGACGCTAAGGTTTGAGAAAAGAATAAAGAGACTTCGCCCCTTCTGTTACCTCTGCCCCTATGCCCACCACCGCTGACGGTCTCCGCGCCTTTGTCACGTTTGTCACCGATCACCTCAAGGGCGACGAAAAGAGCGAGTCCCACACCTTTTTGGATCGGTTCTTTCAAGCGTTTGGCCATGCGGGGGCAATGGAGGCCGGGGCCACCTACGAAGAGCGCATCGCCAAGGGCAGTAAAAAGGGCAATACCGGCTACGCCGACCTGGTGTGGAAGCCCCGCGTGCTGATCGAGATGAAAAAGCGGGGGGCCGATCTCAGCAAGCACTATTCTCAAGCGTTTGACTATTGGCAGCGGGCGGTGCCGAACCGGCCTCGCTATGTGATGTTGTGCAATTTTGACCAGTTTTGGGTCTACGACTTTGACACGCAGATCGACACGCCCATCGACATGGTGACACTGGCGCAGCTGCCCGATCGCGTCGCCACCTTTGGTTTTATGGAGGTCACCGAGCGCAAGTCGGTGTTTGGCAACAACCAGGTGGAGGTGACCGAAAAGGCCGCCGGACGCATGGGTGAACTGTATGCGATGCTGCGCGATCGCCTGCTGCGGCAGGGGTTGCCGCCCTCACCCCCGGCCCCTCTCCCAGAGGGAGAGGGGAGATCGATCCAGTCCCCCTCTCCCCCAGGGAGAGGGGTTATGGGTGAGGGCTCCGGGGCCGGGGGTGAGGGTTCCGG
>NZ_JAYFES010000089.1:0-60548 GCF_055795045.1 Pseudanabaena sp. PCC 9330 | reverse complement strand
CACGAGCGACACGAGCCGCTGATTCACTGCTCGCACGCGACAATCGCTCTAGTTCTTGGTGTTCTTCAGCCGTTAGTTCGCAAAGGGGATGTTTTGGACGACGAGGCATGACGACCTGGCATTGAAGGGGGCTTCTTCTATTGTGATACCCACCCATATCAATGGCCATGGCCATGCCAAATGACCCACTAGTATGGTCGGTCAAAGTCGTGTGGCATTGGCCAGTGCTCACCTGCCATAGCCGAACCGTGGCATCACCACTGCCCGTGGCCAGCCATTGCCCATCGGGGCTAAACACAACCGAGCTGACCCTGTTGGTATGGCCGGTCAAGATCGTGTAGCACTGGCCAGTGCTCACCTGCCACAGTCGAACTGTAGCATCATCGCTGCCTGTTGCCAGCCATTGCCCGTCGGGACTGAATGCAACTGCACTGATGGACTCAAACGGATGAGTTAGAGCTGGTGCAACCCATTGGGTGTTAGCTAAGTTAAACTCACGCAGTTGCACTCCCTTTAGGTAAGCTTGTCTAAGGGTAAGTTGAGAAAAGTCAAATTGCTGAGTCTCCGATTGAGACTGACACAGTATATTCAATAGATTTCCAGCAGCATGGCCCTCATTCCAGTCAGGATGCTGGCGTATAGTTTGTAGGGAAACATTTACCTGTTGCGCTAGGTTAACAATCCTGACTGTGATCGGTTTAAGGATCAGGCGGACTTGGGTTTCTCGCACATAGTCCTTGGCTGTAGCTTGAATCAGAGCATGGGTATGAAATAGGTCAAACTCTTTCGTCTTTAGTTCTCGACTAACCTGCTCCACAAAGCGATCTGTAGCAAATTCCATGATCACATTTTGTAGAGTGAATTGCTTGCCTACTGTTTCTACCAAGTACCGATCGCTCAACCCCCTCAACGCCCCCCGCACGTCCTGCTTGGTCACTAGTGGCAGTAGGTCTTCCATCAACTTATCCAGGCCAACGGGTTCGCGGTTGATGGCTAGCCAGAAAAACACCGATCGCTCCAGGGGGGCAAGGCGGCTAACCTGCGGATCTAACAGGGTGCTCACATCCTCAATGACTGTTTCCTGCTCTTGTAAAAAGTCATCCACATCGCCCAAAAACTCTCTCTGAATGGTTGTGGCTACCAGGTGCAGCGCTTGGGGGTTGCCACTACAGCGGCGAATCAACTCTTGTCCTTGGTCATCAGCCTCATCCAGGGCCAAGCCCTTGGTTTTTAGAATTTCTCGCCCGGCCTCGGTGTCGATGCTGCCGACTGACCACAAGCGTACCGGCGTCAGGTCACCCGCCAGGGGGGCTAGCTCTTTAGGGCATTCGCGACTGGTAAGTAGCAAACAGCTTTGGTGCTCGGTGCTGCCGATGCGTTGAATGAGTTCGCCATATCCCTCGTAGCCGTCTCGGTAATGACCCGCTGTTTCGGCCTGTAAAATTGACTATAGGTTGTCGAGCACCACCAGGCAGCGATGTTCGCGCAGATAGTGCAACAGGCGAATGATGCGTTCCCCCAACCGGGTTGGCAGGTTGATTTCGGTCTCTTGCTGGTCAGAGAGAAACTGAATCAGCCGCACCAAGATTTCATCTAGGGGTGGGGCTTCTCGTAGACTGCGCCAGATTACATAGTCGAAGCGATCATAGACCTGGTTAGCCAGCTTGGCTGCTAGGGAAGTTTTGCCAATGCCACCCATACCTAATAGGGTAATCATTCGACATTGGTCGCCCTGCACCCATTGATTGAGGGTGGCTAATGCTTCAGCTCGGCCAAAGAAAAGCGCAGTGTCGGGCTTCTCGCCCCAGTCAATTTTGGAGTTTGAGGGTTGTCTTCTGCCTGTAGATTGAGGGCTAGCTGGTGGAGCAGCTGGTTCGGATTGGCCATAATCTGCGGGCTCTAGCGTCAGGTCAAACGCAGTAAACAACACTTGGACACGAGCCCTATAGACTGAGCCTTCCTGGTTACGAATTTTCTTGATAGTTTTGATGCTGATGCCAATCCGAGTTTCCAGTTCAGTCTGGGTGAAGCGAGCGCCATATTTTTCCTGGTCTTGGGCAGATGCGATCGCAGCTTCCAGGCGTTGCTTACCGCGATCAGTCAAAACCACACCACGTTGAGGACGACTCATGGCGGCAGATGGGTAGATGACGATTTAGTGCGATCCGAAAGTTCAGGGAAAGTTCTCAGGGAATTCACTGATAATACGCGATCTTTCCCAGACCTGCCCAGCTGCTGAAAGGCTTGACCCATAGGGGTTACCGCAAACGGTATCAGGCGTAGCCAAAATTTCTGCCAACTTTCTCCTAACCCACCCAAGTTTCCTTAGAGATTTCTGGCTTCTTTTGTTTACTGGCCTCATACCGAGTTCAGTAAATCGCCATGCCAAAACTAATCGACCTAGGAATTGCCTGCTTAGCCCTCATGCCAGTCGGAGCTGCTCAGATCTCCCCGGCTGCTCTCCAGCTACCCATCGAATTCGCCCAGTCAACCGCGCCGCTCGTGGCCGACCTCTGCCCCCAGGTCACATGGGCCGATGGCTTCCGTATTGGTGAAATGGTGCCCCTTGACCCCGCTCAATTTCACCCAGCGGCGGTGATTACGCTGACTCCCCTGTGATCGGGCTACGGCTTTGAAGGAGCGGTCATCACCGACTTGGCCGTGGGCACCCAAGTCACCGTTACCGGCGAAGTCTGGGACATGGGCTGCAACCAATGGATGACCATCCCTGGCGACCAACAGCCCGCTTTCATCCACGGCAATGCCTTGCTTAACCTCTAATTGCCCCTCTCCTGGGCGGATTGGCTACCCAGGAGTTCTCCACCCACTTCGTCCTTTCACACTCAGAGGAAAGCCATTATGACTCTTTCTACTCTGTCCCAATCATCTGACCTGCCCCCTTTTCAAGGTCGAGGCATCGTCGAGCGCACCATTACCCCCTCAATCCCAGGGCGCGTCTACTTCCAGGCATCCTACTGGCCCGCCCGCTTCTTTGAGCCCGGTGTACCTGGCGATCTACTCCCTGGTGCCCCAGTCGAAATTGTAGACCGTGACAGGCTGACCCTCTTGGTCAAGCCCCTACCTTAGTGGAGGCCATCCCTATGAAACAGCAACAGCCGCGCAGGTGGCTTTTAGAATTGACGTTCAAAGCCGTGAAATACTTCTTGCTGGCTCTGGCCGGGTGTGCGATCGCCTACAGCGTAGCGCTTGTGCTGGAATGTACGCTCGTGACCGAGGTGATAGTGATCGCCGCAGAGCACTTGCTGCTCCGTGTCTCAGTATTGATTGGTTGCCTGGCTGCGACCGCGATCATTACCGAGTCCCTGCGATACCAATTGTTCAACCGATTGCAGCCCCAATACCGGCAAGGGTATCGTCTGCAAGGAAAGTAGGCACCCTGATTTATCAAGCCGCTTTCATCTAGATCACAGTTCCGGCACCTGTAGATCGCGCTTCTTCCCGGCGTAGTGGCGGTAAATCACCTCTGGGCTGTTGCCCACCCACTTGGCTACATCTTTGGCGTCAATATCCGCCTCCAGACACAAAGTAATAAACGTGTGCCGACACTGATACGGGCGACGATACTCGCTCACCACCCCCTGCTTCACCAACTGCGTCACAAGGCCATCAATCTGCTTGCCATGGCGGTTCTTGTACCCCTTCCAGGCGTGGTTAAGAAAATCGCCAAAGTCGATCATGCCCCCCTTCTTGCTGCGAAAGATGAACGCCTCCGGGTCGCAGTCCTCCGGGCGCATCGCATTCCAAATCTCCTTTAGCTGACGGTTCACCGGGAACCGCCGTTGTGGCTGAGTCTTCAGCCCACTCTTCAACGCCAGCCCCTTGGTGCTGATGGTAATGGCCTGCTCGAACAGGATAAAGCGATCGTAGATGTGCTTCCACTGGAGGGCGATCGCCTCCGAAGGGCGGCACCCCGTAAAGAACAACACCTGTACCAGCGGCGCATAGTAGCCATACAGCGGGCTCTCCTGGAACGCTTGGATAATGGCATCCCGCTCCTCCGCTGTAAACGGGTTGATGTCAGCCTCCTCCACATCGCCTTTAGAGAGATAGACATCGCCAGCCATATCCCGAAAGGGGTTGTGGTCAATTAGCTGGCTGCGGATGGCCCAGTCGCAGCAGGCATTGATATTGGTCAGAACCCGTTTGGCGGTGTTGGGGGTGACATTGGCCAGCAGGTAGTCTCGAATCGCGATAGCTTGCGCTGACTTGTCAGTTCACATCCCTCAAATCATCCGTCGGCAGCTTCTGGATGTGGTTGCGGTAGCGGCGATAGTCCACCGCGTAGGTGGACTGGCTAAGCTGAGGCTCCTTAAATTCGGAATACTCCTCCCGCAGCTCCGATAGCCTCAGCTACAGAAACACCGAAGTGCTGCACTCGCCGTCGGTCGGGGCCACTGGGGGCTGAATCTAGCGGTTTACCGTTAAAGGCGACACCCGGATTCGAACCGGGGGTGGAGGTTTTGCAGACCTCTGCCTTACCACTTGGCTATGTCGCCGCTTTGTTCAGTTTACGATTGTAGCAAACTTAGGGGTACGATTTAGCTAAGAACGCGATGTGCAACTAATCTATCATTGAATCACCAAGTAATAATACTGCCGAACTGTAGCCAAGGCCTCTCCCTGCTGGTGGCTCAGCCAAATTATCACGGTATGGGCGAGGATTTTACAGACTAAGTGGCTGGTCAGACGTTACAGGTTACGGCTAGAGACTCGCGCAAGGTCAAACCAATGGCACAGATGGCCAATGATGGTTTCAACACCCTGGCGTTGACAACTCACCAGCCGATTAAAGTCGGCGGCGCAAGCGGACATCGTTTTTTGTCGAGGCGTTAACAACTGAAGTCTTGGGTGGGCCAACTGAGTCGTTAGGCTTTGGCGGATATAGCCTTTGTCGCCGAGCAGCAAACCTTCGAGGCCCACGACGAGTTCAGGCACGACATCGCGTTCGTCACCGTTGGCCAGGGTCACCGCTAGACCGAGGACAGCCCCTTGATGACAAGACTAAAAACTAGCTTCAGTAGCCGTCGTCGTCGTCGGTGTTGAACCAGAGGTCGGCGTCTAGCTCCACCAAATCGAGCAGGGCCTCGTGGATGGTGCCCGCGCGCCCCTCGATCGCCAAATCAAACCAGCCATCTTCTTGGCCGTTGGCTCCGAGCAGAGCACCAAAAATATTCACCTTGAGGCCATAGCGGTTGATCAGGTTAGAAATCACCGGGTCGGGGTGCCGCGCTTTGGGAATGCGGATTTTGACCTGGGTTTGCACCAGGCTTTCAGGTTCCTTAAGGCGTAGTGCCTCCAGGCCATAGTCGGGAGAGATAGATGTCATAAAAACCTCTTTAATGACCTCTGTGCTGAATGCCAGCACTGCGCTCTAGCAAATACTTCAACACCAGAGTAACCACCGCCAAGCAGGCCAGCAGCAGCGCCGCCGTATAGGCCGCCTGGGTGTTGTACTGGATGTGGGCCTCTTCAATAAACAGCGGCAGGGTTTGGGTTTTGCCCACAATATTGCCCGACACCACCGCTACCGCCCCAAACTCACCCATGGCCCGCGCGTTACAGAGAATCAGGCCGTAGAGCAAACTCCACTTAATCGAGGGCAGCGTCACTCGCCAAAAGGTTTGCCAGGGGGTGGCCCCCAGGGTAGCGGCGGCTTCTTCCTGCTGAGTACCCGCTTCTTCGAGGGCGGGCAGCACCTCGCGCGCAATAAAGGGCATGGTGACAAAGATGGTCGCCATCACAATGCCGGGCATCGCAAAGATAATCTTGATACCGCCGGCATCGAGCAATGGGCCAAACCAGCCCCGGTTGCCAAACAGCAGCACCAGCATCAGACCGGCAACCACGGGCGAAATCGAGAAGGGCAGGTCGATGATGCTGATGAGCAAAGAACGCCCCGGAAAGTTTTTGTTGGCCAGCGACAGCGCCGCACAGAGCCCAAACACCGTGTTTAGCGGCACCGTGATCACCGTTGTAATCACCGTCAGCTTCACCGCATTCAAAAAGAACTTGCTGGTGAACGTATCGACTAAACCAGGCAGCCCCGCCTTAAGCGCCTGAATAAACACGTTGAGGGCAGGCACCAGCAAAATTAGCGCCAGGTAGCCAAACACAAAGGTCACCAGCAGCCACTTGCCCCACTGAAAGCCCGAGGTCGCTGCCTGGGTCTTAGACCCGGCCATAACAACGGGTTGTTTTAAAGACGAATCAGCCATAGAAGCGCCTCCCTCGGGCTTGAATCAGGTTAATTACCAACAACACCGCCAGGGAAATCAGCAGCAGCACCGTGCCCACCACCGTGGCCCCGGCGTAGTCAAACTGCTCCAACCGCTGAATAATCAGCACGGGCGCAATTAAGTCTTGAAAGGGAATATTGCCCGCAATAATCACCACTGAGCCGTACTCGCCCACCGCCCGCGAAAACCCCATCGCCACCCCGGTGAGAATGGCAGGCATCAGCGGCGGCAAAATCACCCGATAAAAGGTCTGCCACTGGGATGCCCCCATCGACCAGGCGGCCTCTTCCGCCTCCGCTTCCAGGTCTTGCAGCACCGGCTGCACTGTCCGCACCGCAAAGGGCAGCGAGATAAAGATCATCGCCACCAGCACCCCTAGGCGGGTAAACGACACTTTGATACCGAAGGGTTCTAAAAAACCGCCAATCCAGCCGTTGGTACTGTAGATGGTCGAGAGGGTTAACCCGGCTACCGCCGTCGGCAGGGCAAAGGGCAGGTCGATGATCGCATCGAGAAACCGCTTCCCTGGGAACTCGTAGCGCACCAGTACCCAGGCAATAATCAGTCCGGCAAAGCCGTTGATAATGCCCGCTACCAGCGCCGTAAAAAAGGTGACGTTGTAGGTGGAAATGGCCACTGGGTCAGTGGCAATCCGCCAGATTTCTGCTGGGTTGAGGGTCAGCGCCTTGAGCAGGAGAGCTGCGATCGGCAAAAACAAAAATAGGGTGAGATAGAGCCAGGTGACCCGCCAAGGCCAAGAGGCGTGGAGAACCTGGTGCCAGAAACCTGGCGATGAAGATGGTGGGGATGAAGTCATGGTTTAAAGAAGAATGATCAAGGTTCATGCAGGTTGGCAGGCTGGAACGTTCTAACCTGCCAACCCTTTACATCGACCTACTTGCCAACCTTGGATTGAACTTGGTCAAAGATTGCCCCATCGGCAAAGAACTTTTTATCAATTTCTTCCCAGCCACCCAGATCGGCAATGGTAAACAGAGTGTCAATTTTGGGAAACTGCTCGGCAAACTGTTCGCCCACCTCTGGATCAGAGGGGCGGAAGCCAACTTTGGCAAACTCCGCTTGGGCCTCTGGGGTAAACAAAAACTCCACAAAGGCTTCGGCTACCTCGCGGGTGCCGTGCTTATCCACATTGGCATCGACGACGGCAACGGGGTTATCGATGGAAATATTCACATCGGGAACGATGTAGGGCAACTCTTCACCATTTTGAGCGGCCAGCAGTACCTCGTTTTCGTAGTTAATCAGCACATCGCCCTGGCCTCGGGTAAAAAATACGTCGGTGGCTTCCCGCGCGTCCTTGGGCAGCACCGGCACGTTTTGGTAGACCTTGGTGACGAAGTCTAGGGCGGCGGCATCATCGCTGCCGGTTTGGGTCAGAGCGCCCCAGGCTCCGAGAAAGTTCCACTTGGCCCCACCAGAGGTCTTGGGGTTGGCGGTGACTACAGCCACATCGTCGCGGGCCAGATCGTCCCAGCCCTGGATATTTTTGGGGTTGCCCTCCCGGAACACGAGCACTGCTACAGAGCCATGCACGATCGCATTGTTGGGCGCTTCGCCTTCCCAGCCGGGTTCAATCAGGCCGCCCTCTTCCAGCTTTTTAGTGTCTCCAGCCAGGGCCAGGGCGACGATATCGGCTTCTAGCCCGTCGAGCACGGCGCGGGTTTGAGAGCCCGACCCCCCGTAGCTCTGGTTAAAGGTGACCTCCTGACCGGTTTCGGCCTTCCACTGCTCGACAAATTTAGGAATGATTTGCTCGTAGGCGGCCTGGGTGACGGCGTAGGAGACCAGGGTGAGCTCGACCGGGCCAGCGGCGGCGGTGGTCGAGTCGCCCGTGCTGGCTTCTGGGATGGAGGTGGTGCTACCGCAAGCGGCCAGGGTGCCCGCCAGTCCCAGGCCAGCCACAAATAAAACTGCCGATCGCCGCGAAATATAGCGTTGAGGTGATGTCATGGGTCGCTCTCCAAAAAATCTACGGTATCTCGACGGGGTTATCGAGGATTACGTTTATGGACTGTATCACGAATTTTTCAGATTGAATTGAAATTCATTTGAGTTTAGTACGAGAATTTTTTAGATCTTACTTGTGTTGTATTTTGAAGTGGCTTGCATTTGAGTTGTGAGTAGGGTAGGTTTGTTTCCACACGCGGCACTTGCTTGACAGCAAGTTTTGGTTTGGGGCTGCTGTATAGCGCCTTTGCTGGCGCTGGCATGGTTCTGGCCAGGTTGATCGAGCACCGCCTGGGGCGCACCGTAGAGTTTTGGAGATTACCCGTGGGAATTCGAGTCGAAAACGTGTCTAAGAGGTTTGGGGAATTTCAGGCCCTGGAGCCGATTAACCTCGACATTAAGAGCGGTTCGCTGGTGGCCCTGCTGGGGCCGTCGGGGTCAGGTAAATCGACCCTGCTGCGGGTGATTGCCGGTTTAGAGCAACCCGACACGGGCAGAATCTATATTTCGGCCCAAGACGCCACCACCAAGTCGGTGCAAGACCGCCAGGTGGGCTTTGTGTTTCAGCACTACGCGTTGTTTAAGCACCTGACGGTACGCCGCAATGTTGCCTTTGCTCTAGAGCTGCAAAAGTGGCCAAAAGACCGCATCAAGCATCGAGTAGATACGCTGCTAGATTTGGTGCAGCTGAATGGGTTGGGCGATCGCTACCCCGCCCAGCTCTCCGGTGGGCAGCGCCAGCGGGTGGCCTTAGCGCGGGCGCTGGCGATCGAGCCTCAGGTTCTACTGTTAGACGAGCCCTTTGGTGCCCTCGATGCCAAGGTGCGCAAAGACCTGCGCGATTGGCTGCGCCGCCTCCACGATGAGGTGCATGTGACCACGGTCTTTGTCACCCACGACCAGGAGGAGGCGATGGAAATTGCCGACGAGATTGTGGTGATGAGCAATGGTCGGGTTGAGCAGGTGGGCTCGTCGGCTGAGATTTACGAAAACCCCGCTACTCCCTTTGTGATGAGCTTTATCGGCGCGGTCAACGTGCTGTCGCCTGACAGCACCTGGAAGTCGCTGCACCGCGATGCCCCGGCCCATGGTGAAGTGTTTCTGCGGCCCCACGATATTGACATCTCCACTGACCATCAGAATGGCAGCGTGGCGGCAGCGGTGAACCATATCATTCACCTGGGTTGGACAATCCGCGTCGAGCTGACCCTCGACAATGGTCATCCCATAACGGCCCACATCAACCGCGAGCAATATCGCGATCTGGGCATTCAGCCAGGGCAGACCGTGTACCTGCGAGCCAAGTTCATCCGCAGCTTTGAGGGGTCTGCCAGCTACTCGCAGTCAGTCGCCTGAGGAAAGAGCCTTGCTTGGCACTGGTCTCTACACAAGGAAATCAATCCTCGATTTTGCCCCTGCGATCGCATTCGGTGAGACCCACCTGCAGCAGGGTTGACAGCGTGGTGAGCAGGTCGCTGAGGTCGTAGGGCTTGAGCAAGAAGGCATTGGCCCCGGCGGCGATCGCCGGTTCGCGGTAGGTGGGCAACCCACTGGTAGCCAGCACCTTGAGCGCTGGTTGAGCCGCTTTTAGGTGCCGCACCAGGGTGATGCCATCCATGCCGGGCATCATAATGTCGAGCACCACTAGGTCGGCTTGGCGGTGGGCAAAGCCGTCGAGGGCTTCTAGACCGTTGTTGGCCACCAACACGCTGTAGTTGTAGCTGGTCAGCAGCGATCGCACCGCCTCCTGTACCGAGATATCGTCTTCGACCAGCAAAATGCGATCGCCCTGGCCCCGCTGGGGCTGGTTAGCTGGGGCAGGCCCATCACTGGCACTGTCGCTCGGGTCGAGGGCGGGCAGATACACCTGCACCTGGGTACCTCGCCCTAGGGCACTGTCGATGTGAATGAAGCCGCCGCTGGCTTTGACAATACCCAGCACCGTGGCCAGCCCCAGCCCGGTGCCCTGGCCGGGAGGCTTGGTGGTAAAAAACGGGTCAAAGATGCGATCGCGCACCAGCGGATCAATGCCGGTACCGGTGTCGGCCACGGTCAGCCGCACGTAGTCGCCCTCCTCGGCATCTAGGTGGGTGTGGGCCAGGGCAGCATCGACCCAGACCCGCTCAACCGCAAGGGTCAGGGTGCCGCCCTGGGGCATAGCGTCGCGGGCGTTGATGCCCAGGTTCATCACCAGCTGGTGGAGATGGGTGGGGTCGGCGCTAACCCACAGGGGCACAGGGGTATCTGTTTCAGCACAATTGCAGACGCTAGGCCCCGTTGGCAGGTGCAGCAAAATATGGGGGGGCAGACTCTGCTCTAGCATGTGGGCCACGTCTTGTAGTAGCGGCCCCAGATTCACCTCGGTGCGGCTGTCGTCGCTGCTGCGGGTAATCGAGAGAATCTGCTGTACCATACTGGCCCCCCGCTTAGCGCTTTCCTCCAGCAGGCGCAGCTGATCCTGGGCTTTGTCACTCAGCGATCGCTGGGTGAGGCGCAGCAGCTGGGCAATGGTAACGATGGGCGTAAACACGTTATTGAGGTCGTGGGCGATGCCGCTGGCCAGTCGGCCCAGGCTCTCTAGCCGCTGGGCCTGATAAAACTGGGCCTCTAGGGCTTTTTTGGCAGTGATGTCGGTCTCGACCGAGAGCAAAAATCTGGGCTGGTTAGCCTCGTCGCGCACTAGAGTCCAGCGGGCCGCGACGGTGACCAGCTGATCGGCTTTGGTAAGTTTTTCTAGCTCACCCTGCCATTCGCCCTGGCCCAGCAGAATAGGCATCATGTCGCCGTGGCGGGCGGTTTCGCAGCGCAGCAGGTCAAAGGCCCGGTGGCCCAGGGCCTCGGCGGCGGTAAAGCCGTAGAGACGCTCAGCCCCCTGGTTCCAGTAAAGAATGTGCTGGTCAAAGTCGCGCACGGTGATGGCGTCGGAGGCAATGTCGAGCAGCGCTGCCTGCTCTCGAATTTTGGTTTCAGCCTGTTTGCGTTCGGTAATGTCGCGCCCCTCAGGCACCAGCATTACCACTCGCCCCTGCTCGTCTAGCACCGGCTTGATTGAGAAGTCGACCCAGGCGATCGAGCCGTCGGCCCAAATGTGCTGGTTTTCCATGCGCACGGTGTGGCCCTGGGCGGCATGGCCGATCGCCTGCCGCATCCGCTCTCGCTGATCAGGAAAGTGATCCCACCAGGGGGTGAGCCAAAAGGGCTGGCCAATCACCGCCTCAGGGGTGGCTGCAATCACGGTCAGGGCAGTGCGGTTGACATCGAGCACGGTGCCGTCGGTTTTGAGCAGGCCGATAAATTCAAAGGTGCTGTCAAACACAGCCCGCAGCTTGCGTTCGCTCTGCTTGAGGGCCAGATCGGTCTGACGACGCTCGGTGACATCGCGAAACAGCACCGCCACCTGGCGCAGCTCTGGAGCCCCAAAGCGAAAGGCAAACACGTCAAACCAGCGGTGCATTGCCGCCGCATGGTCTTCAAAGCGCACCGACTCGCCGGTTAGGGCCACCTCTCCCAAAATTTCAAACCAGTGGGTTTCGAGGTTGGGCACCAGCTCGCGGACACGTTTGCCCTGGGCGTCTCCGAGGCCGGTCTGCTGGGCAAAGGTGGGGTTGATGTCGAGGAAGCGATAGTCGATCGGGCGATCGCCCGCATCGAACAGCAGCTCGATCACGCAAAAGCCCTCGTCCATGGAGTTGAACAGCAGGCGATACTTCTCCTCCGACTCGCGCAGAGCGGCCTCGGAGCGCTTGCGCTCGGTGATGTCGATCGCCCCGCCGTAGACCCGGCCATCGTCGGTGTATAGACGGGCCTTCCACAGCAGCCAACGGTAGGTGCCGTCTCGATGGCGGTAGCGGTTTTCAAAGGCAAAGGTGTCGTGGCCCTTAAACAGCTCGACAATTTCCTTGGCAGAGGCGGCCAGGTCGTCGGGGTGGACAAAGTCGGCCCAGGGGATGGCGGTCATCTCGGCCACAGTCCAGCCCAGGGCTTGCTCAAAGGTGGGGCTGACCCAGTGAAAATGGCCATTGCGGTCGGTGATCACCTGGAGGTCGGAGCCCACGGCCAAAAACCGCTCGCGATCGCGCTCCAGGGTCTTGCGATCGGTAATGTCGTAGTTGACGGTGGTGACCAACCAGCAGTCGGCGGCGATCGGTTGCGAGGCGTAGTCGCTGTGAAACCAGCGTAGAGACCCATCGCGGTGGCGAAAGCGATACTCAGCGGTGACCTGCTGCCCTGCATAAAAGGTCTCGAGCAGAGGTATGATCACCTGCTCGCGATCGTCGGGGTGCACCTGCTCTAGCCAAAAATGCTTGTCGGCGTAGGCGCTGCGGGGATAGCCAAACAGATCTTCGCACCCAGCAGACCAATATTCATACTCCCAGTCGCCGCCCCGATAGACCCGAAAACTAGAGATGGCGGCGATCGCGCTGTTGAGAATGCCGCTGAGCTTGGCCTCTGACGCCGTTAGCGACTGCTCTAGGCGGCGGCGCTCGACCTCACCCTGCACCCGCTCATCAATATCGAGCACCGAGCCAATATAGCCCTCAAACTGGCCCGACGCCCCCCGCCAGGGGCGGGCGGCGTCGAGCATCCAGCGGTACTCACCGTCGCGGCGGCGCAGCCGATACTCCGTGCGAAACTCCTGTTGGGCGGCGGTCGCATTCAGAAACACCGCCTTGGCCTGGGTGCGGTCTTCTGGGTGCACCGCCCCGAGCCAGCCCAGCCCCAACCCGGTGGCCTCGGTCTGGCCGGTAAACTCGTACCAGCTCTGGCTGAGGTAAGAGCAGTGACCGCTGGCGTCGGTAATCCACACCATCACCGGGGCGTGGTCGGCCATGGTGCGAAAGCGGGCTTCGCTCTGGGGCCGCTGGGCCACCGGGCTCACCTGCTCTAGGGTCTGCCCCACCAGGTCGCTCACTTGGGCCACCAAGGCGACAGCATCGACGGGCTTGACCAGGGTGGCGGTGGCCCAGGCGGGCTTTGGCCCCGGTCGGTCGGCCAGCAGCAGCACGGGGGTCTGGGGCTGGCGATCGCGCCAGTCAGCAGTTCCAGCGCCGACCGCACCGCCGTCCACAATAATTAAATCGTAGGCCACCTGCGTCGCCGCTAAGACGGCCGTATCTTTAGCCAGGCACACTTCACAGGTCAAGCTGTCTAGCAGTAGCTTGAGCGCCTGGGCCACCAGCGGCTCCCGCTCAATTACCAAAAATCTCATTGCGCGTTCCAACGACAGAAGGGTTCAATCCGCCGATCTCTCCCGATCCTAGGGAAAGGGCAGCCCGTTGTCGCTAAACCGCCTGGTTTCGCAATGAAACGCTAAGGAAAAAGCTGCCCCTAAGCGATCGCCCCCGTCACCTGGAGAATCGTGTTAATCAAGGTCTCGGCTTCGATGGGCTTGGCCAGGTGGGCCTGAAAGCCAGCGGTAACCGCCTGGGTTTGGTCGGCGGCGCGGGCGTGGGCGGTGATGGCGATCGCAGGCACCTGCGCCTGGGGTAGGGGCAGCTGGGTACGAATGGTGTGCATCAGCTGGTAGCCATCCATATCCGGCATGCTGATGTCGCACAGCAGCAGGTCGGGAGGCGCGGCGTTGAGCAAATCTAACCCTTGCTGGCCCAGGGCCGCCGTGGTCACCACCGCCCCCTGGCCTTCGAGCAGAAATCGCAGGAAATCGCGGGTGTCGGCGTCGTCATCGATAATCAGCAACGTCATCTCTGCCAGGGGGTGAGCTTCAGCGGGCGCAGGCGCAGGCGCGATAGCGGGGTCAGGCGGCAGCTGGGATGGGGCTGCTCGCAGCGGCAATACGACGGTAAACGTGCTGCCCTGGTCGAGGCCGCCGCTCTCGGCCCAGACTCGCCCTTGGTGCCGATCTACCAGGTAGTGCACGATCGCCAGCCCCAGCCCTAGGCCCCCCTGGGCACGGGTAGTGCTGCTGTCGGCCTGGCGAAATCGGTCAAAGATGTGGGGCAAAAAGTTGGCGTCAATGCCCTGGCCGGTATCGGTGACCCGCAGTTGGGCGTAGGCGGCAGCGGACGATGGCGGGGCCTGGGCCGTCGGCAGATCGTCAACCACAGCGATGTGCAGCTCTACCTGGCCGTGGTTGGGGGTGAATTTGATCGCATTGGTGAGCAAGTTCCAGATCACCTGCTGCAGCCGCAACAGGTCGCCGGTCACCTCTAGGCGAGGGCAGTCGGCCAGATTGGTGACCAGGGCAATGTTTTTTGGTGTTGCCGCTGGCCTGACGGTTTCAAGGGCCGATTGGGCCACCGCCACCAGATCGAGGGGCTGCTGGTGCAGCTGGAGCTTGCCCCGCACAATTTGAGAGACATCGAGCATGTCTTCGATCAGCTGCTTTTGGGCGTTGGCGTTGCGTTCAATGGTGTCGAGGGCATAGGCAATTTTGTCGGGGGCGAGATCGCGCGATCGCAGCAGGTGCGACCAGCCCAAAATCGAGTTGAGCGGCGTGCGCAGCTCGTGGGAGAGAATGGCGATAAACTCGTCTTTCATGCGGTTGGCGGTCTCGGCCTCCTGGCGGGCCGCCTGCTCGCGAATCACCTGGGCATTGGCCGTTTCGGCCTGGCGGCGCTCGGTAACATTTTCGATGGTGCCAACGTAGCCCAAAAAGATTTTCTGCTCTGACACCAGCCGCGCCGCCCGAATCGCCACCCAGCACTGGCTACCCTCTACATCGGTGACAAACTCAAACTCCTGGGAATATTCCTGCCCATTGGTCATATAGTCGGCCCAGCTCGATCGGGCCGCCTCCAGATTGTCGGGGTGAACCCGGCCCAGCCAGCCTTCGTCCATCGGGCAGTCCTCCGACATTTGGCAAATGGTGCGAAATCGAGGATTGGTGTAGACAATGTCGCCCTGGGGATCGGTGACAAACACCCCCACTGGCGAACAGGTGCAGAGCAGCCGAAACCGCTCTTCGCTGGTCTGGAGCTGGGTGTTGATCGCCTCTAGCTGGGAGGCCTGCTGCTGCAAAATTTCAGTCTTTTGCCTGAGCGCCTCGTTCTTTTTAAAAAGATCGATAAAAATTGCCACCTTAGACAGCAAAATGCTGGGGGCAATCGGCTTGATCAAATAGTCGACCGCCCCCAGGGCATAGCCCTTAAACATAAACTGCTCATTGCTGCCAAAGGCGGTGAGAAAAATGATCGGCGTATCGCGCGATCGCTGGCGACTGCGAATCAGCGAGGCCACCTCAAACCCATCCATCTGGGGCATTTGCACATCGAGCAAAACCACCGCAAAGTCGTCGTTCAACAGACAGCGCAGCGCCTCTGCGCCCGAGGTTGACCTGACCAGGTTGGCCCCCAGATCGCCCAAGATCGCCTCCAGAGCCATCAGGTTTTCGGGCTGATCGTCCACAAGCAGAATGTTTACTGGTGCATCCATCGGCATAGCTATAGCCCCGTCGAGGGGCTACACAGACGCACCAGATAGGGCGCAATGCGGGTCAGGGGTAAAACTCGATCGACTGCGACAGCGGCGATCGCCGCCCTGGGCAAAACTGGGCTTTCGGCGGTATCTGGGTCTTGCACAATGGCGATGCCCCCCCGGGCCTTGATCTTTGACAACCCCCAGACCCCATCCTGATTGGCCCCGGTCAAGAGCACGCCGATGGCGCGATCGCCGTAGGCGTCAGCCGCCGACTCTAGCAGCACATCAATTGAGGGGCGGGCATAGGAGACCGGCGCATCTACAGACAGTGAAAAGTACCCAGACTCTACCAGCAAATGGTAGTCGGCTGGGGCAAAGTAGATATGGCCTGGCTGAATCCGTTCTTTGTCTTCGACTTCGTGCACCGGCAAAACCGTAAACTGCTGCAAAAAAGAGCTCAGCGCCTGGTCAGACTCCCGGTGGCGGTGCTGGACAATGGCCACCGCCGCCGGAAATGTCTCGGGGATGCATTCTAACAGAGTTTTTAGGGCCGATAATCCTCCCAAAGAGGTACCTATGGCAACCAGTTCGTAGGGCATCAGCCCCGCCTCCTGTAGAGCTTTTCAGCTTTGACGAGATCGTCATAGGCGGCTTCATACTTGGTAAAGCGAATGGTCTCTTGCTTCCCCAAGCCCAAAATACCAAACTTGCACAAGCTGTTGTGAAACAACCCATGCACCTGATTTTGCAGAGTGGGGTTGAAGTAGATCAGCACATTGCGACAGATAATCACATTAAACTCATTAAATGAGCCATCGGTCACCAGATTGTGCTCACCAAAGACGATTCGCTCCCGCAGGGCCGGCCGCAAAATAGCGTTGTCATAGTTGGCCGTGTAATAGGCTGAAAAGCTCTGCTGCCCCCCCGCCCTGAGGTAGAGCTGGGTGTAGTCTTGCATTTGTTTGTAGGAGTAGATGCCCTGGCGAGCCGTCTGCAGCACCCTGGTGTTGGCGTCGGTGGCATAGATGCGGCAGCGGGGGTAGAGCCCCTCCTCCTGCAGCAAGATCGCCATCGAGTAGACCTCCTGCCCCGTAGAGCAACCCGCATGCCAGATGCGAAAGAACGGATAGGTGCGCAGCAGAGGCACCACCTGCCGTCGAAAGGCCAGGTAAAAACTGGGGTCGCGAAACATAGCGGTGGTATTGACCGTCAGCCCCAGCAGCAGCCGTTCGGCACAGGCTGGGTCGCCCAGCACCTGCTGTTGCAGAGCCGCCACGCTGGGCAGGCCTTCGGTTCTGAGAAAGCTGTGCACCCGGCGATTGAGCGAGGCCATGGCATAGTCGCGAAAATCGTAGCCGTATCGTTGATACAGCCCTTCGATCAGCAAATGAATGTCGACATCGTCTGGTTTCACTGGTATAGCCACAGCCGCAGCAGGGTGAGCAACTGTTCGGTATCGACGGGCTTGGTGATGTAGTCGGAGGCACCGGCTTCGATGCACTTTTCGCGATCGCCCTGCATCGCCTTGGCCGTCAGAGCAATGATTGGCAGCGATCGAAACCGATCGATCTGGCGAATCTGGCGGGTGGTCTCATAGCCGTCTAGGTCGGGCATCATCACATCTAGCAAGACAATGCCCACATCGGGGTTGGCCTGCAGGGTGGTGATGCCATCCCGGCCATTTTCGGCAAAGACCACGGTCATGTCATACCGCTCAAGCAGGCTGGTCAGGGCAAAAATATTGCGCACGTCGTCGTCAACGAGCAGCACTTTCTTCCCCGCTAGGGCCAGATCGCTGGGCTGCAAGCGGCCTAGAACATCTGGCTGGGGGGCGGGCAGGTCAGCCTGCACCCGGTGCAAAAACAGAGCAGTTTCGTCGAGCAGGCGCTCGGGCGATCGCACATCTTTGATGATAATAGTTTCCGCCAGGCGACGCAGCTGACTGGCTTCGGCCTCGGTCAGATCTTTGCCGGTGTAGACAATGATCGGCAGGCGCGCCAGGGTCGAGTCTTGCTTGATCGCCTCGATCAGGTCAAAGCCATTCATATCGGGCAGGCCCAGATCGAGCACGATGCAGTCGCAGGGCTGCGATCGCAGCATTTCCAGGGCCGCCGCTCCGGTGTGTACAGCGGTGCTGGTGACATCGCCGCCACCAATCAGCTCAATGATGCTCTGGGCCTGCACCGGGTCATCTTCGACCACCAGCAGGTAGCGCACCCGGCGCTCCACAAACTGCTTGATGTCGATCAGGGTCTGGGTCAAAATCTCCGGGGCCACGGGCTTTTGAATGTGGGCGATCGCCCCAATCTGAAACTCCTGCTGCTGCCGGTCATTCACCGTCATCACATGGACAGGAATATGGCGGGTGGCGGGGTCGCCCTTGATCTGCTCTAGCACCGCCAGCCCGTCCATATCGGGTAGGTGCAGGTCGAGGGTAACGGCGTTGGGCACATACCGCTGGGCCAGAGCCAGCCCCCCCCGCCCGGTCAGGGCGATCAGCACCGCAAACCCCTGGTCGCGGGCCATATCGAGCAAGATCCGGGCAAAGTTGGGGTCGTCTTCGATCACGAGCAGGACTGGGGCAGCGCGCCCCGATTCGGCGGGAGAGAGGCGATCGCGATCGTCTTCGAGGCCCTCGGGCAGAGGGGCAATAGCCAGGGCTGGGGGGGGCGAGGCCACCGCCGCCAGGGTCACTGCCGCCGGGGCAAAGGGGCGCAGACCCGACTGCCCTGGCCCCCCAGGAGGCTGACCCTCAGCTCTGGCTAAGGGCTCGTAGTGCAGGGGCAGGTAGAGGGTAAACGTACTGCCCTGGTTGGGCTCGCTGTGGAGCTCAATGGCACCGCCCAGCAGCTCAGCTAGCTGCAAACTGATAGAAAGGCCCAGCCCGGTGCCGCCGTACTTGCGGCTGGTGGTGCCGTCGGCCTGCTGAAACGCCCCAAAAATAGTCTGCTGCTGCTCGGGGGCAATGCCGATGCCGGTATCGCTGACCGCAAAGGCCACCCGGCCCGCCGCCGCCGGATAGATGCGTACCGTCACCCCTCCCCGCTCGGTAAACTTGATCGCGTTAGAGAGCAGATTTTTGAGAATCTGCTGTAGCCGCCGGGGGTCAGTGGCGAGGGTAGCGGGCAGATCGTCATCCAGGTCAATCTCTAGACGGAGCCCTTTGCTGGCGGCGGTGGGCTGAAAGGTGCGTTCCAGCTCCAGCTGAATGGCGCTAAAGGCCAGAGCATCGACCACCACCTCCATGGTGCCCGACTCGATCTTGGCCATGTCGAGAATGTCGTTGATCAGCGACAGCAGGTCAACCCCAGCGGAGTGAATAGTGCGGCTATACTCAACCTGCTTGGCGGTGAGGTTGCCGTCGCCGTTGTCGCCCAGCATTTTGGCCAAAATCAGCAGGCTGTTGAGCGGCGTGCGCAGCTCGTGGCTCATGTTGGCCAAAAACTCAGACTTGTACTGCGACGACTGGGCTAGCTGCCGGGCCTGGTCTTCTAGCGCCTGGCGGGCCTGCTCTACCTCATGATTTTTATGCTCTACCTGCTGCTTTTGGGTTTCGAGCAGCTCGGCTTTTTCTTCCAGTTCTTCGTTGAGCTGTTGTAGTTCTTCGTTTGACTGCTGTAGCTCCTCCTGCTGCTGTTGCAAAATCATCTCCGACTCTTGCAGCGACTGGGTGCGCTCTTCGAGCAGCTGGTTGCTCTGCAACAGTTCTTCCTGCTGCTGACGCAGCTCTTCGGTGAGCACCTGCGACTCTTCCAGCAGCTGCTGGGTTTGAATGTAGGAGGCGATCGCATTGATCATCACCCCCGTCACCGCGCTGGCTTCCTCTAAAAAGGTGATCTGGAGGTCGCTAAAGGGCTGCAAAGCCGCCAGCTCCAGCACCCCCATCACCTCGTTTTCAAACAGCAGCGGCAGCACCACAATCGTGACCGGCGGTGCCTCGCCCAGGCCCGAACGAATGCGAATGTAGTCGCCCGGCACCTGGGTCAGCACAATCCGCTGCTTTTCTAGGGCGCACTGGCCCACCAGCCCCTCCCCCAGCTCAAATTCGTTCGATAGGTGCTTGCGCTCCTGGTAGGCATAGCTGCTCAACAGCTTCAACCGAGGCGGCTCGCCGCCATTGTCGAGCACATACAAAACCCCCTGCTGGGCCTCAACCAGGGGGGCCAAGTAGGTTAGCACCCGGTGGGCCAGATTTTCTAAACTCCGCTGCCCCTGCAGCTGCTGCGACAGATCGGCCAGGTTAGACTTCAACCAGCGCTGATTTTCGTTGATGCGTATGGTCTCCCGCAGGTTGCCCACCATCTGGCTAAAGGTGCGGGTGAGAATACCGGCCTCGTCCTCGGCGGTGCTGTCGGGCAGGGTAACAGCCAAATTGCCCGCCGCCAGCTGCTCGGCAGTAGCGGAGAGATCGCGCAGGGGCCGAGAGATATTGCGAGACAGCCACCAGCCCAGCAGCGAGATCAGCAAAAACGAGACCGGAATGCCGTAGGCAATGGTGCGGGTGGTCTGCTGCGCTGACCGTTGAGCCTGGTCAGCCCGCTCTTCGAGCATCACCTGCTCTTGCTGACGAATCTCGTTCATCTGATCGCGCAGCTGTTCCATTAGCTGCCGCCCCTGGTCGGTGAGAATAAACGCTTGGGCTGCCGGAAACCCGCCAGTGTCGCGCCGCTGAATGCCCTCTTGCAGGCGGGCGAGGCGGGCCTCAATCAACGGGTCGAGGTCGGCCAGACGACTCTGAAGGCGAAGATTATCAGTTTGGAGCAGGCGCAGGGCGGCATAGGTATCCTCAATCTCGGTCAGGGCGCTGTTGTAGGGCTCTAGATACTCGGCTTGACCGGTGATCAGGTAGCCCCGCTGCCCAGTTTCGGCATTGGTCAGCTCGGCCTCTAGCTCGGTCAGATACCCCAAAATTTGATAGGTTTCCTTCTCTCGCTCAGCGCTGCGAATCAATTCGGTCGTGGTGCGGTAGGCTACCGCCCCCAGCAGAGCCAAAATTGCTAACCCCACCCCAAACCCAGCACCGATGCGCGTCCCAATTTTGAAGCGATTGACCATAGGTTGAGGTATAGACTTGAGAAAATACTAGAGAGACTGACCACGGCGGCACCGGCCCCTTCGGGCGGTGAGGTCGGGATGATAGGTTGGGGGCAACTGCATTTTACCCACGGATAGGGCACGGTAGCCAAGGCTCCCTGGGAGGATAAAGCCAAAGCGATCGCCTGGCCCCTAGAGTTCAAGCGGTTGCTCCCATGAACCTCCACCGTGCCCTCGGCCATACCTGGGGTCGCGGATGAGCTGATGCTCACTTGATGACAAACTCAAAGGGCATCAACGAATAGATACCTCGGGGGTCGTTGAGGGTGCGCAGAATCTGGCTCTGATCAAAAAAGGTGACTACCTGGCTGGTGAGAGGGTCTGCATGGGGGGCGATCGCCGTTTCAGAGCCGAGAAAAGTACGCAAAAACTTCTGCCACTCGCCGGGTTCAGGGTATTCTTGCAGCCGCCAGTCGTCGCCCAGCTCGGCCAGGTCGGCGGCCTTGGCGATCGCGGTATTCAGCCCTCCCAGCTCATCCACCAGGCCCAGGCGCTGGGCCGACTTGCCCGACCACACCCGCCCCTGGGCTAGCTCGGCCACCTCTTGGGGAGACAGATCACGGCCCTCTACAACGCGATCGAGAAAGGCACCATAGATATTGTCCACCGATCGCTGAATCACCGCCAGCTCGGCCTCGGTTCGAGGCCGAGTGGAGGAAAATATGTCGGCCAGTTGGGCGGTTTTGACCCCTTCCCAGTTGACCCCCACCTTGGTGCCTAGATCTTCCAGGTTGAGAAAAATGCCAAACACGCCGATGGAGCCGGTAATGGTGGTGGGCTGGGCCACAATGGCGTCGGCCTGGGCCGCGATCCAATAGCCACCGGAGGCCGCCACGTCGCCCATGGAGACCACCACCGGCTTGCCCGCCTGGCGCAACAGCTGCATTTCTCGCAGCATGACCTCCGAGGCAGTGGCGCTGCCGCCGGGGCTGTTGACCCGCAGCACCACCGCCTTGACCTCGTCGTCTTGACGCAGCTGGCGGAGCTGGCGGGCCAGGGCGTTGCCCGCGATCACCGCGCTGCCAAAGTCGTCACCGCCGCCGTCAACGATGGGGCCTTCGGCGTAGACCAGAGCCACTTCGCGGCTCGATTTGCGGCTGGTGAGCGGGTCATCGACGGCGGCGGCGTAGCGGGCCAAGCCAATCTGGCGAAAGTCGCTGTCGCTGTCACCGGCATCCGGTGCACCCTCACCGGTAATCTCTCGCAGGGCGACGATCACCTCGTCTTCGTAGGCGATCGCATCGGCCAGCCCGGCGGTCTCTCCCTCAGCGCCAAACAAAAAACCCTGGGTGTTGGCGATCGTCTGCAACTCTCGGGGCTGAAGCGCCCGAGGCTCAGCCATGTCCACCAGCAGGGTTTGCCACACATCCCCTAGCAGCTGCTGGGTCTGCTCTCGCTCCTCAGGGCTCATACCGCTGCGGATCAGCGGCTCCACCGCCGACTTGTACTTGCCCACTCGGGTGACCTGCACGCCCACGCCGAGTTTCTCTAGAGCCTCGGCCTGGTACATGGTCTCGCTGTAGAGACCATTCATCTCAATCTCTCCAAAGGGGTGGAGATAGACCGTGTCGGCCAGAGCCGCCAGCACATACTCCCGCTCACTCCAGGAAACGTTATAGGCCACAATCGGCTTGTCGCTGGCGCGAAAGGTCTCCAGCGCCTGCTGCAAGTCGCGCTGGTTAGACAGCCCCGCCCCCAGCCCAGCCCCGGTGCCCTTGAGGTAGAGCGCCGCAATGCGATCGTCGGTGGCGGCGGCTTCGATGGCCAGCACCGCCTGGCGCAGGGGTAGCTCCGCCGAGGCGCTGCCCCCCAGCAGCAGGGTGGTGGGGTCAACCGTCCCTGGCGAGTCAGGAATCAGTGTCGCCAAGTTGTAGACCAGCACCGAATCTTTTTCAACGGTGGTGGTGTCGCTCTCTTTACCCAGGCCCGCAATCAGCACTCCTGCCAGCCCCACCGCCCCCAGGGTGAGCAAAAAGCCCAGCAGCAAGCAAAACAAAATCGACCCGGTTAGACTGGCCAGGGTGTACTTCAAAAATTGCCGCATGGGGTGTCTCTGGGTGCTGGTCTGGGGTGACTCTAGATGCGCGCCTGGGGGGCTCTGTGGAGAATGACGACGACCAGTCTACCGAATCACGTCAGCGTCTTCGGCATCTTCGTAGGGGTCGAGGGCGGTTTCCTCAGGGGCCGCCTTCATTTCTTCTTTAAAGCCGCGCAGGGTCTTACCCAGGGCACTGCCCAGCTCAGGGATTTTTTTGGGGCCGAAGATCAAGACGGCTACCCCAATGACAAGCACAACTTCAGTCCAGCCGAGGTTAAACATGGCGATCGCAGGGATGGAGATTGGTATCACTATACAGCGTGGGCTTACGCAGTGTGGGTCTAGACCGCCGCTGCCTCGGGGGCAAACCGAAAGCCCGCCTGTCGAATGCGATCCATAGCGACGGCTAGGCGATCGCGATCGGCAATCAAGCTCACCCGAATGTAGCCTTCACCGCCGGGGCCAAAGGCATTGCCGGGGGTAACCACCACCCCAGTCTCCTGCAAGACCGAGAGGGCAAAGTCAGTGGAGGAGGGCATATCGGGCGGGCAGGGCACCCACAGATACATGGTCGCCTGGGGCTTGTCGACCGTCCAGCCCAGGTCGGCAAACTCGTCAATCAAAAAGTCGCGGCGGCTAGAGTAGCGCTGCTGCACCTCCTCCAGGTAGTGGTCAGGCAGCGACAGGGCCGTCTCCGCCGCCCGCTGGAGGGCGGCAAAGATGCCGTAGTCGAGGTTGGTCTTCAGCGTCCGCAGCCCTTGAATAATGTGGGAATTGCCCACCACAAAGCCCACCCGCCAGCCAGCCATGTTGTAGGTCTTCGACAGGGTGTGAAATTCTACACCGACCTCCTTGCCGCCAGGAATCTCTAGCAGGCTGGTGGGCTGGTAGCCGTCAAAGGCCAGCTCGGCGTAGCAGAGATCGTGCACCAGCAAAATTTGGTACCGATGGGCAAAGGCCACTGCGGCTTCAAAAAACTCGCGCGGGGCGGTGGCGGCGGTGGGGTTGTTGGGGTAGTTAAAAAACAGCGCCTTGGCCCGCTGGGCCACCTCAGGGGGGATGGCATCGAAGTCGATCAGCCAGTTGTTGGCTCGGGTCAGGTGCAGGTTGTAGACCTCGGCCCCGGCTATAGCTGGGCCACGAAAATGGGCTGGGTAGGCTGGGGTCGGCACCAGCACCAGGTCACCAGGGTTGATAAAGGCCATCGCCAGGTGGGTAATACCTTCCTTGCTGCCCAGCAGGGGCAGAGCCTCGGCGGTGGGGTCAAGGGCCACCCCGTAGCGACGCCCATACCAGTCGGTAATGGCGGTGCGAAAGCTCGCCGTGCCCTCAAAGGGGGGGTATCCATGGGTCGACACATCGCCAATGGCGGCCCGGGCGGCCTCTACCACCGGGGCTGGCGTCGGGCCGTCGGGGTTGCCCATACCCAGGTCGATCAGATCTAGACCCTGCTCACGGGCGCGGGCCTTGAGCTCGTCGAGGCGGGCAAAGACGTAGGGAGGCAGGGCGCTGAGGCGCTTAGCGGGGGGCATCCAGTCAAGGGTCATGGCTGCACCTCCAGGGCAACGCTAGAAGACGAACGAACAGGGGCAGGAGCCTTGGGCCGCAGCTCCGGGCACAGAGGCGACACCATCGCAGCCATCAACGCCTCTGGGGTGACGGTAAAGGGCAGATGGTGAATATCAGATCCTGGGCGACAGGCAAAGCTGGCCGCCTCATGCAGCTGGGCCAGCGTGATGTCTCCTAGACCCAGGTCGTCTAGGGTCTGGGGCAGCCCAGCGGCTTTGTAAAAGGGCAGCAGCTGCTGACGGGCAGCACGGGCCAGGGCGGCATTGCCTCCCATCTCTTCGAGCCGCAGCTGCACCAAAATACCGTAGGCCACCTTCTCTCCATGGAGAATGCCGTGGCTGGTGGGCAGTTGCGTAAGACCGTTGTGTACCGCGTGGGCCGCCACCGTGCGGCACTGAGCCCCGCCGATGCCACCCACTACCCCGGCCAGCAGCACCGTGGCATCGACCACCTCCTGCCACTCGGGGCCACCCCACTGACGCAGCGCCGCTGGAGTCTTTTGCAGCAGAATGTCGCGCAATACCCGAGCCTGCTGCACCGCCGCTACCATCAGGGTCTGCTGGCTGCTGCCGCTGCTCACCGCCGCCTCGTACCACTTGGCCAGGCCGTCGCCGATGCCTGCCAACAGGGTGCGGCGGGGGGCCGTGCGCACTAGGGCATAGTCGAGAATGAGCAGGCTCGGGCAAGTCGGTAGGGCCACATCGTAGCGAAAGGCCCCCTGGTCAGAATAGACGTTTGATAGCGCAGTCCAGGCCGCGCAGGTAGCCCCGGTGGTGGGCACCGTCACCACCGGACAGTGAATCTGGTGGGCCAGCAGCTTGGCGGCATCGAGCGCCTTGCCGCCGCCGATGCCGATTACCAGGTCGGCCTGGTGGCTATTGGCCTGCGATCGCAGGTGAGCCAGGGCGCTCTCGCTACAGTTGCTGCCGTAGTTAGCGGCCTGAGGTACCAGGTTGTGCTGCTCGAGGGCCGCCACCAGGGGGGCCGCCAGTCTAAGGCTGTTGCTACCGCCCACGATCAGCGGTCGCTGTCCCAAACGGGCAATCGCCGACACCTGGTCAGTCAAAATTCCTTCTCCCCGGACAACCTGGGCCGGGGCAATGGCAAGGGTGGGCAACGAAGAGAGGGTCATAGGCGCGGCAAAGAGGGGAGATTGGGTAAAGAGCCTGAGATTTAGCCTGGGGAAATTCGCCTTGGTGAAGGTCAGCTCTCAGACAGCAGCGAGACGGGCCAACGGTCAGGATGGAGCGTGACCACAAAGCCCGATTCAGACCCTTTGGGGGCGGGCTGAATCTGCCCTAGGTAGAGGAGCCGAGAGACCCCGCCAGCCTCGTGGGCAATGGTGCGGGCACGAATGGTCGCCGCCTGGCCTGGCAAACCCAGACGGTAGGGCTTAAACAGGTTGCTAGCCGCCTGGCGCAGGGTGGCATCAAGGGTGTCAGGGGCAATGGTCGAAGGCACCGCAATGACAATTTGACTGGCCCCCGAGTCGTACACCGTGGCGTAGGGGACAGCCCCAAGCACCGCCGTACGCGAGAAAGGCTCAAAGCTCAGGCCCAGCAGCCCCACCGTCAGCACCGCCGCGAACCCAGTTGCACCCACCAGCCGAAACCGCAGGCCCCACTTGAGCCCAAAGGCGATCGCTGTCAGAACGGCCAAAGCCACAGTACCAATGGCCGCCCACTGGGTAGCCACTAAAAATTGGTCGGGGGTGAGCATAACGCCACAGCATCCTTTACATCAGCACATAGATCGCAGCAACCCAGCCGGTTGCTATAGCCAGATCAATCAAGATATCGCAGAAGCCTACCGCTCACCATGAGGAATACCCCAGGGAGGCTGAGCAATCAGTGCAAAGGGCTGGTATCCGATACAGACATCTGGCCATGCGTCTGTAGTTGATCCTATCAGCAGTTTTCCTGTCTTGACCGCGATCGCACCAACGTGTTCTCCGGGCCGCTCACTCCTAGATCTAAACTCTGGCGGCCAGGTGCCGCCCGCCGCCCGGCAAAAGCTCCATAAATTTGGTTGTAAAGCTACCCAAGACAGGGTAAAACTTGAAGCCGTAACCATACGTATGGCGGCAGCGATGACAAAGGTAGCGAAGATGGGCAAAGCAAAACCGCGACTGCAAGTCGCGCGGGCAGCGGGGCTATTGCTGCCGCTACTGATCGCCGGCTGCGGATCTTCAAAAGTAGCCCAGTGCAATCAACTGGCCGAAGTAGTCAACCAGACCCAGGGCTTCATGCAGGAGTTTGAGGCCGAAATTCAGACCTTTAGCGACAGCGCCGCCCAGGTCAAAAACCTCGACGACATCAAACTGGCCGCTAGCCAGTACACCACCGCCGTTGATAAGGTCGTCACCAACCTCAACGACCTGACCAGCGATCTGCAAGCTACCACCCTGCGCGACGAAAGCCTGAGCCAATTTCGCGATGACTATGTCGGGGTAGTGCAGGGGTTCAGCGGCGCTCTGACCGATGCCCGCAACGCGATGGATCTAGTCGTACAGGTCGAGGCCGAAGCAGAACTACCCGCCAAAATTGAAGAGTCTCAGCAGCAGACCATGGCCGCCGTAGCAACCATTGAAAGTCTTTCCCAAACCGAGGCCAGCCTGATCAACGAGGTCAATGGCTACTGCGGTGCTGCCCAGCCTACTGCTCCCGCCGCTCCCGAAGCTCCCGCCGCCCCTGCTGCTCCCGGTTCTTAAGGTGCTGTCAAATCTACTGCTGCCATAGGTAGGTTTAACCAACCAACCCGCTGCATCCTGTAGGGCAACAACTCACCCTCCGGATAGTTCTGCCCGCCTACTCATTCAGTCGTGGATGGGTCAGCTGGGTGGCCCCATCGGCTGGGCAACATCAACTTCCATCAAGTCCGGGGGGAAAACTGTATTTTTAGAAAAACTTCAGATACCAACTTGGGCATGCTGGAGATAGGCAATAGATAGAGCCTAGAGACAACCTCGTCTACCACACCCTCGCCTGGGTAGGTCAGCTTTGTGCATTTACGTTAGGTGCTTTACCTGTAGATGCTTGACGCCGCTGACAGCCCTGCTGGCAACCATAAGTTCAAAACGGCTGACAATTAAATTGTTGGGGGTGCAGCGTTTTTGAAAAGTGACCCTATACTTTAGGCCTGGCACCTGTTTTTACTCAAGCTGGTAATTTAATTATTAGTAGAGGGCCGCCTTAGATTGATAGACGGCTATTAAGTCTGCGGCCTCGGCTAGACATGATCCTTTATAGTGCTGTCTACCGGTGAGTGAGTTGGGTTTTTACGCCCTCCAAACTTACCAAATCTGAATACGTTTTCCAACTGTGAACCAATCGTCTAAAATTCCGCCAAATCTTCAGCAAGACCTGCTGCGCGCCGTAGACAACAGCCCCGCAGACTGGATTTTGCTAAACCTAGCCCTCAGCACCATGAAAATGGGTGGGCATCGCTACGGAGCTTTTTTAGATGCGGCGACCACCGCCGCTAAGCTGGCCATCTACAGCACCTTTGTAGAGCAGGGCAATAATATTCGCAAAACTGGTTTTTTGTATCACGTTGAGCCTAAACGGGTAAAGGCGATCGTGCAAGAAATTCAGGTGGCCCTGGCCGAAGGGCAAAGCCTCAAGGTACTCAACTCTAAGGAACCGTTTTATCTCATCGCCCTACCTTTTCTCTGGCAAGAGCACTTTTCCTGTGAGGCCCATGGAGCGCGGGTGCAGATTCCTGGGTTGACCTCCGGCGAGCGCAAAGCCATTGAAGAAAGCCTCCCTCCCACTGCTCCTAAAGCGAGAATTTTAGACCAGGTCGAGTTTAACGAACTCGTCGATCTGCTCCACCAAATGTCTCAGGAAGAGCTGCCCCAGAGTCAACGAATGCCCTTCAGCGATGCGCTAATGTCTCACATTAAGTTTCGACTGCTGCACTCGGGCACCGTTTTGCAGATCGATTCGCCCCTAGTAGATATGCCCCTCTATGCCCTAGCCAGCGAGTCATACTCCCCCAAAGGTGAGCAGGAGCGGGTGTTTGCCATGATCGACGACGTAGCCCGCTACTTTAGTCTGTTGCAGGCCTGGGTGCGGGAAGAGGCTGGAGTATTGCGGGGGGTGGAGGTGTTTGATGTCGCTCCCCAAAACCGCCAGGAAGCCCTGCAAGAACTTGACACCCTGCTGCGAGCTTGGGCCGACAAATATCACCAGGATGGCGGCCTGCCCATGGTGCTGCAGTTTGCGGCGGGCACCCGAGACTACGACTGAATAGCCCCAAGTTTTTGGGAGGCGTGGACTGAGGCCAGCGCGCTGGCCCCTGAACTTGGGCTAAGCTGAGAATGTTGTAACGAAATGTAACCATGGACGCTGTGGCATCCTCCTCGGGTCGCCAGGTAGTAGTGATAGGAGCCGGTATTGGCGGGCTGACGGCGGCTGCCCTGCTGGCTCGACGAGGCTATGCCGTGCGGGTGTTTGACCAGGCGGGAGTGGCCGGGGGCTGTGCTTCAACGTTTAACCGGCGGGGGTTTACTTTTGACGTGGGGGCGACCCAGGTGGCGGGTCTAGAGCCCGGTGGCATTCACCACGAGATTTTTGCTGAGCTTGATCTGCCGTTACCCGAGGCCAGCCCCTGCGACCCCGCCTGTGCAGTGTTTTTGCCTGGGGAGAGTGACCCGGTGCGGGTATGGCGCGACCCAGAGGCCTGGCAGGCCGAGCGCCAGCGCCAGTTCCCTGGCAGCGAGCCCTTCTGGCAGCTGATGGAGAGGCTGTTTCAGCCGAGCTGGCGGTTTCAGGCGCGGCAACCGGTGCTGCCTCCCCGCAATGCCTGGGATCTATGGCAGCTTGCCCAGGCTCTGCGCCCCGATACCCTGACAACGGTGCCCTACACCTTTACAACGGTAGGCCAGGTGCTGCAACAGCTAGGACTGGCGGGCCATTCGCCTAGCGATTCAATGGCGAATCGCCGCCTCAAAACCTTTCTCGACTTGCAGCTCAAGCTCTATTCCCAGGTGGGGGCCGACGAAACGGCTGTGCTCTACGCCGCTACGGCCCTGAGCATGTCTCAAGCGCCCCAGGGGCTGTGGCACCTGAAGGGCAGTATGCAGGTTCTCAGCGATCGCCTAGAGAAAGCCCTGCTCCGCGACGGTGGCCTGGTGCAATTGCGCCACCGAGCACAGCAAATCCACACCCAACGAGGCCGGGTCACCGGGGTGACCATAGCCAACCAAAAGACCGGGGCCACCTGGATCGAGCCCGCCGATCACGTCATCGCCAACGTCACGGTGCAGAACCTGGTACAACTGCTGGGCGACGCCGCCCCTAGGGGCTACCGCCGCCGGGTTGAGGCGCTGCCCTCTGGGAGCGGTGCCTTTGTGGTCTACCTGGGCGTAGAGGCAGCGGCTATCCCCGCTGGCTGCCCGCCCCACCTTCAGTTTCTCTATAGCTACGACGGCCCGATCGCCGAAAATAACACACTGTTTGTGTCGGTCAGCCGTCCTGGCGACGGGCGCGCCCCTGAGGGTCGAGCCACGATTGTGGCCTCCTCATTTACCGACATTACCCCCTGGTGGCAAACCGATGACTACGAGGCCATGAAGCAGGCCTACACCGACGAGGCTCTACGGCGGCTGTCAAACTACTTTGACCTTCAAGACGATCATCTGATCCATGTGGAGGCTGCTACGCCGCGCACCTTTGCCCGCTACACCGCCCGTGACCAGGGCAGCGTAGGCGGGCTGGGCATGCGGGTCAGCACCTTTGGCCCCTTTGGCTTTGCCAACCGCACACCAGTGCAGGGGCTGTGGCTGGTGGGCGACTGCACCCACCCCGGCGAAGGTACAGCAGGGGTGAGCTATTCAGCCCAGACCGTCGTCAGTCAAATTCATGCTCTGCTACCCTAAGGCCCGCTCAATTGCAATGAGACTCGGCTACCTAGCGTAATTGGGAGTGCAGTTGGAGAAAAAACAAAAAAACTTTAAAAACTGCATCCTAGATAGCCGAGAAAATGGGGTCCGACCTGGGTATTATTGACTAAACTGTGGCGGTACTGAGATGGCTTTGATCTAGTCATTACCACTTAGGGCTTTTCGGGGCTCGGTGATATGCCTCTATGCCGTCACTTCTTTACAATCAGGTCATCAGCATGAGCCCCTGGGATTCCCTAGATTCGTGGTCAAACTACTCTAGTCGGCCCCCGGCTGGTTTAGAAGATTTGCTCTACCAGCACTGGCAGTACTGGCGCAAGCATGAATCTCCCGAGGCGCTGATCGCTCGATTTCGTCAGCTGTTTTTAGATGTCGCCAGCTACCCAGATAGCTCCATTGCCAACGCACTACAGGCCCTGTCTGAGCAAGACACAGCCGATCGCCAGTTTAAGTACGTTCTCAACCGCTGCTGCTACACCCTAATCAATTTTTGGTATACCCAGCCCCGCGACCACTGGGCTATTCCTGAGCTGGTGCAGCTGTTTAATGACCTACCACCAGCCAAGGCATCTACCCCCGGGGCACAGCAGGTTTACTCTCTGGTCAAACAGTTTCCTCAGACTGAGCAGTACGCCTCCCTGGTCAGGCTAGAGCAGATTCTCAGTCCCCAGAGAGAGACCGAAGCGCCTAAACCTGGGGCGCTTGACGAGCAGCCCTTAGGCTTTCGCATTCGTCACTATCCCTTTCTCTACGACAACAGCCTGCTGACCAAAGACAGCGGCCAAGAGCAAAAGCAGAATATCAACGACCTGCGGCGTCGGGCCGAGACTGACCTGGGCATTCGTCTAGCTCGCTACCACGCCCAGGGAGGGACCAAAGCAAGCCCGGTGCCCAACCCAACCCTGCTCGATGCGGCTGGTCTGCACGAGGCTCTCAACTTTTATACGGGCAAAGCCAATGGCCGCACCCATCGCGATCAGGCCCGCTGGTTTGCCACTTACAGCAAGACTGTGCGATCGTTCCGCGACTTCAAAGATGAGTTTGTCGACTATTTGATCCAGCCGATCGCGGCGGCAGAGCCCAAATATAGCGGCAATCACTTTACCCGCAACCTGCGCCAGTACCTGCGCGAAACCCTGTCTGAGTTTGACAACCAGCCTCTCAACAGCTTTATTTTGGTGGAGACCTGCCGACGGCTGCTCAACTTTTTGGTGGTCGATAGCCCCCATCGCCCAGTTTTTCGCAACTTTCGCTATTTGGTCAACGACGTGGGCCATACCCTGACCATGGGGCTGCTGCTGCGGCTGGTGCTGTTTTGCTCGGCGGCCAAGCCCTGGCTAGAGCGCTGCTTTTCGGTGCTGTTTAACGTCCACGAGCGGCGCACCTGCAAGGAGGTACCCTGGCTGGTCACCAGCCTAGAGCACGCCAATGTGGCGTTGATTACCAACTTTGGTGACGTGGGGTATCAGTTCTAAAGGCCCTGGTAACGCGTCAAGTTTAGTTTTAGGCTTTGGCAGGGGGCATGGTTTCACAAGTGCATCGCAGAGCCGAGCTTATCCGTTGGCCCAGTCACCCACGGGGTTATAACCCCATGGGCGATGATTTGAGGTCTATCTAATACCAATCGTCCATGCCGCTGGCGCGGCACTCCCCACGATAAGAACATATTTTCAGGGCAAATCCGAGTCACATCACCCCGATTCCCAAAAGGCCGAACCGTAGGGGCAAACGGTTGTTTGCCCTGCTGAATCGGGGGTAGCCAAGTAGGATTTAGTCTAAGGCAGCGGCGAAGTGGGCTACATCTCACCTAGGGAGAGATGCCCGGAGGACAGCGAGCCAAATAGCGACGGTAAATATTAAAGAAACTGGGCTTCTCTCGCCGCAGTACCATAGCCATAAAAAGAAACCAGGTTTCTTGCCAACCCTACCCCTGGAGCCTTCCCATGCTGACCTTTTACCACATTCCGCTGTCGATCAACTCTCGTCGGGTCTGGGTGGCTCTGCTGGAGAAAAATTTGCCCTTTGAAGAAAAGGTGATGGCCCTCAGCGGCGACCAGTTTACCCCCGAGTTTTTGGCCCTCAACCCCTTTCACCACATCCCGGTGCTGGTGGACGATGGCTTTACGGTGATCGAGTCGTTTGCCATTTTGGACTATCTGGAGGCCAAGTACCCCACCCCGTCGCTACTGCCCACTACCCCAGAAGACATCGCCACTATGCGCATGGTGGAAATGGTGACGGTAAATGAGCTGGTGCCCGCCATCAGCCCCCTGGTCAAGCAGATGATGGGCTTTGGCAACGACCCCGAAGATGTGCTAGCAAAGGCCAAAGAAAAGGCAACGGTCTCGCTGCAGTTCTATGCCGATAAGCTGGGCGATCGCCCCTTTTTCTGCGGCGACCAGCTCACCCTAGCGGATATCGTGGCAGGCACCTACGCCTGCTGGTTTGAGGGCATGGGTCTGCCGATGACGCAATACCCCACCCTGACGACCTGGGTCAGCCGCCTGCTAGAGCGGCCCAGTTGGCAGACCACCCAGCCGACAGAGACGGCTGTGGCCGCCTTCCGCGATCGCATGAAACAGCGCCTGGCCGCCCAGGGCCAGTGATCCGTCGGGTTCCCCTCTGGACTGGGATACTGGGGTTGGGGGCGATCGCCCTCAGCCTGCGCCTCGCTAGTCTAGGACAGCCCCATGCGATCGTCTTCGACGAGACCTACTATGTCCCTTTTGCGCTGAACTATCTAAAAGGGACACCCAGCTTCGACGCCCACCCGCCCTTGGGCAAGTACCTGATTGCGCTAGGAATTTGGCTGGGGCAGTGGCCCGCTACCTGGCTGGGCTGGCTCACGGTAGACGTCAACGGTACTGCGATCAGCCCCCTCGCATTTCGCTGGCTGAATGCGGTGGTGGGGGCGACGGTGCCGATGCTGCTGGCGGCGATCGCCTGGGAGCTAGGGGCTATGCACCACAGTTCCAGGGGCGATCGGTGGTCAATGGCAGTGGCGGATCCCCCTAAACCTGCTTTAAGGCGTGAGGCGCTGACGCAGCCCCAACCCTTCTTTTTTAACGAGGGTAGGGAGGTTCTGCTCCCTAGGCGACATACCTTTGCCCTGCTAGCCGGATTGCTCATGACCATGGAGGGGCTGACCCTGGTAGAGTCTCGCCTGGCCCTGATCAATATCTACGGCCTCGCCCTGGGGCTGCTGGGCCAGTGGGCCTGGGTGAGGGCAAGGCATTCTCCCCATCCTGGGCGCTGGCGTTGGGTGGCAGGCATTGCGCTAGGGGCCGCCATCAACGTCAAGTGGAACTGGGCGGGTCTGTGGCTAGGTCTGGTGCTGTGGGAAATAGGTTTCAGCCACAATTCAGGTGCAATCGCGGTTCCTAAAACCGCCAATCGGGTCGGGGCGAATGGTGATTTGCCCCGACAACTCACGGTGATTTCAACAGACTTTGACCCATATTCACATCAAACGCTACCCAATCAAACGCTACCGATGCGGTATGAGATGACCGCAAGGGCAAACAACCGCTTGCCCCTACGCCCCTGGCACAGATGGGTAGCCTACCTGGGCGTGATTCCCCTGCTGACCTACCTTCTGCTCTGGCTACCGCACCTAGCCCTGACGGGAGACTCGCTGGCGGGGGTGCACCGCCAGCTCTGGTCGACCCATCAGTCTATTGGCGCAAACGCTAGCCACGCCTACTGTTCGCCCTGGCACAGCTGGCCGCTGATGCTGCGCCCGGTGGCCTACTTTTATGAGCGGATAGGACAGGGAGAAGAGGCGATAGCCACCACCATCCACGCTATGGGCAACCCGGTGCTGTGGTGGCTATCGACGGCGGCGGTGCTGGCGCTGGCGCTGGGCTGGCTGGGACGACAGACTGTCGTGGCCAAGACTCCCCCCCCTACAACCAACGCAGTCGTGCCGTTTATTTTGCTCAACTATCTCACCAACTGGCTGCCCTGGATGTGGGTGAACCGCTGCACGTTTTTCTACCACGCCATGGGAATTGTGGCGTTTAGCACCCTGGCACTGGCCTGGCTCATGGCAAAGTGGCTAGGGAATCCTCAGCATCGTCCCTTGGTTCTGTTCTGGCTGGGCGCGATCGCCCTCAGTTTTCTCTTTTGGCTCCCCCTCTACTTGGGCAGGCCGCTCTCACCGGAGGCTCTCCAGAGTCGCTGGCTGCTGCCAGGGTGGATTTAGCACCGTCGGGCGGGGCTGAGGGTGGGCCGTCTAAGCGCTCAAGCTAAGCGTTCAAGCTAAGCGTTCAAAGATTTGTAATGGGGCCAAGTTGGAAACCTCAGCCTCGTTAAACTGTAACTATAGCTACAGTTTAACAGCGAGGAATAGGACTATGGAGAACAAGCAAGTAGGCCAGCGTCAGCAGGTCATCGGTGAACTGCGCCATCAGCTACGGTTTGCGCAGCCCGCCGATCGCGATCGCATTCGCCAAGAGCTCAACTTCTGGGAAATGCGAGGGCGCTAGACACGACTTCTCAACGCCCTGGCAGCGTAGGCAGCAACAGAGTGACGAAGAAATACACCAGTGCGCCGGTAAACACATAGCTGTCGGTGCGATCTAAGATACCGCCATGGCCGGGGATGAGGGCACCAGAGTCCTTCACCCCGGCATCGCGTTTCATCAGCGATTCGGTGAGGTCACCCAGCAGGCTAGAGGTGCCTATTATCAGGCCCAGGGCGGCACCGGTCAGAAGCCAAAAGGGCCACTGGAGCCAGTAGCTACCCACCAGGGCTACTACCATGCTGCCCAACATACCAAAGGCCGCGCCCTCCACCGTTTTCTTGGGGCTAATGTTGGATAGCGGTGTGCGGCCAATGCCCTTGCCAGCAACGTAGGCCCCAATGTCAGCAGCCCAGATGCTGGCAAAGGCCAGCAGCGTCACCACCAGACCGTAGGGGATGGTCTCCAGAGCCGGGGGCCAGGTCTCAGGCCAGTAGCCACCCAAGGGTAGGGTCGCCCCTGCCTCTCCCAGGTCGCGCAGGCGCACCCAAAAGCTCGGCAGATAGCCACCATAAAAGAGCCCCAAAATAGAGGCGGCCACGTCGGCGATGGTGGCCACCTGGGGCTGAAACAGCAAATAAAAACAAATGAACGTGCCCCCTAGAGGCAGCAGCGCATCTGACAAGCTGGGGGAAAGGTGGGCAGTGATCAACAATAGCTGACTCACCACCAGGGTTGTCTTGGTGGCGGGCAGTATGCCCTTGGCATGTACCAGGGCAAATATTTCGAGCTGGCCTAAAAAGATGATCAGCCCAAAGCCCAGGGTAAAGTACCAGCCCCCCAGCAAAACCATCGCCAGGGCCACCACAATGGCCACCAATCCGCTAATTATTCGAGGCCAAGGCATAGGCGAGGGTGCGATCGTGCAACGCTAGGTTGGGCTTAAGCATATAGACAACAGCATTGTAGTGGAGCAAGCTCCCTCCAATCTGCTCACTCCAATGTGACACATTCTAGAGCCGCCCTCTGGAGCAATCGTCAGCCTGAGAACCGGAGTGACACTCGATTCGGTGGCCCGGCATTGATAACGGCGTAGCCACTGATGAAATGGCGGCTGAGTCTACAGCACCAGAGGATTGCCTCGGTTGGTAAAGATCACCGCTTCAATTTTCCAGTCGGGCTGGTGAATCAGGGTTTCGCGCAGGCTACCCAGCAGCGCTTTTTGCTCACACAGCGAGAGCGATTGCAGCACTCGGCGCGAGTTGCGAGCCACCCGCAGATCGATGGTGACGGTTTTGTTGTCGGGGTTAAAGCTGGTGCGATAGCCCGAGAGGATCAGGTCTGGAATGCTCTGCTCGGCCAACACCCAATCGACGGTGGTTTCCATGCTTTGGGCTCGGGGCACCTGGATGGGCTCAATCCGGTAGGCCTCGCAGGTGGGGTCAAGGGTGTAGAGATCGACAGCGACCGGATCGGTGGGCACCACCAGGCGGCGTCCCTGGGTTTGAATCTGCCGATGGGCGACTAGAAGAATATCCCCCGATGGCAACATCGGTTGCAGGGTAGCTAGGCCGGTGTCAGCGGGTAGGGGTGCAGTGGGCGCTGACACTGGATTTTTTGGCTGGCCGCTACACCCCGCCAGCAGGAGAATGACCACAGCGATCGCCCCTAGCCCCCCAGGCCAGGTATGGTGGTGACGGTATTCAACTGGGTTAAGGCAACGGGCCATGGCGAGCGCTCCCTGGAATCGACGACATGTACTATCGCTGGCAGATTTTACGCTGGCGGAGTTAGAAACGGTGATGGAGACAGCGGTAAGTTTTTGGCAGGTGCTGTCGCGGCGGACCCGCAAGGTGCCCGCCCTGCAGGGGCTGGTGGTCACCAACATGTTTTTTGAACCGTCGACCCGCACCCGCAGCAGCTTTGAGCTGGCCGCCAAGCGCCTGTCGGCAGATGTGCTCAACTTTGCCCCCGGCACCTCCTCGCTCACCAAGGGTGAGACTATTTTAGACACCGCCAAGACCTACCTGGCTATGGGGACCAATCTCATGGTGATTCGTCACCATGAGGCGGGGGTGCCAGGGGCGATCGCCGCCGAGATGGATCGCCTCAACACCGGCGTTGGCGTGCTCAACGGAGGCGACGGGTTGCACGCTCACCCCTCCCAGGCCCTGCTAGATCTATTCACGCTGGGGCAGAGCCTAGATCCGGATCAACCGACCGCAGCATTGCTGGCGGGCAAAAAAATTGCCCTGGTGGGCGACATTCTGCACTCACGGGTGGCGCGATCCAACCTCTGGTGCCTCACCGCCTGCGGGGCCGAGGTGCATCTGGCCGCTCCCCCCACCCTGCTGCCCCCTGGCTTTGCCGATGCCTTTGTCACCCAATCGCCGATCGATATTCCCCGCGCTATTGTGCAGCACAGCACCCTATCGCCAGCGCTGGAAGGTGCCGATTTTGTCATGACCCTGAGGCTGCAAAAAGAGCGCATGGCCCAGCACCTGCTGCCCAGCCTGCGAGAGTATCACCAGGGGTTTGGCATTACCCGCGATCGCCTACAACTCTGCCAGCCGGGGGTCAAAGTGCTGCACCCTGGCCCAGTCAATCGCGGGGTGGAGATCAGCTCTGAGGTGATGGATGATTTGAGCCTAAGCCTGATCGCCGATCAGGTCACCAGCGGCGTTGCCGTGCGCATGGCGCTGCTGTACCTCATGGGGGTAGGGGATAAAGACAACCCGAGCCCTCCCTAGGGCGGCTAGGGCATGCCATCAGGTATAACCCTAATACTGATTTTTTAGCCGACCCCGGGTGCGGCCACTGAGGCGCTCAGCGACCAGGTCGCGGTCTTTGTCGGTGAGACCGCTGAGGCGCTGCTGGGCCTGGTTAACCTGGTGGTTATCTGACAGGCGGTTGATCAGGTCGGCTTCGTAGGATCGCTGCCGAGGGCTGAGGTGTGACTTTCCCATAAACAGGTGATGGAATAAGGATGAGGCCAATACAAAACAGAATAAACCTTACTCAAGTCCAGCAGCAGAGTTTTGCCTGGGGAAAACCATGGCCCCTGAGCCAGACTTGGGGTGTTTAGTCTAGGTATAAACCAGCAGCCTGGGATATCTACCGGCAGCAACGAAAAGTTACCGAAGAACACCCCGGCAACTGCATCCTGCGGGCTGGCTCTTCAGTCCCTCGGGAACAGATTCCCTAGGCCGCCAGACCAGGGAATCTGCCAGAACAATCTAACGGCTAAATGCCGGTGTCTAGGGCATCGATCAGCTTGTCGAGGTAAAGCACCATCAGGTTGCTCTGGTCGCCGGACATGCTGGTGCGCACTTCTTCTTTGAGCAAGCGGTAGGCGACTACGCAGGCCGACTGCCGGTGAAAGGAGCGAATAATATTCTGCATCCACACCAGGTACTCTTCCATAAACCCATCTTCGTCGTGGAGCAAGATGCCCTTAGAGATGTATTCGAGGGTGTAGGTCATATCGCGCTGGCACTGCTGACCGTGCTCTTGCACCACCTGGCGATGGGGCGTCTGCATGAGCCGCCGCAGGGTATTGAGCACCAGATCCTTGCCATGATCTCTGACATGGTTGTAGAGGCTCATCCGGGTTTGAAAGGCGTCCATCATGTCGTTGAAGGGGCGCAGTTCCGCGTCGGTCAGGTAGCGACCGTCGGCCTCGCGAATGGAGTTGAGTAGAGCATTATTCATGGCGTCATAGGAGCGCGATCGCGCCGCTGCGATGGGTTCCTTTTCAAGGTGCCCTGGGGGAGTGGTGTGACACGTGATACCGAAATAATTCTTCGTACTGAGGCGAGTGAGAACTCAGCCACTCTCGCTTAGCCCCATTCAGTCGTTGCCCAATTGCAGACTGTAGAGGTTGGCGTAGATGCCCGCTCGGGCCATAAGCTCGCTGTGGGTGCCCTGCTCGACAATTTCTCCCTGCTGAATGACCAGCACCTGGTCAGCCTGGGTGACAGTGCTGAGGCGATGGGCGATGACAAAGCTGGTGCGATCGCGCAGCAGACGGGCGATCGCATCTTGCACTAGCCCCTCAGTGCGCGTATCAATGCTGCTGGTGGCTTCGTCGAGCAGCAAAATGCGCGGGTCGATCAACACCGCTCGGGCAATGCTCACCAGCTGTCGCTGCCCCTGACTCAGGGGGGCACCCCGCTCGCCCAGACGAGTGCTATAGCCCTGGGGCAGCGAGGTAATCAGGTCGTGCACATTAGCTGCCTGGGCCGCCGCCTCGATGTCGGCCTGGTTGGCGGCGGGGGCACCAAAGGCAATATTCTCAGCCACGGTGCCGCTAAAGAGCAAATTGTCTTGCAGCACAATACCAATCTGGCGACGCAGGCTGGCCTGGGTCACCCGGCGCACGTCAAGGCCATCGATGGTGACCGCCCCCGCCGACACGTCATAAAACCGCATGATCAGGTTGATGATGGTGCTTTTGCCCGCCCCCGTCGGCCCCACCAGGGCGATCATCTGCCCCGGCTGAGCCGACAGATTGACCCCCTTGAGCACCCGCTGCTGGGGGCTATAGCCAAACTCGACCGCCTCAAAGCGCACCTCTCCCTCGATGGGCGGCATCTCCGTGGCATTGGGCGCGTCTTGCAGGGTCGCCGGCTCATCGAGCAGCAAAAAAATGCGGTCTAACCCCGCCAGCGCCGACTGCGCCTGGGTATAAAACTGACTGAGAATCTGAATGGGCCGAAAGAACTGCTGCACATAGAGCACAAAGGCCGTCACCGTGCCCACGGTCATCACCCCGGTTACCGCCAAATATCCGCCGTAGGCCATCACCCCGGCAGTGGCCAGGGTATTGAGAAAGTCGATGGAGGGCAAAAAGGCCGCCGTCACCGCCACCGCCTGCACGTTGGCTTTGCGGTTAGCCGCGTTGAGGCTGTCAAATTCTTCGATGTTGATCTGGGTGCGGTTAAAGGCCTGGGCCTCTTTGACGCTGCCGATGTCTTCTTCTAGCTTGGCCGACAGGTCGCCAATGGTCTGCCGCGTCACCCGAAACCGCCCCCTGGCCCAGCGGGAGAAAAACCCGGTGGTAAAGATCATCAGCGGCACTACTAGATTGCTCAGCAGCCCCAGCTGGAGGTTGATCGAGAGCATGGCAATGATAATGCCCACCAGGCTGAAGGTCTGCCCCAGCACCTGGGGAATGGTCAGACCAAAGGCCTGGTTTACCGTGTTGACATCGTTGAGCAGGCGGCTCATCAGATCGCCTGCCTCACTGCGGTCAAAAAAGCTCACCGGCAGGCTCTGCACCTTGTCAAAAATATCTTGACGCAGCTGCCCCAGCAGCTTCTGCACAATGCTGCCCATGCGCGAGATCTGCTCTCGAATCGCCCAGACGCCAACAAAATAAATGATGACTAGGGTCAGCAGTATCCCGACCAACCCCCGCAGGTTGCCGGTCAAAATGAGATTGTCGATCGCCCAGCCGATCAGCAGCGGCCCGATCGCCTGGGTGGTTGCCCCGATCGCCACCATAGACAGGGCCAGCGGCAGCTCTTGGCGATAGGGGCCAAAGTAGCGCAAAAACCGCTCGAGGGTCGAGAGCTTGGTGTGGGAGTCTGCCGGAGCCAGGGTCATGGATGATAAATAGTTAACTATCCAATTGTTTGATCGAGAGAGCGGGGCCGACTCTGCAAAAGTGGGATGCGCCCACGGGGCAGCTACCTCTGGATCACTAATGGCTGTACCCGGTGGGGGGGCCAGTAGATTTTGTAGGCATTGCCCAATATGTGGGGTCTCGGTAAAAAACCCCAAACGTGGGAGTCACGACTTTGATTGCGATTGTCGCCGAGCACAAAGAGATGATCGGGAGGCACGATTGCTGGCCCCCATCGGTAAAGCATAGGCTCTTTGAGAAAGGACTCGCTGAGGGGGCGGTTGTCAATCCACACTTGGCCGTCGCGGACTTCGACCCGCTGGCCGGGAAGGGCGACAACTCGTTTGACCATGAGGTTAATCGGGTCGCCCGCCTGCTCTAGGGGCGTACGCTCGGGGTTTGAGAAGACGATGACCTCGCCGGTGGTCGGCGCATAGGTGGGAGGCTGGCGGCGGACAAACATGCGATCGCCCACCTCTAGGGTCGGCAGCATCGACTCACTGGGCACAATACACTGCACCACCTTTTGGGGCACCACAAACGGGATCGCACTCACAGCGAAGCGCGTGAGAATGACCAGCGCCAGCAGCGCGGCTAAAGCCCCCCACTGGCGACGACGAGCTGGGGCAGCCCGGTAGGCCAATCCGCAGGCGATCGCCCAGATCAAGGGGGGAATGGGCAGCAGAGCGGGGTTGAAGTTGACCAAGTAAGCCGCCGTAACCCCCAGCAGCAACAGCACCCCCCCAACAGCGGCTTTTTGTAAAAACAGATGCCCCAAACCCGGCAGCACCTGGGAGAGAAACACCGGATACCAGGGATCTTGAGATTGATACCGCAGGGGGCTGAACTCGTCGAGGGTGACCCCCCGTTTGGCGGCATGGTGGCTATCCCACAGGCTCAACAGATATAGAGTGATCAAAGGGATCAAGGTGAGCAGCCCCCGCAGGGTGTTGCCGTTAGGGGCAAAGATCGACCAGAGGACGAAGAAGATGAGGCCCCAGAAGGCGATCGCGATTACCAGACCACGGGCGATCGCGCCATCGTACATCTGCCCCAGCCCCGGCAGCACCGCCGACAGATTGACCGCCAGCCAAGGACTTTTCATCTCTGGCCTACCTACCCAGACCTTGGCACTTGCCTTGACCATTGGGAACAATCCCCTGCTTTTAAGACTTCACAGATTAAATCTCGACGGGTTAAATCTCAATGGGGCTAGCCACCGTAGCGCTGCACCACGTAGCTGTGGGCCGCTAGCTCTTCGGTGTCGGTCAAAACGGGCAGAGTGGCTTGGGGATGCTGGCGACGCAGGGCCAGGCCGATCAGGTAGTCGGCAAAGTGAGGATTTTTGGGCAGTAGCGACCCATGCATGTAGCTGCCAAAGACATTTTTGTAGCGCGCCCCTTCGTACTCGGCACTGGCGTTGTTACCAAAGCCCACCATAGTTTTGGCCAGGGGGGCAACGCCGTCACCCAGGTAGGTTTGGCCCGAATGATTTTCAAACCCCACCAGAGTGCGGGGCAGGTCGCGGGGGGTGGCGTATAGGGTCTGCATGTCGGCGTAGGTGGCGGGGGCAACTTCTACGATCAAGTTGCCGATGCACCGCTGTTTGACGTCGGTGCCCGGTGCCCGGGTGTCGACGTTGATAATGCCCAAACCGCGCGTCTCTTCGCCATTGCCCATGAGAAAGGTGTTGCCCATCAGCTGGTAGCCACCACACACCCCTAAGAAAGGTACCCCGGCCTCGGTGTCAGCGCGAATGGCGTCGTATTTGAGCTGGTGAAAATCTTCAACCACGGCTACCTGGTCAGTGTCTTGGCCGCCGCCCATAAAGTAGAGATCGGTCTGACCCGCCTGGGCCACTTCGCCCATGGTCAACACTTTCACGGTGCAGTCGATTCCCATCCACTGGCAGCGACGGCGCAGCACAATCAGATTGCCGGTGTCACCGTAGAGGTTGAGGTGGTCGGGGTAAAGGTGAGTAATGGTGATGGCGTAGGGCATGGGGGTGAGGATGGGGATGGCTCTATAAGTAAGGTGGGCACTGCCCACCCTTGTCTATGGCTCCTGGGGGGGGACCTTAGACTAAATCTAGGGTTTTGCCCATGAGCTTGCGAAATTCGAGCATGGCGGTGTAGGTGGGTAGCACAAAGACGGTGTCGCCAGGATTAGCGTTTGCAAACGATAAGTCAATCGCTTGACGGATTGATTCTACGGTTGGAATTGGGCTTGGGGGCACGTCAAGGGCGTACTTGAGCCGCACGGCCATGTCTTTAGCGCGAATGCCGGTGCAGACAATCCAGTCGATATCGGCCTGGTTGAGCCGCTCCAGCTCGCTATCCCACAGCCAGGAGACGTCTTTGCTATCGGCAGTGTTGTCGTTGATGGCGAGAATGAGCTTGAGGCGGGGAATATTGCGCAGCAGCTCTAGGCTGAGGCTAAAGCTGGCAGGGTTTTTCACCAGCAGTAGGCGGTAGTTGACTAGCTTGTCGCCCTGGTGCCGGGTGAGAATTTCGCCTCGGCCAAAGGCGGGTTTGAAGGTTTGCAGACCCGCGATCGCAGTCGGCCCATCGATACCGAGCAAAAGGGCGATCGCGATCGCCGTCAGCCCGTTATACACATGAAAAAACCCTGGCGACACCGTCTTGGCCTGGGGCAGATTGACCGCTTGGCGATTGATGAGCCCCTGCACCGCAAAATCGGTGGTCAAGTCTGGGTTGATGCGAATATGGGTCGCCTCTAGCCCCTGACTATCGGGCAAGCGGCTATTGACCTTGCCCTCGTAGGGTAGAAATTTGGCGTACTCAGGGGCTAGAGATAGGTAATAGGTGGCGTTGCCCAAGCCCTGGGTCAGGCGAGAGGTGCGAGGATCGTCACCGTTAACCACTACCGCAGCAGTGGGGCACTGGGCAATGCCGTCGCGAATCAGCTTTTCGGTGCGATCGATCTCGCCGTAGGCGTCTAGCTGATCGCGATAGAGGTTGGTAACGGCGATGATGTCGGGTTTGAGCAATGTCGCGATGCGGGGCAGAGTCGCTTCTTCTACTTCTAAAACGGCGTGGGTGAAGTTGAGCCGTCCGAAGGGGTTGCTCTGCTTCAGCAGTTCTGACAAAATGCCCTGGCTGAGATTAGCCCCAGCCTTGTTGCGCAGTACCTTAGCCTGAGGCACCTGATCGAGCACAGCGCTGAGCATCGTTTGGCTGGTGGTTTTGCCGTTGGTGCCGGTAATGGCCACCACGGTAGGAATCTGGCTGACCAGCGACCCCAGCACAAAGGGAAAGTAACGGCCCACTAAGTAGCCCGGCAGAGCCGTACCCGAGCCTCTGCCAGACATCTGCAAGACCAAAGTCAGCAGCTTTGCGAACGCCACAATGGGGATCAGCAGCAGTTGTTTCATAGCAGGGTGGCTCTACCCAACAGCAGGACTCCGCAAAGCGTACCAGAGTCTTGGGTCTATAGCGTAGAGGGTAGTTAAAGCGCCTGCCGATGGGCCAATGCCTAAGGAGATTTCCACTAAAGTAAATATCCTGCCAACGAGTCGTTCTACCGTAGGGGCAAACGGTTGTTTGCCTAATGCAGGGGCGTTCTTTTCGAGAAATGGCCTTAGTTAACCTCTCCGCTGTCTGCTGGGCTAGCTCTACTGCTGGTAGTTAGGGTCAACCCAGCACTGGGGCAAGGGCTCTCCCGAAGGAAAGATCAGCTGAGCTTTGGGATAGTGCTCAGCGGGCTGCTCTTCTTCGCCAGCCTGCTGTCGTCCTAATACGGTGGGCTGCACTGGGTTGAATAGGTCGCTGGGGTCACTCACCTTAATTAGAGTTTGACTTTGGCTATCTTTAACAAACATGGTGCAATTTCTCCCTAAACCTCATCCAACCGCAAACGTGAAGCACCAGCTATGGAAGACTGTAGATTCTGAAGCTGGTCTTATCTGAGCTGGATTTGTATACGTCAACTAGCCTACGAAACCATGTAGGGGGCAGCGTCTGCCTGGGGAGTGAAATGGAGCAGGATGGGACAGTGCTTTGGCTGATTGGCGGTACCGGGGAGGCCGTGACCCTGGCCCACGGGCTGGTAGCGGTGGGCATACCCTGTCTGGTGACCGTGACGACAGCAACAGCAAGGCAAGCCTATGACGAAACCCCTCACCTCAGGGTGCAGGTGGGTGGGCTAGAGGCGGCAACGCTGGCCAATTTTATCCGGGCCGAGCGAGTTGGGGCGGTGCTAGATGCGTCCCATCCCTTTGCGGTGGAGATATCGAGGGGGGCGATCGCCGCAGCCCAAGCCCTGGGTCTGCCCTACTGGCGCTACGAGCGACCGGCTGTAGCACCAAGGGAACCCCAGGATAGTGAGAGCCCCTGCATCCGTAGGGTCAACGACTTAGACCAGGTGCTAACGGCAGACTGTCTGACGGGTCAGCGAGTGTTGCTCACCCTGGGCTATCGGTGGCTGCACCAGTTTGCCCCCTGGCAGTCGCAGGCCACCCTGTTTGCCCGAATTTTGCCCTCAACCGTAGCCCTAGAGGCGGCTTTGGCCGCAGGGTTTACCCCCGATCGCCTGATTGCGCTGCGGCCACCCATCGGCGCAGAGCTGGAAGCCGCACTTTGGCGGCAGTGGCGTATTGGTAGCGTGATTACCAAGGCCTCTGGAGCCCCCGGCGGTGAAGATGTCAAACGGGCGATCGCCCAGCGTCTGGGCGTATCTCTCTACATTCTCGATCGCCCTTCCCTTGACTACCCGGCAGTGCACCACAGCCAGGAGACGATAGTGGTAGCCTGTCGCCAGTGGTGGCAGGGCCAGAGGGGAAACCGATGACCGATCGCCAGGGCCAAAACGGTGAGGCTAAGACAAAAAACGACCGCTGCCTGGAGGTGACAGCTGGGCACAGAAAATGCTGTCCTTGGCCTCCAGTTTATGCGCTACTATGGGCTATCGCTTAGGGGTAAGGGCGATCTACAGGCGGGCACACGAGGTGAGCAAAAGCCGCTGTATGCGGTCAAAAATAAGAGTTTCTCGGGCTATAGCCGAAAGAGCTGCGCCAAATTTTGATTTAGCCCCTATATTTAGTTGGTCGTTTCGCCGACTGAGTTTTTTAACTCCTGTCTTCGAAAGTTTTTGCACAGGTCGTCCATGACAGCTGTTCCTATGCCACCTGGGTCATCACCATCTTTTGAGAGCGCTGGCGGTACCCCCCTGCCAGATACGCCGCCTGTGTTTGCCCTCAAGGAGTTGGTGGCACGGCTACAGCGTGAGCAGTACAAAATTCAAGATTTACTCAGCTCCCTGGGGTTTGCCCTACGCAGCCTCAACAATCTGAACCAGTTTCTAGAGCTGATCCCGATGATTGCCAGCCGGGTGACCGACGCCAGCGGTGGTGCCCTAGTGCTGTTTCGCGCCGATGGGCAGGTGCGCCTAGAGCGGCTGCACTGCCAGAGCGAAGACCAGTGCCAAGATGTGCGATCGGCCCTGGAGGCAGCTACTCGCCAGGTGACCGCCAGCTTTCAGGCGGCCCCTGAGAGCAGCATGATGTCGATGGCGCGCAACGCCATGCTGGCCCTCGATCGCCAGGTGAACCGCTACCTGGGCGACGACTTTCAGCTGTTTGGCACCGCCATCATCGTGCAGAATGTGGAGCGGGGTCGGCTCTACGTGTTTAGCCGCGACCCCGACTACGCCTGGACTGAGACCCGCCAGAAGCTGGTGCGGCTGGTGGCCGATCAGACCTCGGTGGCCATTGAGAACAACGAGCTGACCGCTGCCCTACGCAAAAAAGAACGCCTCGATCGCGAGCTGGAAATCGGGGCTGAAATTCAGCTGCAACTGCTGCCTCGAGAGTGCCCTGCGATCCAGGGTATGGATCTGGCGGCGCGGTGTAAAACAGCCCATCGAGTGGGCGGCGACTACTACGACTTTATCCCCACCACCTTCGACCAACTGCGCTACACCGACACTCAGCAGACGGCATCGGCCCCCTGGAGCTTTGCCATTGGCGATGTCATGGGTAAGGGCGTGCCTGCCGGGCTGATCATGACCATGATGCGGGGCATGCTGCGTACAGAGGTGCTCAACGGCCACTCTCCGGCGCGCATTTTGCAAGACTTAAACTTTGTCATGCACAGCGATCTAGAAAGCTCTAATCGCTTTGTGACGCTGTTCTACGCAGAGTACAACCCCAAAACCCGCCGCTTGGCCTACGGCAACGCTGCCCACAACCCGCCGCTGCTCTGGCAGGCAGCGACCAACACGATCGTTCGCCTCGATACCCCCGGCATGCTGCTGGGGCTCGATATGAACACCCAGTACTGCGAGGCCGAGGTCGAGCTTCAGCCCGGCGATACGGTGGTGTTTTACACCGATGGCTTTACAGAGGCGGCCAACCCTCGGGGCGATCGCTTTGAAGAAGAAAACCTGGAGCGCGCCCTCCAGTGGGCCTGCCGCAATTTCACCCTGGCCGAAGAGATTTTAGACTACACCTTTGATCTGCTCAATCGCTTCATTGGCAGCGATCGCAGCAACGACGACGATATGACCCTAGTGGTGATGCGAGTGAAGCCCGACTTGCAGCTGACTCTGTTTGACAACTAAGGGCTGGGTAGCCACCAGGGGCTGGTAACAATCGTTGGCGACCAGGCCGCACCGGCAAAAGTTAGCGCTAGACTTGAGCTAAAACCAGAGCAACAGCTAGGCTTTGCCCACCGCTTCTGTGGGTTAGCCCACCTGAGGTATAGCCATGTTTACTTCCTTTACCTGGCCCCAGATCAACCGGCGGGCAACGGCGATCGCTACCACCAGTCTGTTAGCCTTCTGCCCAGTAACACAGAGCCTGTCGCCCGGCGCTGCACTTGCCATTCAGTACAGCGATGGTACCGTTGGGTTTTCCTATCCCCTACGGCTAACCGAGAGCTTTGCCACCCGCAACCTGGTCTATGACAGTAGTGTGACCTACTATCTGACCTTCGAGTTTCCGGCGGCGGCGGCAGAACCCCTCGATCGCATTGTTATCAGCCTAGACCAGGGGTTTGACCCGCTGTTCAGATTTCGTCCAGAGCATACCGAGGCCTTTGTCAACACCCCCGATGGCCGACTCTCGCTGCCCCTAGGAGAGATCACCCAAGACCGCGAAGCCAGTACCTTGACCGTTGCCTTTGACCCACCGGCTGTCCCTGGTGTGCCCATTACCCTGGCGCTACGGCCCCAGCGCAATCCTCGGTTTGCCGGGGTGTATCTGTTTGGGGCGACGGCCTACCCGGTGGGTGAAGCCGTCAGGCCGACCTTCATGGGCTACGCCCGCCTGACTTTTTACGATCGAGACAGCTATCGCTGGCCCTAGAAAATGAGGCATTTTAGATAGGCGATGCCAAAATCCACAAAGGCCCACGCCTCCCAATGACGCCTCCATCCTCATCCCTAGCTCGTTTTTTTGTAGCGCTGCTGCCACCTCAGGCCGTACAGGATGAGATTACGGCGATCAAGCAGGAGATTTGGCAGCGATTTGGCAGCCAAGGTGCCCTCAACGCGCCACCCCACATTACCCTTCAGCCACCCTTCTACTGGCCCAAAGAACGGGTGAGTGAGCTAGAGCAGGCGCTGGCTCACTTTGGTCGGGGGCGATCGCCAGTGCCAGTGCAGCTAAAAAACTTTAGTGCCTTTGCCCCCCGCGTCATCTATGTGGATGTGGTGCAGACCGAGGCCTTGATGGCTCTTCAGTCTGAGTTAATCGCCCATTTAGAAACCACCTGTGGCATCGTCGCTGCGATCGCTAAACATCGGCCTCAGTTTATACCCCATGCCACCGTGGGCTTTAGAGACCTGACCCCAGAGGCGTTTCATGCCGCCTGGGCAGAGTTTAGCGATCGCTCTTTTGCCGCCGAGTTTGTGGTGCCGCAGGTCACGCTGTTGCAATACGACGACCAGAGCCAGGATCGCTCCCCTGAAGAGCCAGGGCGGCAAAGATGGCAAATTTTCTCCGAACATTTGCTTAACACCTGAAACCCTTGCCACCAAAGCCTACCGAATTGTATAGAAGCGTATACAGAACAGCTATTTCCTTGACATCACCTAAAACCGTATCTTAATATACAGAAGTAATCAGAAATTCGTTCATCTCACTCTCCCATTAGGCTCGGAGCGAGACGGAAGTAGGGGTTAACAGCCCCCGAAGGAACGCGCCCCAATGTTCTGATCAAACCCTTGATCTTTTGGAGGCGAACCTATGAAACTCACTTATCGCGGCGTCAGCTACGACTACAATCCCCCCGCTGTGCAAACCAGTACCACCGACGAGGTGGGCAAGTTCCGGGGCGTTGACATCCGGTTTCGGACCGTTAAGAAGTCGATGGTGCAGCAGCCCACTTTAGACTTGGTCTATCGCGGTGCACCTTACCAAACTGGCACCCCTGAAGTGGCAGCGGTGACCCCTGTGGCTCTGCCCGTGGCCCCTGTGGCAGCAACCGCTGCCCTCAGCACTGAAGATAGAGCCCGTCTGAGTATGATGAATCGTCATCGCTCAGTAAAACAGCGTCAGCAATCGATGCTGGCCCGTTTGGCAACTGAAGCCGGTCTGCCCGCTGAGGCAGCCCACTACTGGAACCACATCCAGGGCAAAGTGCACCCCAGCTTCTGGGCTACCTATAGTCGCGGCGGCGCTTCTGCCAGCTAAGCCTTTGGGTTTAATCTCAGCTAAGCGATGGCCGTGGCAGTCTAGGCTGCCACGGCCATCGCTTAAGGGCTGTAAAAAATCAGATCCTGAAACGGGTTTCATTTAGAGATTCCCGAAGAATGAAGAATAACGACAGACCATACGCTGGCGGGGATAGCAATCTGCCAGCGTATGGTCTGTCGTTTTCAGTTGCAGACTCGGTAGTCATTGGCCCCACCCGCATTCCAGAAAATCAGACCTGGGCAGCGCCTCTAACCACCAGGCCCAAGACGATGATCCTCCAGGTGGCCGCTTGAGTAATGACGGGGGTTGAGTAATTACGCCTTAAAGCTTTTGCCGCTCCGGTTGGGCGCATTCCCTGACTAGATGAAGAAATACCTGAGCGTTGGCCGAGTTGATTCAAAGACGATAGCCTTAGACACGAGTAAATACGCGATCGCACCCTCTAACCCCATTTTTTCTATGGATAGGCGATTGACTGATGCCCAATTGCAGCGCCTGGTGGCCGAGGTGCAGCGGCTCTCCGATCGCCACCAATCGGAGCTAGACGCCGCCGAGGTGCAGGATATTTTGCGGCAGCTCAACCTGTCGCCCGAGTTTTTAGACGATGCCCTGGTGCAGCTCAAGCGCCAGGATGTCCTGGTGGTGCAGCAGAGGCGCAGGCGCTGGCTGATGGCAGGGGTGGCAGGAGCGGTGGCGCTGGGTCTAGCCAGCTGGCTGTGGCTGGGGACTCAGCAGCAGCAGCAGCTGGCTCAGGTGGTGGCCCAGGGCGATCGCATCACGTTAAGCCAAGACGATGGCGGCAGTCTCAGCCGCGTCTCACCCCAGGCGGGCGGCAGCGAGCTGGTCTATCGGTTAACCCTGGCCGATGCCCCGGTGGGTGAGCAGCTCGCCCTCTCCTGTAGCTGGAGTGACCCCAGCGGCCAGGTGGTGCACCAAAATCAATACCGCACCAAGACCATCACGACCCCGGTGTGGCCCACCTACTGCCGCTACACCGTTGGCCCCGAGTCACCCAAGGGAGACTGGACGGTGGCGGCCTTTGTGGGCGATCGCCAGCTCAGCGATGCCACCTTTACCGTGGACTAGGGATCTATGGGACGGGATGCGATCGCAGCGTTAGCAACCCAGTCCCAAGGTGGCCTCGGCTACTGGGGCTACGGCGATGAAGATTCCCTAGGCCAAAGCCTGAGCGATCTGGTGGCCCAAACGCAGCTGAGCGACTGGCAGCGTCCAGCCTTCAATGGGGATTGCCGGATTGCCCTCTCGGCCTCTGGGATAGATATTGATGCCTGGGTCACGGTGACCCCAAATCGCCTCACCCTGGGGCGCGATGCCTTTGGCCGCATGTCCCTCTACTGGATGCAGCAGGATCAGTTAATCTGGTTTGCCTCGCGGCTGCAATGGCTACTGCCCCTGGTGCGTTCCCAGGGGAAATATCCCCACCCGGCGGCGCTCTACGGCTACAGCTGCTTCTCCTACGTACCAACCCCGTTCACTCCAGTGCAAGAGGTAATGGCGCTGCCTGCGGGCATTGAGCAAACTTGGGAGGTCGACGGCGCGGGTCAGTTACGTTCTCCTACCCGCCACAGCCTGGTGAACTGGCGAGAAAGCCCAACCCAGCTGGAGGATGAGGCGGCGGCGATCGCCCAACTCCAGATGCTGCTAAAAACCGCCGTGGAACGCCAGATTAGCGATCTGGGAGATGAACCCGTCGGGGTGCTGCTGTCAGGCGGGCTAGATTCCTCCATAGTGGCGGCGCTGCTGGTGAAGGCGGGGGTGCGGGTGCGGGCCTATACCCTCGATTTTGGGCTTGACTCTGGCGAAAGCGGTCTACCGGAATGGCCCTACGCTGAGCAGGTGGCTCAATTTCTAGGAATTCCGCTGGTCAAGGTAGAGGCGACGCCCCGCCGCATTCGCCAGGCATTGTCAGCCACGGCGCGGGCGCTGGATCTGCCTTTTGGCGATGGGGTAACGGTGCCGCTGTATCTGCTCAACCAGGCGGCCAGCCAGGAGGTAGGGATGATTTTCAACGGCGAGGGGGGCGACCAGCTATTTGCCGGATGGACGAATAAGCCTCTGATTGCCGCCAGTCTCTACCAGGCCAACCATCCCGACGGCATCGAACCCTTTGCCCTGCAGTACCTCCGCACCTTCCATCGGCTGTGGGGCTGTGAGGCCCAAGTGTTTCAGCCTGCGGTGCTGGGCGAAATTCAGGCGCTGAATCCTCAGGACTGGCTATACCCCGCCCTCGACCCAACGGCGGCCCAGGGACTACTGCATCGGCTACGGCGGGCCACGCTGATGCTGAAGGGGGCACAGAATATTCACCCTCGGGCGACCAATTTGGCGCTGGCCCAGGGTTTGAGGGTGCGATCGCCCTTTTGCGACCCCGACCTGGCCCAATGGAGCTTTGGCCTCGCCGGTACCCTGTGCCTTCAGGGGGCCTGCGAAAAATACATTCTCAAGCGAGCGGTAGAGCCCTGGCTGCCTGCCGACATTGTGTGGCGGCCCAAGCGCGGCATGGGCGTGCCCTTAACCTCTTGGTGTTTGAATGAATGGTGGCGCGATTTGGGCCAATGGCTCAATCCTGGGATAGTGGCTGCCGAGGGCTGCTGGCAGCCGGATCTAGCCCTGCGCACAGCCCTGGGCGATCTCAGCGGCACTATTCAAGGGCGGCGCATTGGCGAAATTCTGTGGCTATTGGTGATGTGGCAGCAGTGGCGATCGCAGGTGCTAGGCCAACCCCTAGAAAATCCGCTGGGGCCACACCCGTTTTGGTTGCCCCCCCAAGTTTGGAGATACCGCAAGCGATGGCTCTAATCACCCAACCCAGCTCCCCAGTCACCCCCATGCCAGGAGCATTTCAACCCGCAGCGGCGTTGGCAACAGAACTTTTGCAGGTCTATGGGTCACCGCTGTACGTCTATGACGGCGATCGCCTCCAGCAGACCCTGCGCCACATTGCCCAGGCCATTCCCTACCGCCGCACCCGCTTTCACTTTGCTACCGTCACCAACGGCAGCGTTGCCCTGCTGCAAATCGTTCGCGATGCGGGCTGGGGGCTGCACGCCAACACCCCCGGCGATATTTATCTGGGTTTGCAGGCCGGGTTTGAATCGGAGTCGATCGTCTACAGCGGCAGCAACCTCAGCGGCGACGACATGGCTCAGGTGTTGGCCTGGGGCATTGCCACCCTTAACCTGGACAGTCTGGCCCAGCTTGAGCAACTCTGCGACCTGTATCAAACCCTGCCTAGCGCCAACCGGCCTCCATTCTTGCGCCTGGGGCTGCGCCTCAACGACCCTGCTCTCACGGGCGACAGCCGCATTGGGGTCAGACCCGAGGAGTTTGCTGCGGCCCAAGCTCTCGTCGCCGGGGCCAATGAATCCATCGGTTGTGAAGCAATCAAGCTCTGTGGGCTGCACTTTTATCGGGGCACGGGCACCAATGCCACCCAGGCTTTTACCCAGGTGATTGACCGGGTGCTAGAGCTGGGGCAGCACCTCCCCGACTGGGCCTATCTCGATTTTGGCGGCGGATTTGGCCACCCCTACCGCCACGGGGGCAACGCATTTGATTGGTCTGAGTTTGGGGAAGCCATCACCGCGAGGCTGAATCAGCTGTCGCACCCAATAGACCTGGTAATCGAGCCGGGGCGGGCGGCGATCGCCGCATGTGCCGCCCTATTGACCACGGTAGTCTCGGTGAAATGGCAGGGCGACAGGCAAATCGTTGGGGTCGATACCACCGTGGCCAACCTGTCGGTGCCCTCTGTCCACGGCGGCTACCGCGAGATTGTGGCCCTAGAACCCAGCCCAGATCCCCAGACCTACACCACCGATGTGTGCGGCAACACCACCTATTCTCGCGACTACCTGGGGCGCAACTGTCAGCTGCCGCAGCTGGCCCCCGGCGACACCCTGGCCATTTTGGATGTGGGGGCCTACGGCTACGCCATGGCGTCTCACTTTTTGCACCGCCCACGCCCGGCGGAAGTCCTTTTGAGGTCGGGAGAGCACCGGCTGATTCGCCAGCGAGAGAGTTACCAGGTGCTCCTTCAAAATCAAGTTTTTTAGCTGCCAGCAGGGAAGGAAACGACCATGAAATGCGTTCAATGCACCGCCGAGAACAATCTCAAAGACCGTACCGCTAACCAGGGGCGCTGCAAAAACTGCAACCATCCCTTTGCCTTTGAACCCACTACCATGGATATCAAAATTCGCTTCACGGATGGGTTCTTTGCCAAGGCTCTGGCCGATATTTCGGCCAACGACACGCTATATTTCAGCCCCAAACAATTGCTCTATCTCTTAGAAAAGCGGCTGGGTCGTAAGGCCGCTGTCGCTGAGCGGACTTCTAGAATAATATTTGGCATTGTCCTGGTTGCGTTTGGCTTTTTTACCGCTGTCTTTGGTGTTGGCCTGGTCATAATCCCCATTGGTCTGTGGCTGATCATTTCTGGTCTACGTCGATTGGTGCGGCGATCTGAGCCGCATCGGAAGATCGTTCTGACCGACACCATGGTGGATACCTGGCTCCAGCAGTGGCAGCGATTTAATGCAGCCCCGGCCAAGCTGCTACTACCCCCCAGCGCCTCGGCATCCCTAGCCCCTGCCGCTGAGGATGTAGCGGCCTACAGCTTTGACCGGGTGCTGGTGTGCGACAGCGTGGCGATCGCCCAGCTTCTCATCGCCAACAACATTCACTTTGAGCACAACTGCGCGGTGCTCAGCATTAGCGGCTACCCCCAATCTATCTTTGCCACCACCATGGCCATGCTGCGCCGCAACCCAGACCTCCAGGTGCTGGCGCTGCACAACTGTAGCCCCCAAGGCATGGCGCTGATTCACGAACTGCGCACCAGCTCCAACTGGTTTGCCGAGAATACGCCGATGATTTTTGACCTGGGCCTGCTACCCCGACAGATTGAAGCGGCCCGACAGCAGGCCTACATTCAGGTTTCGCCCGACTCGGCCCAGGCCGCCCAGGGCCTGTCGACCGAGGTGCGTCAGCCCCTGTCAGAGACCGAGCTACAGTGGCTGGAGGCAGGATATTTTGTCGAGCTAGAATCGTTCACCCCGCAAAAGCTGATACAAATTGTCGGTCGCGGCATTGCCCGACTGCGCGACCTGGGCGAAAACATTGACGACAATTTGATTTTGGTGGGCGATGGCGTCAGCAGCGGCACCTTCATCTACGCCTCCGACAATTTTGGTTGACCAACGCGAGTTCTGAATAAGACAAGCTCTTGGAAAGGCAGGCCTGCTGTCCCCTCCTGGGAGGGGTGGGGGTGGGTCAACCTGAGGCCAAACAATGAGTTTTGTGGCTGTAGCCAGGCTTGCATAAGATTGTCAGCGGTTGACTTGCAGCCAAATTTCTAGGCTGACCAGCAGCCACAGCTTGACCCCGTAGCGTCGCCAGGGGTCGCCCCGATAGTTTAGCCATTGCTGAATTAACGACTGGTTGAGGTAGGGGGCGATCGCCGCCCGCCGACTCAGCAATAATTCTCTCGCCGCCCGCTGCCACTCACGCTGAAACCCGGCCTGCACGGGCACCATCATGCCGCTCTTGGGGCGCTTGAGAATCGTCTCAGGCAGCAGATCGGCCACCGCCTGTTTCAGCACCGCCTTTTCCTCCACCCCCGACAGCTTGTACTGGGGGGGAATGGCCATGCTCAGCTCGACAATGCGCGGGTCAAACAGGGGCGATCGCCCTTCCACTCCGGCGGCACGGGTGAGGTTGTTGACCTTGGTCAAAATCTGGTCGGCCCCCTTAAATTTGATGTTCAGCGCCATCAGCCGGTTCAAGTAGCTAGCTGAACTGTGCAGATCCTCGGTAAAGCAGTAGGGCTCGTGCTGCACCAACTCCCAGAGATCGGGCTTCAGCAGCTGGGGCAGGTCAGCAGCGCACTTGCGAAAGGCCAGCAAATACGCTTGCAGTGAATCCTGTGGGCTGATCGAGCCGTAGAGCTGGTTGATCAGCATGGGCTGGTTTTTGGGGCCGCCAAAGCAGGGGTCGCCCCCTTCGCCGTTGAGCACGACCTTAACCTGCTGCCGCGCCAGTCGCCCCAGCAGCAGGTTCGGCACCGTCAACGGATCGCCGATCGGGTCGTCGAGCCAGGCCATGGCTGCCGGCAGTTGCTCCCACATCTGGCGGAGGGGAATTTCGAGAATGTGGTGCTCGGTGCCGCAGTGCTGAGCCACTTGGCTAGAAAAGTCCAGCTCATTGGGATAGCCTGCGCCAAAGTGAATGGAGTAGGTGTGGACGGGGTGAGCGTGAAATTTGGCGGCTAGGGCGGTGACAGCGCTGGAGTCGAGCCCGCCCGAGAGCAAGACGCCCACCGGAGCGTCTGGCAGCGAGTCTTGGACGACCTGATCGAGGAGCGATCGCAGCCGTTCCCCGTGCCATTCCAGAGATTCTCCCTTGCCCTCAGCCTCCAGCCGTTCCGCCAACTGCCAGTAGGGCTGGCTGTCATCCCCAGGCCAGGCGAGCCGGGTGCCGGGGCGCAGCTCGCGCACATCTTGCCAGAGGGTGCGATCGCCCGGCACAAAGGCGCAGCACAGGTAATCGCGCAGGGCGATCGGGTCTAGCTGGTTAGATCGGTAGGCGGCGAGCGATCGCAGATCTCCCGCCGCCCACCGGGTTGCGCCCTGGGTGGTGTAATACAGCGTTCTCGCCCCCACCGGGTCGCGCCCCAGCCATAGCACCTGCCGCTCTCGATCCCATACCGCCAGGCTAAAGGCACCCACCAGTTTGGGCAAGGTTTCGACCTGCCATCGTTCCCAGGCGGCGGCCACCAGCTGTATATCTGACTGGAGTAACGGATTCTCTAAGGCGAGGTCGGTGAGCAGCGATCGCCGCTCCGACAGCCAAATGTCTCCCACGACGGCATAACGGCAGGAAGGGCTGAGCGCAAACTGACTCTCAGCCAAACGGCCAGCTCCTACGGCGATCGCCAATGGCCCTTCCTGCCAAACGGCTTCCTGCAGTGTGGCCTCCGGCCCCCAGCCCACCCGCCAGAGGGTAGAAACTGGCAACGCATAGCTAATAGGGGAGTGAGAAAACCGGAGCATAAAGCCTTTCCAGGAGGTCAGGTAAGGGAAACGCCCACCCGCTTTTCGTTAATCACAGCATTTTTGTAGAGTCTCCGCCAGGGGCACTGGCCCTAAAACAGCTATCCATTGTCTTAGGCGTGTTGCCTAAGCATCGCGAATCAAAAGCATTGCTGATTCGGCATCAACGTTAATATTCTGTCCAGTTGTTAGATAAACAATCTGCTCTGGCCAGTCCCTATTGCATGTCAGAGCTAGGTAATGGGCGGGCAATTGGGCGGTCAGAGCCCTCATTATTGCGGCTTGGCACAGATAGTGGCCAGCTTTTCAATACCCGTGGCGATCGCATCTTCATTCAGCTCCGTAAAGCTAAAGATGAATTCATGGCCGGGGCTATTTCCCAAGTACTGAGGAGCCGCTGAAATCAGCCCAACGCCCGCCTGCTCGGCCCGATCGATCAGCTCGGCATCGGGCATCTTGGTCTGGAACCGCACCATCATGTGCAGTCCGGCGTTTTCGCCTAGGATCGTAGCGCGAGTACCAAACTGAGTCTGCAATGCTGTCACTAGGGCCTGCCGCCGCTGGTCGTAGAGCGATCGCATTCGCCGAATGTGGCGCTCCAGATGCCCCTCCGCGATAAAATCCGCCAGCACCGCCTGCTCTAGGGTCGGCACCTGGCGATCGGCCAGCCACTTGGCCCGGCTGAAGATCGGCACCAGGGCCGAGGGCAGCACCATGTAGCCAATTCGCAGCGACGGAAACAGCATCTTCGAGAACGTGCCCAGGTAGATCACCGACTGCCCACTGCCCAACCCCTGCAACGCCGGAATCGGTCGCCCCCCATAGCGATATTCACTGTCGTAGTCGTCTTCGAGAATTAGAGCACCCTGCAGCTGCGCCCAGGCCAGCAGCGCCAGCCGACGCGGCAGCGACAGCACCGCCCCGGTGGGAAACTGGTGCGACGGCGTGACGTAGACCAGCCGAATTGGGCCAGTTGCCTCTGCCAGAATGTCCACACCCAAACCCTCCCCATCCACCGGAATGGGATGCAGGTTGGCCCCCTGGCTGGCGAAAATGCGGCGGGCGCTGAGGTAGCTGGGTTCTTCGAGGGCCACGGTGTCGCCGAGAGAAACCAGGATCTGGGTGGCCAGGCTAAGGGCCTGCTGGGTGCCGTTGGTGATCAAGATCTGGTCGGCGTGGCACTGCACGGCGCGGGCCTGGGTGAGGTAGGTGGCGATCGCACTCCGCAGCGACTCGTAACCCATGGGGTCGGTGGCATAGTCGAGCCAGTCTGCCCGCCGACAGTGGCGCGACAGCAGCTGCCGCCAAATCCCTAGGGGCACCTGGTCGAGGGCGGGGCGACCATAGCGAAAACTGATCGGGGTGTTGGGTTCCGGGCTTGGCCCGGCCGCAACCTCCGCTAGGCGTTGACCGTAGGCCGAGAGCACCAGGGGCCGAGGCGATTCAGATAGAACTGGTTCGTTTCCAGGCGCATGGAGCAGGGTTTCGGGCAGTTGGTCACCCACGTAGGTGCCGGAGCCAACTACCGTTTGCAGATAGCCCTCACTGATCAACTGCTCGTAGCTCTGGGTGACGGTGGCCCGAGCCACCCCCAGGCTCTGGGCCAGAGCGCGAGTGGAGGGCAGTCGCTGGCGTGGGGCAAGCTGGCCCGTGAGAATTTTTTGGCGCAGGGCGGCGTAGATCTGCTGGTAGCAGGGCACCGGGCTATGGGGGTCGAGCAGCAGGGTGAAGTCCATAGGGCCAAAGTGGACTGGTAGGTTACGTCAAAATTGGCTCTTGTGGGTTGCCAATCTGATGCCTATGCTAGGCGAACAGTCGCAATTACAGTTATTTCTCCTGACCAAATAGCTGAATGAATGCCCCATGGAGACACCCGCTAACGTCAACTTTCGAGCCGCCACCCCCCAAGAAGACGGTGTCATTGCCGATCACTTCTACCGCATGTGGCGCGATCTGGGCGTGGCCGATGCGGTAATTCAGCCCCAGTGGCCCACCCTTTGCACCGAGTTCATTACCCACGCCCGTCAGCACCTGCACTATCAGGCTTTTGTGGCGGAGGTGGAGGGGGCCATTGTCGGCTCTGCGGGCGGGCAGCGGTTCGCCGGGCTGTATCCCTGGATTATCGACCTCAGTCATCGCCAGTATGGCTACATCTGGGGCGTCTATGTAGAGCCTGACTATCGCCATCGGGGCATCGCTACCCGGCTGACCCAGCTTGTGGTGGAGCATTTGCGCGGCATCGGTTGCACCAAAGTGGTGTTGAATGCCGCCCCTAAAGCCCGCCCAATCTACCAGCGCCTGGGCTTTGGCGATAGCAATCTGATGGAACTTGATCTAACCGTAACCAAACTCCCATGACGCTTCCCCTCACTCCAGAATCTAACCACTTGGCAGACTACCTCGCCCCCTCAGCGGTAATTGACTGGCAACATCCGACCATTCTGTCCCTAGCGAAAACGCTAACCCAGGGCATTGATTCTATCCCGGAGCAAATCAGGGTGGTGTATGAGTGGGTGCGCGATCGCATCTCCCACACCTACGACATTGGCAAGCCTCGCGTCACCTGCACCGCCTCCGAAGTGCTGCACCAGGGCCACGGCTTCTGCTTTGCCAAGGCCCACCTGCTGGCGGCGCTGCTGCGCAGTTGCGGCATTCCCACTGGCTTTTGCTACCAGCGCCTGGTATTCGACGATGCCCAGCCCGACCACTTCACCCTGCACGGCCTCAATGCGGTTTACCTACCAGAGCTAAACCACTGGGTGCGCCTAGATACCCGAGGCAATAAACCCGGCGTACAGGCAGAGTTTTGCACCATCCGCGAACAACTCGCCTTCCCCATTCGCCCCCACCTTGGCGAAATCGACTATCCCAATCTCTTCCCCCAACCCCTTCCCAAAATCATCACCGCCTTGCAAACCCACCCCACCGCCCAATCTCTGATCGCCCGCCTCCCCGATACCCTCTAACCCTCCCCCAGATCTCCGACTTCACCCCCAATTCAAAATTCAAAGCTCAAAATTCAGAACTTCCCAACCTCCCCAACTTCCCTACCTCCTACCAAGCAACCTATCCCCATGACCTACCCCACCGCACCCACCCACCGCACCCAAGTCAAGCGCCTGCCTCAGCGAGCCAGCTACGATGCCCAGCAGGTCTACGACATTCTCGATGAAGCGCTGGTTTGCCACCTGGGCTTTGTGGTCGAAGGGCAACCCTTTGTGATCCCCACCGCCTATGGCCGATTAGAGGATAAGCTCTACATCCACGGTTCCCCCGCCAGCCGGATGCTGCGCACCCTCGATCAGGGAGTGGAGGTGTGCCTAACGGTGACACTGCTGGATGGGCTGGTGCTGGCACGATCGGCCTTTCACCACTCGATGAACTACCGCTCAGTGGTGCTGTTTGGCACCGCCACTCGGGTGGATGACCCGACTGAAAAGCTGACAGCGCTAAAGGCGTTTACCGACCATGTGGTGCCAGGGCGCTGGGCAGAGGTGCGCCCCCCCAACCACCAGGAGCTGGCCGGAACCCTGGTGCTAGCCCTGCCGATCGCCGAAGCCTCGGCCAAGGTACGCACTGGCCCCCCGATGGATGCGCCGGAGGATTATGCTCTGCCCGTGTGGGCAGGGGAGATCCCGCTGCGACTGACGGCGGCGGCTCCGGTAGCAGATGAGCGGTGTTTGCCGCAGCTTGAGGTGCCGGGGTATGCAGCGGCCTATCAGCGGGGTTAGGCAAGGTTAATGGATGGGCTTGGCCGCCAATTCATCGACTCAAAATAGTCGGGAAAGCTGACGAGGTTGGGTGGCCCTGTGGTTTGGGTGAGCAGGTGATGGTGCCGTTGGGGTAGGCAGGTCGGTGGGCAGCAGCGACAGGGGTCTACATATCCACTAGACTCGGTCTTGCAGTTGCAGAACTTCTACGCTGCCCATAGCTCCGGCTCAGACTACAGACAAACTGACTCGACAAAACAGAAGCTCAGGAAATTTGGGACGAAAGATGGTATTAATTGACAAATCTTCATTCCATGAATTCTGCCTCAATGCTTCGATAACACTCGTTCACCTGTTGAGGAGATCGAAGATGATAGACTCGCTTAGTTTCTTTAGCTTTACTCACATAGTCTCGGTACTTTGGAGTAAGTTTCTGATGGCATAGCCAAACGGTATAGTAGCTGTTGAATGTGCCCTTCAGGAGAGGACTATTCTCTGGCCAATTTTCGGGTGGAACAAGGAAACCTCTCAGGAATCGCTTTGTCACCCACCAATAATGCAGAGAAACGGGCATATCCAGATAGATCAAGGTGTCTGCTATTTCTAGCCGTTCCCATACCGTATCCAATGATCCATAGCCATCAATGATCGACTGATCTTGCTGAAGAATCTGATCATGAGCTGCTTTATACTCATCATAGGAAACTTCGCCACCACCCAGGGTAAGCGCAAGAAAACTATCGAGACATTGTGCTAGGTTGCGAGCCCTGCAGCAAGGACAGTGAGCATGTAGTCAGGACTCATTGAGGCTC
>NZ_JAYFES010000088.1:0-499 GCF_055795045.1 Pseudanabaena sp. PCC 9330 | reverse complement strand
AATGTAGGTCATGTCAGCCACCCACACCCGGTCGGGTTCTGTCGTCGTAAAGTCTCTGTCCAAGTGATTCTCAGCGATGGGCCAGGCATGCTTAGAATCGGTCGTCACCTGGAATTTGCGCCGAGACCGAGCGCTGATGCCGAGCTTAGCCATTAACCGCACCACCCGTTGACGGCTGACGCTCCAGCCTTGAGCCGCCAGGGCCGCCTGAATCCTAGGGGACCCATAGCTTTGGCGACTGGTGTCATAAATGCGTTGAATCTGGTTAGACAAGATCGCATTCTCCTGGGTTCTAGCGGAAGCGAGACGGCTGCACCAGGCGTAATAGCCACTCCTGGACTGCTTCAGGACTCGACACATCAAGGCAATCGGAAAATTGACCTTCTCCCTCTGGATTAGCTCAATTGACCTTCTCCCTCTGGATTAGCTCATAGGATCTGAGCTTTCCCGAGCAAAGAAGGTCGCGGCTTTTTTTAAGAAATCGCGCTCCATCCGCACC
>NZ_JAYFES010000087.1:0-109576 GCF_055795045.1 Pseudanabaena sp. PCC 9330 | reverse complement strand
TGAGATGACGCAAATTTCAGCGTCTCATGTCACCTCACCTTTTCCCCTCGCGTCACGACGTTTCAAGCCTTTCACCCACTTGTGTCAGGCAGTCAGCGAGCATATAGCAAATGCGCTGGCTTCAATGAAGGCTGAAAGCATTTTGCCACGCCTTATCACTCTTTGGAAAAATAGTCAAGGGAAAGAGTACTATTCAGCAATCTCAAAGATCCAAAGCTTTTTCAAATACTACAACTATGCAATTGCCCATGGCACCATTTCCCAAGGCCCAATTGTCTCCCTATACGTTTCCTCCGCCCCCGCTGATGAAACCCTGCAAACCCAACTAGTCAACCACCTCACCCTGCTCGAACGCCAGGGCGTTATCACTAGCTGGAGCAGCCACCAAATTCTCCCTGGCGACGATCGCACCCAAACCATCCAACAACAGCTCAACACCGCCGACATCATTCTGCTGCTGATCAGTCCCGACGCGATCGCCGACGACACCTGTTACCACCTCGAAATTCAGCGAGCCATAGAGCGGCACCAATCCGGCGAGGCCCGCGTCATCCCCATATTGATACGCCCCGTAGACTGGCAGGGTGCTCCCTTCGGCCAGCTCGATGTACTGCCCAAAAATCACCAGCCAATCACCACCTGGCCAAATCAAGACGAAGCTTTTCAGGAGATTGCCGCTGGCATCCGCGAAATTGCACTTGAATTGAGACGCAATGCCTCAACCACAGGCTAACCAGCCGACCCCATCCCTAAGGAGATCCCTGAATGAGCTTCTCAGACTCTCGCAGTGACACCGTGCCAGTACAGCTACCCAACGGCGCAATCGTCAAATTTGAAGTCACCCAGACCGGGCGAGAAGACGTCAGCTTTGACCCCAAGCAGTTTCAGCCCGTCGCCGATGCAATCGAGGGAGTCGTGCAAATGATTGCCACCCCCATTCATAAAGCCAGACCAAAAAAAGCGACCGTAAAATTTGGCATGGAGCTGGCCATTGAGTCTGGGCAACTGACAGCTGTAATCGTCAAAGGCTCCGGCAAAGCCAACTTGGAAATCACCCTGGAATGGGAGCGATCGGACAAGATTGAGTCCTAAACCCGCCAGAGACCGGGCTGCTGCAAGTTTGATCATGATGGCAGGCATCGCCAAACCTCCTGACTGCGTTCGCCTAACCCTTCTTTCCGGTGGCTTCTCTCGCTTCTAAAGCCTCCCTCAAGAGCATTTCAACCACGAACGTAAACGATCTCTGCTCTCTGTCTGCGATCGCCTGAATGGCATCCCTCATCGGGTCTGGCAGGTAAATGCTGGTCTGGCGCTTCTGGGTAGTCATAACCGCTCTATCTAGCTCTAGAGCAAGCCTAGGTGAAGCGTTGCAATTAAGGGTAATCTACTCTAGATTAGAGTAGATTAAGCTAATATGGATAAGCATATCCGCTAGTTCAAGCTACCTCAGCCTTGTTGAGCGGCCAGGCTGACCTTCGCCAGCACCCAGGAGGTGCCCTCCCTATGGCTCAACCTTTCCCACGCCAGCGATCGCGCCAGCTTCAGGTCATTCATCGAGCCCTTGGGTACGCCTTCAACCCTGGCCACTTACACCTCTCGCCAACCACTGATCTGCCCGTCGCCTTCCCCCAAGTCAAAGCGCCCCGCTTTCACTACGGCGATCGCCTCCGCTGGGTCCCCCACGGCAACGCAACCGATTGGGGCCTGGTTATTGGCCAGTTCTACAGCTACGCTCCCCACAGCCGTCGCTGGCAGTGGTGCTACCTGATCTGGCTCGATCTTGCTTCCCCCAGTGCCACCTGGGTCAGGGCCGATATTGCCTGGGAAGGCGACCTCGAAGCCCTTGATGAGGAGCCTATCCGATGAATCCTCGCCCCCTTTCTCCCCACGAGCAGCATCTGCTTGACCGATACACCTACTGCCAGCTGGGCATGACGCCCCAGCGGTTTTACGCCAAGTGGCAAGTGAGCCAAGAAGACATGGCTGCGATTTGCTCCCGGTCGGTTTCGACGGTGCGGGGCTGGTTCCGTAAGGGTCGTAGCTATCGTCGCCCCACCCCTGTAGACCTACGCCATCTAGCCCTGATGGATTTTTTGCTCGACAACTTTGACCAGATTCCGGCAGACCTGCGGCAGGCCCTGTGCTCCACTGAGTCCAGAGACGATCACACCTAACCCAAAATTGTCAATATCACCGTGCTCTGTTTTGGCGAATCTCCCCTGGCTAGGGTGGCATCAACTGCACCACATTGCTTCATCGGGGAGGACAGTCACATGAGCCAAGGGCACCGAATTATGGCCGATATCAAACGTATCCGGGCGGCGCTGGCAATGCCAGGGCAGGGCTCGTATCGCCTGCAAAAGCTGCCTCGGCAGGCCGTTTGGCTAGTTCACTGTAGAAACAGCAAAACCTACCGGCTGACCTTCCAGCCCGCGCCGATCAACGCCTGGACGCTGCATCCTCCAGATCGAGAGGCCTCTGAACTGTTGGGCAAGATTGAGCAGGCACTGAAGCCCAGCGCTGCCAGTGCCGAAGAGAGGGCGCAGTCTTGCCTAAGGGGTGCTGTCAGCGAGCAAGAGATTTACCCTTTGGAGAGCCAGCAGTACTCTTCATCTGCGGCCTACGAGGTGGAAGCGCCTACGGCCTACAACCAGCTGCTCCACCCCTGGTGCGTTGTTCAACTCCTCCCCTACATGCAGCGGCGCACCGTAGCCCGGTTTCGGCGGCGCAATGATGCTGATGCCCATTTGAAAGCCCTGCGGCGGCTGAGTCCCTCAGCTCAGTACACTGTCATATTTGATCCAGCTCCATCCATCCCCTGCTTCACTCCCGAAGGGCACGGGGAGGTGTTTGCCTGAGGGAATAGAAAAGCACTATGCCGTTCTCAACCCTATATGAATGGCTTAGGCTTAGATAGTGAGAGTGGGAATCGCCGCTTCTTGCCCCATTTGTAGAATGTCTTTCGCCATTGTTTGAGAGGCCACATTCGCGATCGCCTGCCAGTCTTCTGTCGTGAACATCTGAGCAAGCATAGCGATCGCTTCAGCCTGAATCACCTTCTGTTCTTTGGGTAACGCCTGCTCTCCCTCTGCCAACAGCATCTCAATCCAGGCCGTTTGTTCGGGGGTGAGATGCCTCAGGTGACCATATAAGCATTTTTGCGCCTCCATGTAGACAGCCTCTAGACTCCGCCCAAGCTGCCACGACTCCAACCACCCCTTCAACTCCGGTAACAAGATGGATAGAACGCGCACATACCACCGCTGCCGCTTTAGAGCTTCCGGCGAAGCATCCTTGAGCAACTCCACATACGGCTGTAGACCCAGACCAGCCTCAACCGTCCCTTCCTCACTGGCGTGATCAGCATCTGCTTCCCGAACCCAAGCCTCGTCATTGAGCAAGTCCATTAAGTTGCCCGTTTTTCTCAGTTGCTCAGCTAGGATTGCATCATTCATAAACGATTCTCTGAGTTAGAGCATTAAAGCGCCGTACTCGAAGTATACCAACCCGTCTTTGTCCGGGTCGGGGCCATAGTCCGGCATATTGTAACGCCGATAAAAAGCTTCAGCGCCCGGTAGCGCATGGAGACCGACGCGCCCACCGTAACCTAACTCCACACTGCGCTGACGGGCAAAGAGTACGAGTGCCCGTCCGACCCCAATCAGGTAAGGAGGATCTTCGAGTAAGCGGCGGTTCCACGGCGCAGAGGCTAAGTATTCGACATAGACCAGAGGAAACCGTTGCGGCAACCAGGAACGGTGCCATTGCGTTTCGAGCAAGATGACGCCTTGAAGAAGCGCCTCAAACTCGATGCCGTAGGCCTCATAGCGATCGTCATTGACGGCCAGCCGTAACTTATAGGCCCAGTCCCAACTGGCGTCTGGCTGCTGTGTCTCCCGCAGAATGCCTGCCCAGATGCCATCGATTTGTCCGACCTGTTCCTGGGTTAGCAAGCCGATTGTCACTGTGACAATGTCGTTTGGCGGTTTGGTTAATCGAAGGGAACGGGGCATAGGCATCACCTCGGAATGCCCTAAAGGTTACCAAGGCCTGCTCCTAATTCCATCATTTGGGAAGCGAGATAACCTTTACCCATGGCTCATTTTAGTGGGGGAACCAAGCTGAAAAGACCGCATCAAATGCAAGCCATGGATCCAATCAAGCAAGAGAATTGTCCTCAAGGTCTGTCTGCCAGCGGTGAGTTTCTAGCCAGCATTGAGCAATTTTGGATCGAAAATGGATCGAAGGCTTTTTTGCAAAGCCTAAAACCTTTTAGCAGAATAGGCTTTAGACTCCAGATATCTACCATCGCACCGCAGAGGTCAGGAGTTCGAATCTCCTATTCTCCATCGTTATCTGGAATTAGCTCAGCTGGTAGAGCGCTGCGTTGGCGCAGCCTGGCCCGGCCAATCGCACCGCAGAGGTCAGGAGTTTCCCCTTCGGGAACGCTGAGCGTTCGTGCTAGCGTTGCAGAGCAAAACGAATCTCCTATTCTCCATGCTCTCAAACCTATACAGCTCAAGGGTTGTATCGCCCATCAACAAGGTGATTCAGGGCATTTCGATAAATCGGGCGCTGGTGCGCTCAGAGGAGATGCTTTGAGCCCCTCTCAGGCAAGGGATTTTCTGGGTCAATAGGGGGCGAGAGCAGAGCCCTGCGGCGATCGCTGGGGTCGTCCATTGCTTTAATTTCCAGGGCAGCCTTACCCAATTAGGGATGATCTGCTGGACATCCAAGACGCGCTGCAAGCCCGTCCGAGAGGCGCATTTTGAGGCTCACGATGATTTGGGGGCCAATGGCCGGAAAGGGATACCCGGCTTGGGCCTAAACCACCCGTCGCCGATCTTGAGACCCGCCGACTTGCACGGCAACCTCCAGATCTGGTTGCCGACCATCGAGTCGTTCACTCGGCTTTAGCTTGCGAACTGAGCAGGATTTAGTATCAGTCACCAGAGATTAGATATGATTTTCTAATGAGAGGGTTTGGGAATTGACATTTTACAAATCATCTTGATCGGCGGAGTATTGACTTAAGTTCATTTAGATCTCGCCGAGGATAGAGAAACTCCATGGTTGCAGTCACGGATTTACGTCAACCCTCCTCTCCTGTCGGACGGCTCACCCTGCAAACCGCGACCATTGCTCCTGATGCAACGGTCTTGCGCTGTCTGGATTGGGATCGCGATCGCTTCGACATCGAATTTGAGCTGCAAAACGGCACTACCTACAACTCCTTTCTCATTCGAGGGGAGAAGACCGCGCTGATCGACACTACCCACGGCAAATTCAGCGATCTGTATTTAGCTGAACTCCAGGCTTTGGTGGCGCTCGATCAGATTGATTACTTGATCGTCAACCATACCGAACCCGACCACAGCGGGCTGATTGGGGATTTGCTGGCCCTGGCCCCCCACATGACCGTGGTGGCCTCCAAGGTGGCGATTCAATTTTTGCAGAACCAGCTGCACCGCCCCTTTGACGCTCAGATGGTAAAAAGCGGCGATCGCCTCGACTTGGGCCAGGGCCACGACCTGCACTTTGTCTCGGCCCCCAACCTGCACTGGCCCGATACCATGCTTACCTACGATGCGGGGACCCAAGTGCTGTATACCTGCGATGTGTTTGGGATGCACTACTGCGACGACACCCTCTACGATGAAACTCCGGCTTTGCTGGAGCCAGATTTTCAGCTCTACTACGACTGTCTCATGGGGCCGAATGCCCGATCGGTGCTGGCCGCGCTCAAACGCATTGAGCCCTTGGCGATCAGCCAGATTGCCACCGGGCACGGCCCCCTACTCCGCCATCACTTAGACGACTGGCGGGAGCGCTATCGCACCTGGAGCAGCGCCCAGGCCCAGGCCGAGCCCTTTGTGGCGATCTTCTATGCCGGAGACTATGGCTTTAGCGATCGCATTGTCCAGAGTTTGGGCCAGGGCCTGCTCAAAACCGGCACCGCCGTAGAGCTGGTAGATTTGCTCGACACCGATAGTCATACAGTGCGAGAAACGGTGATCACCGCCGCTGGGCTGATCGTAGGGATGCCGCCCCAGGCAGATAGCACCACCCTCAACCCCATGCTCAGTACCATTTTGGCCACCGCCAACCCAAAGCAAGCCATTGGCCTATTTGAAACCGGCGGCGGCCAAGATGAACCCATCTTTCCCCTGCGCAACCGATTTCAAGAACTGGGGCTAAACGTCGCCTTTGAGCCAATTTTGATCAAAGCTGCCCCCACTGAGGCCACCGATAAAGCCTGCGAAGAAGCGGGCACCGATCTGGGCCAGTGGGTAAACCGCGATGGCTCTCTAAAGCCGAGTCAACCCCTTGATGCTGGGCTCGATCAGGCCCTGGGTCGCCTCAGCACCGGGCTCTATATTGTCACTGCCCAAAAGGGCGATGTCAGCAGCGCCATGCTGGCATCCTGGGTGATTCAGGCGAGCTTTCAGCCCCTCGGCCTGGCCATTGCGGTGGCAAAAGATCGGGCCATTGAGTCGTTGCTGCACCACGGCGATCGCGTTGTGCTCAATGTGCTTGAAGACGGTAACGAACAGCGCCTGATGAAGCATTTTCTCAAGCGGTTTCCCCCCGGCAGCGATCGCTTTGACGGGGTTGCGACCTACGTAGCCCAGAACGGTGCCCTCATTTTGGCTGAGTCTCTAGCCTATCTGGAATGCACCGTCACCCATCGGCTAGAGGCCGGCGATCACTGGATTATTTACTGCACCAGCGAAGCTGGACGGGTCGCTAAGCCCGACGGGTTGACGGCGGTACACCACCGCAAAGCCAGCAACCACTACTGATACGAAATCCTGTCTATATCCCCCCGATTCCTCGGGGCATCGCACTGCAATGTCCCTAGCAGGTCCCGGTTTCGAATCGGGGTTTTGTGATTCGGATTTGGTATGACCTCACCATCCCACCATCTACGAGGCAATTCCTATGCAAACTCCCCCCTCTTCCTCCCGCTGGGTCACGTGGCTAAACGGCAACTATGTGGTGCGTCTGCTAGAGCTGGTTCAAGACCTGATTGTGATTTCGCTCTGCATTGGGCTGTTCAGCTTCATGGTGATGCAGCTGCGGGAGATGTTTCTCTCGCTACTGCCGCCGCTCAATTTCCCTGAGGTGACCGCCGACATTCTCTTTTTGCTGATCTTGGTGGAGCTGTTTCGGCTGCTGATCATCTATTTGCAGGAGCATCGGGTTTCGATTGGGGTGGCGGTCGAGGTGTCGATCGTGTCGGTGCTGCGAGAAATCATTGTGCGCGGCGTGCTCGATACCCCCTGGACCCAGGTGCTGGCCAGCTGCTCATTCTTAGTCGTGCTGGGGGGGTTGCTGGTGGTGCGGGCCTGGATTCCACCTACTTTCGACGGTATTGACCCAGAACAGGAGGTGTCGCGCCGTCACCGCCTGCGCTTTGCCCACGATATTGCCGAGCTGGGGACGGTTAAGCCACCGCTTGACTGATCGGCCTCGCTGTCCCGGCCAAATCCGCCGTTGCCCCAACAACCTCTACCTAGGCTTTTCCCATGACTTTAACTACCCCCTCAACCTCTCTTCCTATCACCTTTCGGCCTCGCGATGTGCAGGTTGCAACCATTGGCCCCCAGTCGCTGGTGCTGCGATCGCGCACCTGGGAGCGGCTCAAGTTTGAGGTGGAATATAGCCGCCAGCGGGGCACCACCGCCAACGCCTACCTGATTCAGGCCGATAAAATCGCTCTGATCGACCCCCCGGGCGAATCCTTTACCGACCTCTTTTTGACGGAACTCCAGCACCAGGTGACGCTGGCGCAGATCGATTACATTGTCACCAGCCACGTCAACGCCAACCGACTGGCGACCCTGACCCGGCTTCTGGATCTGGCCCCCCAGGCCCAGATGGTCTGTTCGAGGGCAGGGGCCAACACCCTCAAGCTCGCGCTGGGCGATCGCGCCCACCGGCTTTACCCGGTGCGCTCTGGCGACACCCTGGATCTGGGCCAGGGCCATGTGCTGGATTTTGTCGGCGTGCCCACGCCCCGCTGGCCCGACGGGCTGTGCACCTACGACCCCGCCAGCCAGATTCTCTATAGCGATAAGTTGTTTGGGGCTCACCGCTGTGACGATGCCCTGTGGGATGAGCAGTGGCGGCAGCTGGAGGGCGATCGCCGCTACTACTTCGACTGCCTGCACAGCCCCCAGGCCAAACAGGTAGAAACGGCCCTGGATCTGATTGAGCCTTTGCCCCTTAAAGCCCTGGCCCCTGGCCACGGCCCCCTGGTGCGCTACAGCCTCAGCCGGTTCCAGCAAGACTATCGCCAGTGGTGCCAGCAGCAGGCCCAGCGCCCCCTGCGGGTGGCGCTGCTCTATGCGTCGGCCTACGGCAATACGGCGCGGATGGCCGATGCGATCGCCCAAGCTCTCAACGCCGCCCAAATAGCCGTAGAAGCAATTAACTGTGAGCGGATCGATCCCCAGGCCTTAACCGATACCCTGAGCCAATGCGACGGCTTTATTATTGGCTCTCCCACCCTGGGGGGCCATGCCCCGGTGCAAATTCAAACCGCCCTGGGCTCAATTTTGGCAAATGTTCCCAAAACCAAGCTGGTAGGGGTGTTTGGCTCCTACGGCTGGAGCGGCGAAGCGATCGATCTGCTCGAGCAAAAGTTAAAAGATGCCAACTACTCCTTTGGATTTGAGCCGCTGCGAGTGCGCTTTAGCCCCGATGCCGATGCCTTGGCCGCCTGTGCCGCTGCTGCCGCCCAATTTGCCCAAACCCTGACTAAACGCCAAAAGCAGCAGGGGGCTCGACCAGCCCTCGCCCACGCTCAAACCGACCGCACGGCCCAGGCCATGGGGCATATTGTCGGTTCTCTCTGCGTTGTCACTGTCCAAAACCAGGGCCGTCACACAGGGCTACTCACCGCTGGCGTGGCCCAGGCCAGCTTTAGCCCCCCCGGCCTGATGCTGACCCTGCCTGGGGCGGCCCCTGAAACCACTCAGTTCCGCCCCGGCAGCGGCTTCGTGCTGAATATTCTCAAGGAGGGGCGGGCGGTGCGCCGCCATTTCTCGGCCCAGGGCTACTCTACCGCCGCCTTTGACCACCTGCCCTTTGAGGCCGCCCCCAACGGCGGCGCCATTCTCACCGATGCCCTTGCCTACGTAGAATGCACCGTGGTCGAACGGTCTCCCGTGGGCGACCAGGTGCTGATCTACGCCACGGTGCAGCGGGGTGAGCTGTTTGACAACAGCGGCATGCCTGCCGTTCAGCACCGCCCAGCGGCCCATTGCGTCTGACTAACCGCTAATTCTCCTAACCTTGCCCCTCTCTATGAATAAACTCCACCACACAACCCAGGAAGGCTGGGCGGTCCATGTCTATAGCCGCGATCGCCGCCTGCTCTACACCCTCGAACCCTCCCACGGCTGGATGTTTATGGCTGGCCTTGCCCTCGGTCTTACCCTGGGAATCATCGGCTATAACCTGCCCCGCAGCCCTGCCACAGCGGCCCCTCCAGACCCTAATCCCGACATTGTGGCCCCGCTGCAAATCGATTGATCTCGCACGGGCTGCCCCAGATTAGCGACCCCATCGCGGTAGATATCTCACCTGGGCAAAGGCCAAAGGCTCCGTGGCGCAGTCAAGCCATCGGAGTATTTAGTCACCGCTGCATCAGTTTTTCCCACCCTCCACTGCCGAGCCATGAATGGTAAGAAAACCTGATGATAGATAACAAAAAGCTATATATATGGCCTATTGATATTTACTGAAATTATCAATAGGCTAAAGACAGTTCACTAAACCTCAGGAAATCATCCACCATGAGTTTCACCACCACCCTCTCTACCCCCAACCTCATCTCCCAGCCCACCCTGACAGCTCGGTTGCAGGTAGCTCTTGAGCATGCCCGTCGCCTGACTGATCTATACGGCACCACCCATAAAGACGTTGCGATCGCCTGGGAAACCGTCGAAGAACTCTCGACCGCCCACCGCCGCCAGCTAGACCACCAGCCGACAGCCTTTAGCCAGTACTGCATGGCCAACCCCAACGCCCCTGAGTGCCGCATCTACGAAAGTTAAGAGCAGCGATCGAGCGCGTTAACCCTCTCACTCAAGGCCTGGGCGGAAACTGCGGTTTCCGCCTTTTTTGTGTTTGCAGGACTGGGGGTGCGATCGCCCTCCACAGCCGGTCACATTAATTGAAACTATTCCAGAATCTCTATCAAATAAGCCCAGCTTATTCTTTGCATTGAGAATTGCAGTCGAATTTTGTGGTTTTTAGGGATCTACGGCCAGAGAAAAGAGTATAGACTCAGTGGCATGGAGCAAAAGCCTAGGATTTACTTTTATAAATCTTAGGCGATCGGTAGCCCCGCTACGGGAACGCCCGAATTTGCTACCCCAAGGGGTGAGTCGTCTGGCCCTAGGCGATCGCTCCCGAGTCTTTTAACCACTGTTCATGTCGTGCACAGCGCCCCTAGTCGGAGGCGTTGAAAGGAGTTTCTATGTCCAATCTCGATCGTGTTACCCGTCGTAAGTTTCTGGCCACTGCTGGGGTATCGGCAGCAGGGGCGGTATTTCTAAAAAGCTGTGCCGGCAACCCTCCTTCCGCCACCGCCCCCACGGCAACAACAGCATCGACCGCTGCCCCCGGCCCCGTAGCCGCAGGCGACAGCCCCGAAACCCCTACCGTAAAACTGGGCTACATTCCCATCGTCGAGTCAGCGGCAATCATTATTGCCCAGGAAAAGGGCTTCTTTGCCAAGTACGGCATGACCGGGGTCGAAGTCTCCAAGCAGGCCAACTGGGCCTCGGCCCGCGACAACGTCACCATTGGCTCTGCGGGCGGCGGCATCGACGGCGGCCAGTGGCAAATGCCCATGCCCCACCTGATCAGCGAAGGCATCATCACCAACGGCCAGAAGGTGCCCATGTACGTACTGGCTCAGCTCAACACCCAGGGCAACGGTATCGCCATCTCCGGCATCCACGCTGGCAAAGGCTTAGGGGTAGACCTATCGGGAGCCGCTGACTACATCAAAGGGTTTCCCAGCAGCCAGGGCCGCAAGTTCAAGGCGGCCCACACCTTCCCCAACGTCAACCAAGACTTTTGGATTCGCTACTGGTTTGCCGCAGGCGGCATCGACCCCGACACCGACATCGACCTGCTGGCGGTGCCCCCCGCCGAGACCGTGCAGGGTATGCGCAACGGCACCATGGATGCCTTTAGCACCGGCGACCCCTGGCCTTACCGCATTGTGGCCGACGACATTGGCTTTATGGCGGGCCTCACCCACCAGATGTGGGCCTACCACCCCGAAGAATACCTAGCCCTGCGAGCTGACTGGGTCGATGCCAACCCCAAGGCCACCAAGGCCCTGCTGAAGGGGCTAATGGAAGCCCAGCAGTGGTGCGATGACCCGGCTAACCGGGCCGAGTTGGTGACCATCACCTCTGGCCGCAACTACTTCAACATTCCGCCAGAAATCCTCAAAGCCCCCTACGACGGCAAGTACACTATGGGCGACAACAAAGCCAACGTGGACGACTTCAACGCTGGCCCCCTCTACTGGAAAGACCCCAAGGGTAGCGTCTCTTACCCCTATAAGAGCCACGACCTCTGGTTTCTCACCGAGAGCATGCGCTGGGGCTTCCACAAAGACCAGCTCACCGATTTTGATGTGGCCCGCCGCATTGTCGATGCCGTCAACCGCGAAGACCTCTGGCGCGAAGCCGCCACTGAAGCGGGCTTTACCGCCGATATTCCCGCCGATACGTCGCGCGGCATCGAGACATTCTTTGACGGCATCAAGTTTGACCCTGCGAACCCCGAGGCATACCTCAGCAGCCTTCAGATTAAGCGGGTCTAGGAAGCAAGGGTGAAGGCTAAAAAGTTTTGAAGGCTCAGCGTTTAGTTTTGAGTTTTTATTGCATCAAAAACTCAAAATTCAAAACTTTCTTACCTTTTTGAGCACAGTTAATCCAACCCTTTTCTTCCTCTAGCACTGGTTCAGAGAGAGATGACCAAAGGCAGAAAAATGGGGCCTCCATCGCCAACAGCAGCCCTATTCACCTCTGTCTGGGTGTCTGAACCAGCCTGCCTCGGCCAGTCTCCCCAAAGAAAGGCCGAGGCAGGTTTCCTCATCCCCCTCAGCAGCAGCGCCTTATCCCCGCCCGCAGGGCCGGGTGGGTTGAGAGAGTGGGCTAACCCATCCCTACCCCTCCCAGGAGGGGATTGTACTGACTAATTTTTGCTGAATTGTTCGCTCCGCTTCCATCTAAAAATTTCAAAATCCAACGAGGTATCGCAACTATGGTTACTCAGGCACCTTCTCGGATACAGGCGCGTCCTAACCCGGTTCTTTCGTCGGTTCAACAGTTTTGGCAAAAGCGCGCGGGCGACTTGATTCCCCCAATCATTGGTATTGCGGTGTTTTTAACGATCTGGCAACTGGTGTCATGGTCTGGGTTGACTCGACTGCCAGGCCCCCTCAGCCTGTGGACCGACACCCGCACCCGCGAGCTGTTGCTCTACCCGTTTTACGACCTGGGGGGGTTAGATAAAGGCCTGTTTTGGCAAACCTGGGCCAGTTTGGGTCGGGTGGCTCAGGGCTATACCGCCGCCGCTGTAGTGGGTATTTCGGTCGGGGTTTTGGTAGGCACTAGCCCCTGGCTAAATAAGGCCACTTACCCAATCTTTCAGTTTTTGCGGATGGTTGCGCCGCTGGCCTGGGTGCCGATCGCCCTGGTGGCCCTGCAACAAAACCAGCCCGCCGCCATCTTCGTAATTTTCATCACCGCTGTTTGGCCAATTTTGATCAACACCATTGAGGGCGTCAAGCAAATTCCTGAAGACTACAACAATGTAGCCAAAGTGCTGCAACTGTCGCGCAAAGACTATTACTTCAACATTTTGTTTCCGTCAGCGCTGCCTTACATTTTTACCGGGTTACGGATTGCGATCGGGCTGGCTTGGCTAGCGATTATTGCGGCAGAAATTGTGATGTCGGGGATTGTGGGGATTGGCTTCTTTATCTGGGATGCCTACCAGCAGAACTACATCAGCGAGATCATTTTGGCGGTGTTCTACATCGGCTTTGTGGGGCTTTTATTGGATCGCCTGATCGCCCTCTTGCAAATGAAGATCGCCCCCACCCGCAAGTAGCCGCTTCCCCTCCTGGGAGGGGTGCCCGGAGGGCGGGGTGGGTTCCAGAGACTCGGTAGACCCACCCCTCCCCCTCCCAGGAGGGGATTTGATTTAGCCAATTTGGGTGGTGGGCGGTGCCCACCCTACGAATAACCCACCCCTACCCCTCCCAGGAGGGGATTTACGACATTTATCACAACGATCGCAAGGAGGAAACCATGAGCTTATTGGTGGCGGTGGATCAGGTAGATAAGGTATTTTCCCTGGCTGATGGCGGTGAGTATATTGCTTTAAAAGGAATTGATCTAACGATTAAAACAGGCGAGTTTGTCTCGTTTATTGGCCACTCGGGTTGTGGCAAGTCTACGCTTTTAAACATGATTGCTGGCCTTTCGCTGCCCAGCTCGGGAGTGCTTACCCTGGAGGGCAAAAAGATTACCGAGCCGGGGCCAGACCGGATGGTGGTGTTCCAAAACTATTCGCTGCTACCCTGGCGCAGCGTGCGCGACAACATCGCCCTGGCGGTGAACAGCGTCTGTGGAGATTTGCCCAAGGGCGATCGCCGCGCCATTGTCGAAGAGCACATCAACCTGGTCGGGTTGCAGGCTGCCGCCGACAAGTGGCCAGACCAGCTTTCTGGCGGCATGAAGCAGCGGGTGGCGATTGCCCGCGCCCTGGCCATTCGCCCCAAGCTGCTGCTGCTCGATGAACCCTTTGGGGCGCTGGACGCGCTGACCCGGGGCAATCTGCAAACTCAGCTCATGCGCATCTGCGATGAAAACAACGTCACCGCCGTGATGGTGACCCACGATGTGGATGAGGCGGTGCTGCTGAGCGATCGCATCGTCATGCTCACCAACGGCCCCGGTGCCGAAATCGGCAACATTCTCGACGTCGATATTCCCCGCCCCCGCCAGCGCATGGAGGTGGTGGAGCACCCCAGCTACTACAGCCTGCGCAGCGAGATCATCTACTTCCTCAACCAGCAAAAGCGGATTAAGAAGCTGCGGGCCAGAAAAACCACCGCCGTCGCCCGTCACGGCCTGGAAAAGGTGAATTTGGACATCGGCTTTGTGCCCTTGACCGCCTGCGCCCCGGTGGCGATCGCCAAGGAAAAAGGCTTCTTTGCCAAGCACGGCCTGGATGAAGTGAATTTGGTGCGCGAAACCAGCTGGCGCGGCATTGTTGACGGCATCGCGGGCGGGTATCTGGATGCCGCCCAAATGCCCTCGGGCATGCCTCTGTGGTTTTCCCTCGGCGGCCACAACAATCGGCCCCTGCCCGTGGTCAGCGCCCTGACCATGACCCGCAACGGCAACGCCATCACCCTATCGCGCCGTTTTTACGAGCAGGGCGTTAACAGCCTAGAGAGCTTTCGCGACATGCTGCACCGCACCCCTGACACCCAACACCGCATGGGCATGGTGCACCCCTCGTCGATGCACAACCTGCTGCTGCGCTACTGGCTGGCGGCTGGCGGCATCGACCCCGATCGCGACCTGGCCCTGCAAACCATCCCCCCCGCTCAGATGGTGGTGGATCTGAAAAACAATGCGATCGACGGCTTCTGCGTTGGCGAACCCTGGAACCTGCGCGCCGCCATGGACGAGGTGGGCTTTACCATCGCCACCGATCGCGAAATCTACGACGGCCACCCCGGCAAGGTGCTGGGCGTGCGCGAAGACTGGGCCAGCGCCTACCCCAACACCCACATCGCCCTCACCAAGGCCCTGCTCGACGCCTGCCGCTACTGCGCCGACCCCGAAAACGAGCTAGAGATTCGTCAGATTCTCTCCCAACGCCCCTACCTGGGCACCCCGATCGAATACATCCATCTGGGCAACCCCACCACCAAGGTCTGCACCCTCGACCAACCCAGGCGCGAGTACGCCCACCACCTGTTCTTTGGCGACGGGGCCAACCGGCCCAGCCGCACCGAACACCTCTGGCACATGACCCAGCTGGCCCGCTGGGGCGACGTGCCCTTTCCTCGCAACTGGCTCGAAATTCTCGAACGCATTGTGCGGGTCAATGTCTACAGCACCGCCGCCCGCGAACTGGGCCTGCTCGACACTAAGTACACTCGTGGCAGCATTCACCTATTCGACGGCACCGACTTCGACGCCGAAGACCCGATCGGCTACCTGAATAGCCTCGCCATCAAGCGCGACATCACCATCGCCGAGGTGGTGCTGGATGAACGGGTCGCAGCCCTGGCAGCGTAGCCGATAGGCCAAATCCCCTCCTGGGAGGGGTAGGGGTGGGTCAGCCCAGTCTTTGCAACCCATCCCGCCCTTTTCTACGAAACGCTTCGCGAACGGGCACCCCTCCCAAGAGGGGAAGCGTTACCAAGCTTCTTCCCTTTTCACTCAACTAGGAGTTATCCCATGCAACCCGCCCCTCTCAACCTCAAATCTCGCCGCCCCGCCAATCTCGCCCTGGTCGATCGCCCCCAAACCTCACCCAGCGAAGGATTTCTCGTCTTCGATCGCGTCTCCAAGAGCTACCCCACCGGTAAGGGCACCTTCCCCGTCCTCGAAAACGTCAACCTGACCATCCAGCAGGGCGAATTTGTCTGCTTCATCGGCCATTCTGGCTGCGGCAAATCGACCCTGCTCAGCCTGGTCTCAGGCTTTCAGCAGGCTACGGGGGGCTCCGTCACCCTCAACGGCCAACCCATCCTCAAGCCCGGCCCCGATCGCATGGTGGTGTTCCAAAACTACGCCCTGTTGCCCTGGCGCACGGTATTTGAGAACGTCTACCTGGCCGTAAAAACCGTGTGGCCCGAGAAGCCCGAGGCCCAGAAACGGGCGATCGTGCGCGACCACCTGGCCATGGTGGGGCTGACTGAGGCCGCCGACAAGCGCCCCGACCAGATCTCCGGCGGCATGCGCCAGCGAGTCTCTATCGCCCGCGCCCTGGCCATTCGCCCCGAGGTGCTAGTGCTCGACGAGCCCTTTGGGGCGCTGGATGCGATCACCAAAGAAGAGCTTCAGGAAGAACTGCTGAAGATCTGGAACGAGCACCGCTGCACCGTGCTGATGATCACCCACGACATCGACGAGGCGCTGTTTTTGGCCGATCGCCTGGTGATGATGACCAACGGCCCCGCCGCCACCATCGGCGAGGTGATGACCATCCCCTTCGAGCGGCCTAGAGATCGCGACCAGATCATGGAAGACCCGCAGTACTACCAGCTGCGCAACCACGCCCTCGACTTTCTCTATAACCGCTTTGCCCACGACGAGTAGAGAACCCTCGTCCCGATTCAGTATTCGGGGTGCATCACAATCCGTAGATAAGACATCTCCTGACCTCCTGCCCACGGTAGTTGACGCTGCTGTGGGCGTTTCTTTGGCGTAGGCTGAGAGGTAGCCCGTCACCCTAGAAAGACGCGTTACGCCCAACAGCCTTTTCAACGTTTCCGTCGTTCAACATGCCATGACCGATCTGTTTGCCCACCGTGTCGCCATCCTCGCCACTATGCACCGCAAAGAGCAGGCGATCGCCCCCCTACTCAAAACCCTGGGCGTCACCATCACCGTGCCTCCGGCCTTTGACACCGACGGCTTTGGCACCTTTACCGGCGAGGTCAAGCGCCCCGCCGACCAGCTCACCACCGCCCGACTCAAGGCTGAGGCCGCCCTAGAAGGCACTGGGGAAACCCTGGCGATCGCTAGCGAGGGCAGCTTTGGGCCGCACCCGCAGATTCCGTTTGTGGCCTGCGATCGCGAAATCGTGCTGCTGCTCGACCAGCAGCACCAGCTCGAAATTGTCGGTGAATACCTCTCTACCGATACCAACTATCGCCAGCAGGATATTCGCAGTTGGCCAGAGGCCGAAGCCTTTGCCACCGCCGTCGGCTTCCCCAGCCACGGGCTGATTGTACGGGCCGACGACACCGCGATCGCCAAGGGCATTACCACCTACGAAGAGCTAGAAACGTCAGTGACCAAGGCCATTCAGCAGTCGAACCGCGGCATAGCCCGCCTCGAAACCGACATGCGCGCCCTCTACAACCCCACCCGCATGCAGGTCATTGCCCAGGCTACCCAAGCGCTGCTCAACACCATTGCCCAAGCTTGCCCCGCCTGCGGCTGCCCCGGCTTTAGTGAGGTAAAACGCTGGCCAGGCCTACCCTGTGGCCAGTGCGGCACCCCTACGCTCATGACCCTTTCAGTGCGATACCAGTGCCAGCGATGCCAGCACCAGCGAGACGACCGCTGTCCTGACTCACCGCCCGTGGCAGACCCCAGCTACTGTCCCTACTGCAACCCCTAGGGCTAGCTAACAGCACTATGATTCTGCTTCACCATCTCATGTGCTGACGCAGGGCTTCATTAATCAAAGTTGGTCAACTGGCAGCCCAGGGCTTTTTGCCGTACTAGCACTGGTTGTGAAGGGGCGGGACGACCTGTTCGAATCGCACAGAGGGTGACATTCAGAAAGATCTAGGTCATAAAACTCAGCAGCGTATCCCAGAGCCCGGCATTATTTTCAGCCGCTTTGAGAATGTCATCCCACAGCTGGGGCGGGGCCTGAACCAGGGTATCGTGAGCGATGATAGCGGGCCAGTTGAGCTTCAGGGGGTCGGCTCCGGCTACCCCGGCAGCCTGCATCGCCGTCAAAAATTCTTCGGCGATGATGCCATAGCCAATGGTTGTGGGGTGAACATTGTCGAGGCTAAACAAGCCCCCGTGCAACCGGGTCGCATTGCGCGTATCAAACCGCAGCGTGCTGGGCACCGGGGTCAGTTTTAGCAGCGGATGGTCGGGGAGGCCTTTGCGACGGTAGTACTCAATTAAGGGCAGCCCTGGGGTATCGGTGCTGTTGTTGCGCTTGACCGCGAGGGTGTCTAAAATCGCCCCGACATCGACGATCGCCCACTGGCTGCCCTGGCGGCCCACAATCTCGCGAATTGCTCCATTAAAGGCGTCAATGCGCTGGTCAATGGCGATTACCTGGGCCTTGGTCAGATGGCGGCGCTGGGGTGGGTTGCCGATAGTTTGGGCGGCATAAAACGAGCCGTAGTACTCAAAGTAGGTGCCATCGAAGTCCCCCAGCCCTCGGGTAATGGGTGGAATGGTGACGTGGGGCACGGTGCCCACAAAGACCTTGGTGGTGGGCAAAATCACCGGGGCGATCGCCTCCACCAGGGCCGCAAAGTCGCGCTTAAACAGGTGCAGGTTGGTCAGGTTCCAGCGGCGGCGGGCCACCGGGTCGTTGAGCTGCCCGTCTTGCTCTAGCCGTTGCACATCGGCATCGGTCATATCCTTCAGCTCTAGATCGAGCACCGTACCCAGACAGTCGTTGGCCCCCAGCCAGAGAATCAGGGCATCGAGCTGGCCTTCTTTTTGCACAATGGCCTTGAGGTTATCGACCTGAGTCCAGGTGGCCTTGGCGCTACTAAAGTTGGGATTTAGCACCTGCTTAGCGGTGCGGTACATGGGGGCCGAGGGCAGGCCAAAAAAGTCGTTTTCGATCCAGCCTTCTTCTCGGTTGATGGTTTTGTCGCAGTAGGCCCAGTTGATCGTAAAACTGTCTACTACCTTAAAGCCCCACACGGCTAAATTGTGGTAGCTGCCGCCAAAGGAGGCGGGCCGAGACCCAGCCCCCCGCTCATAGATGTCTTCGACGCCATCGACATACTGGTTCAGCAAGGTCGGAAACCGCACCACCCACTCCCAGGGGTCAATCTCGCTACCGAGCGATCGCTCCATCGAGCGCAGCAATCCTTCAATATTGAGCGGCAGCCCGCTGCCCGCAAAGGAGGGGATGGGAAACTCCGTGGGCACCCTCAGGCCCAGGGTTTTGGCAATCAGGGTGGGAAAGGCCAGATCGGTGCGCGAAATCGCTCCGCTTTGAAAGCCCTGGGTGAGGCTGTCGCCAATGGCAACGAGTTTAGCCATAGGATTAAGTATCCTTAAACGCTCTATTTTTTCCAGCGTAGTGCCAGCACCTGATGTTTTGGGGCTAAATTGCCAGCGCCCAGGGCAGCAGGGGCTACGGCATTCACCCAGACAGGGTTGCGATGAGGCATCAAGGGTCTCAGTCTAGCCCGCCCAGCCGATCAGGGGGCCAAAACCGAAACACGGCCCGACCAATTAGGTGATCTTGTGGCACAAAGCCCCAGTAATGAGAGTCAAAGCTTTCGTTGCGGTTATCGCCCAAAACCAGGTAAGCATCGGGGGGCACCGTCACCGGCCCGTACTGATAGTCGGGCCTGGCCGCAATGTAGGGTTCTGTCTGGGGTTCGCCGTTAATATAGAGCTGGCCGGTTTTGACTTCTATCACATCCCCTGGCAGACCCATCAACCGCTTAATATAGGCATCTTTTGTGCCGAGCTGATCGGGCGGATAAAACACCACAATATTGCCCCGCTGGGGAGTGCCAAAGTCGTAGCTGAGCTTTTCGATAATCAGGCGATCGTTGATCTCTAGGGTAGGCAACATCGAGCCCGAGGGAATATAGCGGGCCTCGGCCACAAAGGTGCGAATGCCAAAGGCCAACAGCACACTCAGGCCGAGAGTTTCAATGGTTTCGCGCAGCACGCCCTTAGATTTGCGGGCGTTAGAGGGATGGGGATTGGAGTCGGTCATGGGAGGGGGAATGGGTGAGGGGTGGATGGGTGGGACGTGGGGATGAAGTTCTAGATTTTGAGTTTTGAATTTTAATTCCTCTACCCGTCACTACCCCACTAAGACTGAAAGCTGATCACCGTCTGCGCGTGGTCATCATCGGTAACCGTGCAAGAAAGAATTATCCCATCTTCGTCGGTAATGATGCTAACGGCCTGGGGAAACAGGATGCGGTGGGCATAGGTGACTGCACCCGCTCCCAAGGGGCGATCGATGGTAATAACTAAGGCGTTGCCATAGTCGAGCCGGTCGTAGGTGATGGCCCATAGCGGCTGGTGGCGCAGCATCTCAAAATCGCCCATTTGAGCATCTACCAATTTTAGAGTAATCAGACGGCCCCGATTGTCGTCGGTGCATTGATCAAAAAACTCTGGCCAAACCGCCTGGGGAATCTCGATTTGATAGCGCTCATAAGACAGTTCCAGGTGCATCGGTCATCTCCTGAGAATGGGTCTTAGCCTAAGGGCGATCTGTGTCAATACCATGGCAACAGTGTGACAAACTCAGCCCTTTTTAGGCTCTGCAACACCGCTGAAATACCCCTGACACACCATTGCCACACTGGGTAATTAACGTTAACCACCAAATCAATCGCTGCTCTCACTCAGAAAGGACAGACACTATGACAACCTGCGTTCGAGACCGCCAAATTCTCCCCACTGGCCACCGCCCGGCCCGCCCAATCTCCGTCCTTGACTATGAAGCCGAGGCCCTGCGCCGCTGTGAACAGGGCAAACTCTACCTGGAGATGGGCCGCTATCTAGAGGCGCTGGCGCAGTTTGAGCAAGCACTAAACGTTCACCCCCACGACATCGAGAGCTGGTACAGCCGCGCCGATGCTCTAGCTTGTCTAGGTCACTACAATGACGCCCTGCAAAGTCTAGAGCAGGCCCAGGAATTGGCTGGGTTTGACGATATTCGGCTTTGGGTGCAAAAGGCGGTACTGCTCATCTTGCTCAACAAACCAGAGGCGGCACTCACCTGTTGCAACCAGGCCCTTTGGCGATCGCCCAACCACCGCCAAGCCTGGCTATTTCGCGGCGTAGCCCTGCACTATTTAGGGCAGTTTCAGGCCGCTTACCGCAGCTATCAGCGGGTCTCACAACCAGTCCTATCGTCTACCGCCGACTCAATCCGGAGGCTTTACCATGACCTTGCCCCTCATCACCAGGCTAGTTAACGTTGTTCATGACGGATGGGCTATTGGCCAAAATACGGTTCAACGATCCGGCTAAGGGTACGGCTAAAATCAGGCCGAGCAAGCCTCCCAGCTGAACTCCTAAAAGGAGAGAAATTAAAATCCAAATGGGGTTGAGGCCAACTAGATTACCAAGAATTTTAGGGGCTAGGGCCTGGTCGATGATCTGATCGGCGAGGAATGCGATCGCTAGCACCTCACCCCCCAGCGCAATGCTCTTAAAGCTCACCACAATGGCGGCGACTACAATTCCAACTGTGTCACCAAAGGGAATCAGCGTTAACAACCCAATACCCATACCAAAGACCAACCAGTAGGGAACTTTGAACAGAAAAAATAGGCTCGTCAACGCCAGGGCCATAATCAGGGCGATGGTGGCCTGGCCCACAAAAAAGTTACGAAACTGCTCTTGAAACGCGAGCTGTATTGAGTCAGACACATCTTTGGGCAGCCAACCCAGCAGCCCTTGCCAAAAAGCATCGCCATGGAGCAAGAGATACAGCGTAAAGACCGCAGTGACAATGACTTCTATCAGGCGATCGGCAATGCCCCGCACAATGACTAAGGTTTGATCGGGCAGCTGTACCAGTTCATCGGGCAAGAGTTTCGCCAGTTGCTCTACTAGCGCTGTGACATCTAGGGGAATTCGCTTAGCGATCAGCCAGGTGTCTAAGGTCTGGAACTGTTGGCTGCCTGACGCTAGCCAGGCGGGCAACCGATTGGCTAAATCGCCCAACTGCAAGAGCAAAACTGGAACCAACATGAGGCCTAAAACGCCCACTAGGGCGATCGCGCTCAGCCCAATTAGCGCAATGCTCACCTCTCTGCTCAGCCCTTGTTTTTCAAGCTGCTCAACCGGATAGTTGAGTACAAACGCTAGCAGCGTAGCCATGATCAAGATGGTAAACGGGGTCTGAAAGGTTAGAAAAACTCTATAGAGTAACCAGCCATTCAAAATAGTCAGGGGAATGGCAATTTCCCACACCAGCCATTGAGGCAGTTGGTTAAATGGTTGCATCATGGCGCTAGGCAAACCCTAAAATTTCTTGTTATGGGTATTTGAAGATCCGTCAGGAAATAGCCAGGCCAAAATTCCCATGCTGACCAAGAGTAACAGGGCCAGAACCAGTGCTCCTGCTGGAACTGATAGCGCAACCATAGCAGACACCTCAGTGAGTTGTTCACCCTCACTCTATGGATTGCCCATGGCTAAGCTGTGGCTAGGCTGTGTCAATCTGCTCTGATTTTAAGCCTGGGGTAGAGAGAAGCGAAAGGTGCTGCCCTGACCCACGGTGCTCTCAACCTCGATGGGGCCGCCGTGTAGATCGAGCAGCTCTTCACGGATCTCGTAAACCACCCGCCCCACGCTGGCGATCGCAGCCATTTGATCTAGATGACCCAAAAACAGGTGATGGGAGGCGGCGCGGCTAATCACAATAAAGCTGCCTACCCCCACCAGCATGGCCACCAGGAGAGAGAGAAACAGCCACCCCCGGAGCCCTACTCGCATCAGGCCTCATCCTCAAATCTGTAGCCCATACCCACCACCGTTTTTCTGTTAAACCGTTGAAAGATTCGTCAACACGCAGTTGACCAGAGCGGTAGGTCAACCGTTGAGGGATCATCCCGCCTTTCTGTGCAAATAATTCCAACGAAAACATGCTTTGACCAGCGACTACGGCACTGTTGAAGTATCTCGATTGATGCTGGGAGATACGACTCATGCTGTCAGCAGATCCTCAAACCTGGGTGGGGTTATCGTCGTCAGATGTGGCGGAGCGGCTGAGCCGAGAGGGTTATAACGAGCGGCCTGCCTCTGACCACCGCACCTTTTTGACCCTGGTGCTAGAGATCGCGCGCGCGCCGATTTTTTTGCTGTTGGTGGGCTGGGGCGCGATCTACTGGGTGTTGGGGGGCGGCGTGGTGTTTTTGGCGCTGATTCTCTACGGGCCGCTGCTGCAAAACCTGTTTCGCTTTTCGACGCTGCACCCCCTTGACCTGGCGATCTGCGTCGGGGCGGGGGTGCTCAGCACCCTCTGGTTTGAGGTGCTCAAGCTCTGGCCCCGCCAGGGCAAGCAACACATCAGGTAAAAGCCATTGCTTGTAGGTTAGGCACCCATGACTCACCTGACTCACCCTGGAAATCACCCCAAGGCCCCGCAACTGGACAGGTTTTGGAGCCTACCTGCCGATCAGGTGCTTCGGCAGACAGGCTCTAGTCCCACCGGGTTAAGCAGCCTAGAAGCCAAGCAGCAGCTGATCAAATACGGGGCCAACAGCCTCAAGCAAACGCGCAAGTCTAGCCCCTGGCTGTTGTTGATTAATCAGTTCAAGAGTCCGATTATCTTGATTCTGATTTTTGCGGCGGTGCTGTCGATCTTTTTGCAAGATGCGATCGATGCAGTCATCATTCTAACGATTGTCTTGATCAGCGGGCTGCTGGGGTTTTGGCAAGAGCAAGGGGCATCCAACGCGGTTGAGAAACTCTTGGCGCTGGTGCAGGTAAAAGCCACCATCCTGCGGGATGGTCAGGCTCAAGAAATCCCTAATCAGGCGGTGGTGCCGGGGGATATTGTGGTGTTTTCTGCGGGCAAAACGATTCCTGGCGACTGCCTGATTTTAGAGTCAAACGATCTGTCGGTGGCGGAAGCCGCCCTGACCGGAGAAACCTACCCGGTGGACAAGTTCAGCGGCGTACTGCCCGAGGGCACCGGGCTAAGCCAGCGCACCAATACCCTCTACATGGGCACCAATGTGATTAGCGGCACGGCCAAGGCCGTCGTGGTGCACACCGGCAAGGCAACTGAGTTTGGCAAGGTGTCGGAGCGGTTGAAGCTCAGACCCACTGAAACCGAATTTGAACGGGGACTCGGCAAGTTTGGCTACTTTTTGATGGAAGTGACGCTGATCTTGGTGGTACTGATTTTTGTCGTCAATGTCTACCTCGATCGCCCGGTGCTACAGTCCTTGCTATTTTCCCTGGCGTTGGCGGTGGGGTTGACGCCACAGCTGCTGCCGGCGATCGTCAGCGTCAATCTGGCACGGGGAGCGAAGAAAATGGCGACCAAACAGGTGATTGTGAAGCACCTACCCGCCATTGAAAACTTTGGCAGCATGAATGTTTTCTGCACCGACAAAACCGGCACCCTGACCGAAGGCGAAGTCAAAATTCATGGGGCAGTAGATGCCGCAGGGAATATCAGCGAGGATGGTGCCTTGCCCCAGGCCGATCGCGTGCTCTTTTACGCTTACTTAAATGCAGCCGCTGAGTCAGGCTACGTGAATCCGATTGATGCGGCCATTCGCGACCACAAAGCCTTTGACATTTCTGCCTATGAAAAGCTCGGCGAAGTACCCTACGACTTTAATCGTAAGCGGTTAAGTATTCTTTTTAAAGTAGGAGATGCGTCTTTGATTATCACCAAGGGCGCGCTAAAAAATATTTTAGAGATTTGCTCCACTGTTGAAATAGCTGAGGGCAAAACCATTGATATTGCTGATCAGCGTCAAAAACTGCTGCAACAGGCATCGAATTTGGGCGATCGGGGTTTTAGAACCCTAGGCGTAGCCTATCGCCAGTTTGATCGCGATAATTTCCATAAAGACGATGAAGTGGCTATGACCTTTTTGGGCTACCTGGCCCTCTTTGACCCACCCAAGGTGGGCATTGCTGACACCCTCAAAGCCCTAGAAGATTTGGGGATCACGCCCAAGATGATTACCGGCGACAGCCGGGCGGTGGCGATGAGCATCATCCAGCAGGTTGGCCTGCCTGAACCCAAGGCGTTGACCGGGCCGGAACTAGAGAAACTTAGCGATGAAGCCCTGCTGCATCAAGTTCAACACACCAATGTGTTTGCTGAAGTAGAACCCAACCAAAAAGAGCGCATCATTATCGCCCTCAAAAAGGCGGGCAATGTGGTGGGCTATCTGGGCGACGGCATTAACGATGCCTCGGCGCTCCACGCCGCCGATGTGGGCATCTCGGTAGAGAGTGCGGTGGATGTGGCCAAGGAAGCCGCTGACATTGTGCTGATGCAAAAGAATTTGAATGTCTTGGTTGAGGGGGTGAAGGAAGGTCGGGTGACCTTTGCCAACACCCTGAAGTATGTTTTTATGGCCACCAGCGCCAATTTTGGCAATATGTTTAGCATGGCGGGCATTTCGCTAGTGCTGCCCTTTTTGCCGCTGCTGCCCAGCCAGATTTTGTTGACTAACCTGCTCACTGATTTTCCAGAATTGACGATTGCTACCGATCGCGTCGATCGCACCCAGGTCAGTCAGTCCCACCGCTGGAATATGCACTTCATTCGCAATTTCATGCTGGTGTTTGGGTTGCTGAGTTCGGTATTTGACTACCTTACTTTTGGGACATTGCTACTGGTGCTGCACGCTGATCAGGCTCAGTTTAGAACGGGGTGGTTTATGGAGTCAGTGATCTCGGCTTCGATGATTGTGCTGGTAATTCGCACGCAGCAATCGATGCTTCAGAGCAAGCCCAGCCGGGCGCTGTTGTTTATGACAATCGCGATCGCTCTGATCACCCTGTTTCTGCCCTATACGCCACTGGCAGATTGGCTCGGATTTCAGGCGCTGCCGATTGAGTTTCTGGCATTGATGGCCGCCATTGTGGGCCTCTATATTCTTAGTGCCGAAACCGTGAAACGAGGGTTCTACCGTCGTGTAAAGTTTTAACTCAGAATCAGCCTTAGCAACCCTAGAACAGGGTTTCCCATCAGGGCTGTATTTTCAACGAACTCAGCTCAAATGAGCGATCGCACAGGACATATATCCCTAGGTTAGGATATCTCCTTTTCCAGGGATTTTCTTAATATCTCTACTTAATATATGCTTCAATCTCTTTAATAATTAATAGACAAATTGGGGAATTCTCACGATGTATTTCAACCGCGTTAAATTAACTATAGCTCGCTAAAATTAAGCTATATCTTTAGCGATTCATGGCTATGACCCAACTGATGCCTGGAGCGGCAACCCAACCGCCGAGTTCTCCAGAGGTGGGCTCTAAGGCTAGGCCCAAGTCGCCCCCCCGGCTGCTAATTTTGCTGGGGCTAGTGGCGATTGCCGGTGCAGGGGCGGCGACCTGGTATGGGTTAACGCGCCCCGTCGAGCAGGGGCTACAGGTCAGCGGTCGCCTAGAAGGCTATGAAACCGACGTGGGGGCCAAGACCGGCGGGCGGATTGACTTTATTGCCGTTCGGGAGGGGGCGGCGGTCAGCCAGGGAGAACTGCTGGTGCGCATTGACGACGCTGACGTGCAGGCCCAGCTCCAGGGGGCCAAGGCGCAGGTCACAGCGGCCCAGAGCCAGGTGCAGACGGCCCTGTGGCAGGTGAATGTGATTGGCAATCAGCTCCAGGGGGCGCGGCTGAATGTGCAGCAATCGCAGCAGGTGGAGCAGGGTCAGGTTTACCAAGCCCAATCGAATCTGGCCACGGCTGAGGCCCAACTTCAGCAAGGATTAGCGCAGCTTAAGTTGGCCAAGGTAGAGCGCGATCGCAATGCCCAATTGGTCAGTCGGGGGGCCATCTCCCAGCAGCAGTTTGACCAGACCCAGACCGCCTTTGAAGCGGCCCAGGCCACCGTTGACGCCAACAAAAAACAGGTCGAATCGGCCAGGGGAGCGCTGACATTGGCGCAGTCGTACCAGTACAACCCCGCGATTCAAACGGCTCAATTAGACGCCCTGCTGGGGCAGCAGCAGGCGGCCCAGGCCCAGCTGCAAACCGCCCAGGCCAACGTTAAAAATGCCCAGGCGGCCCAGCAGCAAATTGAGGCGCAAATGGCCTACCTCACCATTATCAGCCCCATCGATGGGGTGGTGACGGCCCGCACCAAAGAACCGGGCGCTGTTATCACCAACGGGCAAACGGTGTTGACCCTGGTCGATCTCAACTCGGTGTACCTGCGGGCCTACGTGCCAGAGGGCGACATTGGCAAGGTTCGGGTCGGCCAGCCCGTCAAGGTCTTGCTCGACTCCAATCCCAATCAGCCGCTGGAGGGCAGCGTTGCTGTAATCGATCCGGTGGCTTCCTTCACCCCAGAAAATGTTTATTTCAAGGCCGATCGCGTTCAGCAGGTGTTTGGCATCAAAATTGCCATCCACAATCCCAACGGCTTTGCCAAGCCCGGCATGCCCGCCGATGCCGAAATTGAGCTGGAATAAACCGCATCCCATGGTGATTTCCCCCTTAGACAGCACTCCTCAGCCCCCGCTGTCGAGCCCGACTGCCCCCGCCATCATTCAGGTACAGGGGTTGCACAAACGCTACAGTCGAGTGGCGGCGGTACAGGGCATTGATTTTTCGGTGGCGGCTGGGGAGGTGTTTGGGCTGATTGGCCCCGATGGCGCTGGCAAAACCACCACTTTTCACATTCTGGGGGGCATTCTAGAAGCCAGCCTGGGCACGGTGCGGGTGCTAGGGCAGAAGCCGCGAACAGCCCGAGCGCAAATTGGCTATCTGACCCAGCAATTTTCGCTCTACCTAGACCTGAGCATCGATCAAAATCTGCGCTACATTGCGGGGCTGCGAAATCTGCCCGATCGCCTGTTTGCCGAACGGCGGGCCAAATACCTGCGGCTGATGAATCTGGAGAATTTTGGCGATCGCCTGGCGGGTCAGCTCTCCGGCGGCATGAAACAAAAGCTGGCCCTGTGCTGCTCACTGATCTACAAACCCGAGGTGCTGCTGCTAGACGAGCCCACTACCGGGGTTGACCCGATCTCGCGGCGCGAGTTTTGGGATGTACTGGCCGCCCTGGCCAGTGAGGGCGTCACCATCGTTGTGGCCACCCCCTACCTGGATGAGGCAGAACGCTGCAATCGGGTGGCCCTCATGTATGGGGGACAAATTCAGCAGATTGGCACCCCAGCGGAACTAAAGGCCAGCCTGGGGCTGCATCGGCTGGAGGTGCGTACCGCTGCTTTGGAAACGGCTGAGCGGGTGTTGATGGCGGGGCGAGGCGGGGCGGGTAAGGAGTGGGGGGATGGGGGAGTGGGTAGTTGGGGGCGCGGAACAGGGGAAACGATCGAATCTGAAATCCCACATCCCACATCTGAAATTGTGGATGTGCAGACCTTTGGCGATCGCCTAGATGTGTTGGTCAAGGACGAGCAGGCAGGGCCGGCGGCGGTGCGCGGGCTGTTCCAGCAGCACGATCTGACCCTGGACAGGATTGATTCATCCCCACCTACCCTAGAAAATGTGTTTGTCACCCGGCTGCGCCAGCAGGGGTCAGAGCCAGCCCTGATTCCCTTTCCGCGATCGCGCCCTGTCTCCCAGCGGGTGGGGTCGGCCTCCCCCGCCATCTATGCCAACCAGCTCAACCGGGTCTTTGGCAACTTTCAGGCGGTCAAAAATGTGAATGTGGCGGTGCGCTACGGCGAAATCTTTGGCCTGCTGGGGGCCAACGGGGCCGGCAAAACCACCACAATCAAAATGCTCTGCGGCCTGCTAGAAGCTAGCTCTGGCGATATTGCCCTGGGCGGTGAGACCGGCGACCTGCGCAGCCAAAGCCTGCGGCGACGGCTGGGCTATATGAGCCAAAAATTTACCCTCTACGACGACCTCAGCATTCGGCAAAATCTAGACTTTTATGGCGGGGTGTATGGCATTCCCCAGCGGCTGCGCCAGGAAAAGATTGCCTGGGTGCTGGCCATCTGCGGCCTAGAGGGGCAGGAGAGCCTGCTCACCGGGCAGCTCCCCGGCGGCTGGAAGCAGCGGGTGGCCTTTGGGGCGTCGGTGATGCACGAGCCCGAGATTCTCTTTTTAGACGAGCCGACCTCTGGCGTAGACCCCCTGGCGCGACGGCAGTTTTGGCGGCTGATCAACGAGTTTGCCCGCCAGGGCACGGCAATTTTGGTCACCACCCACTATTTAGAAGAAGCCGAGCAATGCAATCGGCTCAGCTTTATGGTCGCTGGCGAAACCGTGCTAGAGGGCTCTCCCACCCAGATCAAAGCGGCCCAGCCCGGCAGGCTGATCGAGCTGGTGCCCGATCGCAACCAGGCGGCCTCTGACCGGCTGAAGCAAACCCTGGAGCCCTGGCGCGTTTCGATCTTTGCCGATCGACTGCATGTGGTGGTCGATGACCCCGCCACCGACATCCCTCGCCTGCAAGCGCTGCTCCAGGCGGCGGGCATTGCGGTGCTGTCGGTGAGGCAGATTCCCTACTCCCTCGAAGATGCCTTCATTGGCACCGTACAACGCGCGGAGCAAAGGCCACTATGAAGCGAATCTGGGCACAGTGGGTCAAGGAACTAGTGCAATTTCGCCGCGATCGCCTGACGGTGGGGCTGGCGTTTGTTCTCCCCCTGCTGACCCTGCTTATTTTTGGCTTTGCCATTCGCCTAGAGGCCAAAAACATTCCCCTCTACGTGCAAGACTTTGACCGCAGCAGCCTGAGTCGCACCTACACCGATCGGCTATTTGCCACCCAGCAGTTTGAGCCCGCCGCCTGGGCCAGTACCGCGCCAGCGGCGGCGATCGACGCGGGGGTAGCCAAGGCGGTGGTGATTATTCCCCCCGACTTTAGCCGCCAGATTAGATCCAACCAGCAGGCCGCAGTGCAGGTCTTGGTAGATGGCTCCGACGTGAACAATGCTCGGGTGATTCAAAACAGCATTCAGGCCACCACCCGGTTCTTTTTAACCAATGATTTAGCCAATTATGGCGTTCAGGCCGACAGCCGCCCGGCAGCGGCCACCCCACCGGTCAAGGCCCACGTCCGGCTGTGGTTTAATCCGGGGCGCAAGGAGTCGCTCTACATCGTGCCCGGCGTGTACGCGGTGGTGCTGTGGATTTTTCCGTCGCTGCTGGCGGCGATCGCCATGGTGCGCGAAAAGGAACAGGGCACCATTTTGCAGGTCTACGCCTCCAGCCTCACCGCCACCGAGCTGATTTTGGGCAAGGCCCTGGCCTACGTCACCATTGCCTTTGGTGAGGCGATCGCAGTAATGGGGCTGGGCGGCCTGATCTTCCGCGTGGGGCTGGCGGGTGACCCCACCCCCCTGCTGGTGGGCACCACGATTTTTCTGGCCGATGCGGTGCTGTTTGGGCTGCTGCTGGGCATTCGCACCCGCAACCAAAACGGGGCGGTGCAGGGGGTTTCCCTGGTGGGTTTTACCACGGCCCTGCTGCTGTCGGGCTTCATCTATCCCCTCAGCAACATTCCCTTTCCCCTGTCGCTGATTTCTAACCTGGTGCCCGCCCGCTACTTCATCGTCATCACCCGTGATGCCTTTGTGCGGGGCATCGGCTGGCCCAGCGTCTGGCTAGACACCCTGGTGATGCTGGTCATTGGCCTGGTGCTGTTTCACCTGGCCCGCCGCAGCCTGACCCCGATGCAGCTCCGTGAGTAGGCGTGTCCCCATGAAAGCGATTTTGGCATTCTTTAAACGCCTCTGGGACAGCCGCTTTTGGGCGCTGACCCACAAGGAAATTGACCAGATTTTGCGCGATCGCCAGCTGCTGGTGCTGCTGATTGTGCCGCCCATTTTGCAGCTGTTGCTCTACGGCTTTGCCCTCAACCCCAATGTGCAGTACCTGAAGTTGGGGGTGGTCGATTATGCCCAGGTCTCTGCCAGCCGCGAACTGATTGCGGCGCTGACGGAAAATCGCGTGTTTGTCATCGACAGCTACCCCGCCAGCGAGCAGCAGCTGGCCCAACAGGTGGAAGCAGGTCAGCTCACAGTCGGCCTGGTGATTCCCCCCGACTTCAACCGCAACCTCAAGGACGGCAAGCCCGCCGATATCCAAATTTTTATCGATGGGGTCGATGCCAACACGGCGGGCATCGCCAGCGGCTACATCGCCCAAATTGTCAACCGCTACAACCGACAACTGGCCGAGGTGCAGACCACACCCGCCGTGGCCGCCGAGGTGATCTTTCTCTACAACCCTGGGCTGATCAGCAGCTGGTTTTTTGTGCCGGGGGTGATGGGGCTAGTGCTGACCATCATCGGCACCATGATTTCGGCGGTGGCGGTGGTGCGCGAAAAAGACACCGGCACCCTGGAACAACTGCTGATGACCCCCGCCAGCGCCTGGGAGATTTTGATGGCCAAGGTGGTGCCGATATTCTTCCTGCTGATGGGCGATATGCTGTTTGCCCTCACCCTGGGGCGGCTGATTTTTGGCCTGCCGTTTCGGGGCAGTTTTCTATTATTTATTGGCCTATCGGGCATGTATCTGTTTGTCAGCATCAGCCTGGGCATTATGCTGGCCACCATTTCCGAATCCCAGCAACAGGTGGTGCTGACCTCTTTTTTCATTAACCTGCCCCTGGTGCAGACCTCTGGTGCGATCGCCCCGATCGAAACCATGCCGCCGTTCTTTCAAATGCTGTCGCTGCTCAATCCGCTGCGCCACTACATCGCCATTGTGCGGGGCATTTTGCTGAAGGGGGTGGGCCTAGAGGTGCTGTGGGTACATGCCCTGGCCCTGGTAGTCTTTGCCGTCGTACTGATGAGCATTAGCGTCAGCAAATTCCGCAGTCAGCTGAGCTAACTCACGTTTTACCATGGCCCGCCGCCCTCACCCCTGCGCCTCTCCCCAGGGAGAGGGGTTCTAAAGCTGGGGCCATGGCCAGGTGGGAGCCGATCGATTAGGGATATTCAAACAGGTTTTCAGCTTAGCGGCGCGCCTGGGTCGAAGACCTGGCCGCAATCGCCCCCCGCAGCTGGTCGATCGCCGTTACATATTGGCTATCTTGTTCAGTGCCGATGCGATCGGGATGCATCCACAGGTCTTGCTGGGCCGCTTCGGGCGACTCGGCCACCACGTCGGGAGCAATACCTTTGTGGTTAATGTCGGCTCCCGAAGGGGTGTAGTAGTGGGCGATGGTGACATTCAACCCCGAGCCATCTGCCAGTCGGTTGACCGACTGCACCAGGGCTTTGCCAAAGGTTTGGGTGCCTACCACCGTGGCCCGGCGATCGTCTTGCAGCGCCCCAGTGAGCACCTCGCTGGCGCTGGCCGAGTTGCCGTTGACCAACACCACCAGGGGTTTGTCGGTAATGGCCGTGTGGTTGGCGCTGACCTCTTCGGCATGGCCAGCCCGGTCTACGGTGCGCACGATCGCCCCCTCATCTAGCCACATACGGGCGATCGCGATCGCCTGATCCAAGATCCCCCCCGGATTGTTGCGCAGGTCGAGCACATAGCCCTCGACCTGTTGCTGTTCAAGGCTTTTAATCGCCCGCTCCATCTGGTCGGCAGACTGGGCGTTAAATTCGTTCAGGCGCAGGTAGCCAATCCGCTGCCCCTCGGTTTCTCGCAGGGCCGAGGTCACCACCGGCAGGTCAATGCGGGCGCGGGTGAGGGTAATGGCAAAGGGGGCCGTATCGTTGCGCTGCATCAGCAACTCTACCGTCGTACCCGCCTCGCCCCGAATCTGGCTGGCGGCGGCTTCCACGGTCATGCCCTGGGTTGAGGCCCCATTGATCTGCAAAATGTGATCCCCAGGCTGCACGTTAGCCGCCATCGCCGGAGACCCTTCAATCGGCTGTACCACCACCAGCGCCTCGGTCTCGGGGTCAAGGGCAAGGCGCATACCCACCCCCACTAGCTGCCCACTGGTCTGGCTCGAAAACGCCTGAAACTCCTCCGGCGTCATAAACCGGGTGTAGGGGTCGTCGAGCTTGGCCAGCATGGCTTCCAGCGCGGTATAGGCGGCATCGGGCGAGGTATATTCCTGCCCTAGCAGCGACTGCCGCTCCTGCACCCAGTCCACCTGGTTGAAGTTGGGGTCAACGTAGGAGCGGTGAACGATTTGCCAGGCCTCGTCTAAAACGCTCTTGGGGCTATCTTGCCAGGCGGCCCAGGCCGTTGTGGTGAGTACTGGCAACCCGATTAGCGTCAGGGTTGAGGTGAGGGTCAGGGCTTTTTCGGCAGGCGACCAGGCGGCGATCTTAGGAGCTAAGGCAAACCAGTGGCGAAATTTAGGCATAGCACGGCAGTAGGTGTAGGTACTGGCCACAGATTTGTAGGAAGCTGAAACCGACGTGTGCGGGCATCACCAGGATGCTAGGGCAGAGGATCTGCTGCCGCCGGGTCAGACTCAATCGTCTGTAGATAGGCCTGAGTGTAACCAATTGCTATGGCAGATCTGTGACAGAGGTTTGACAAACCCGCAGTGGATCAGCTCAGGCCGTGCCTCCGGTATCGATCAGCTGTCGTTAGCCCACCCCTAGAAACAAAGTAGTAACCGACGATCAAGGCAATCCGTTGCCATTGGGCTTAAACCGTCCCCTAGACTGAAAGTGACCTCCCATGAGCTAGGCCTCGGGTATGTTGAGCAAGCGATCGCAACTTAGCCTGTGGTCGGCCACCGCGCTGACGGCCCTGGTGGGTCTGGTGAATCTGTGGTCAGCGGTGACGCCCGGGCTGCCCCATCGGGTGGCGTGGTTGCAGGAGCTGTTTCCGGTTGAGATGCGCGTTGGTGCCCATATCTTTGCCGCCCTGAGTGGGTTCTTTTTGCTGCTGCTGGCAGCCAATCTGCTACGGCGCAAGCGGGTGGCCTGGGGGCTAGCGGTGGGGCTACTGGTGGTTTCTATCCTGAGCCACCTGGTCAAAGGGCTAGACATTGCCGAAGGGTTGCTGTCGCTGGTGCTGCTGGGGCAGCTGCTGTGGCTGCGCCCGCTCTTTACCGCTCAGTCCGATCGCCCCTCGGTATTGCAAGGGCTGCGGGTGCTGGCAGGGGCGCTGTTGTTTACGCTGGCCTACGGCACTCTGGGCTTTTGGCTGCTCGATCGCCACTATGCCACCCCCTTCAGCCTGTCCGAGGCCGTGGGCCAAACCCTGGCCATGTTTTTTACCGCCGACAATGGCGGGCTAGTGTCCACGACCCAGTTTGGGCGTTATTTTGCCGACTCTATTTATATTGTGGGCGGGGTGACGCTGCTCTACGCCGCCTGGATGCTGTTTCGCCCGGTGATCTTTCGGGGGGCGGCCAGCGAAGCTGAACGGCAGCGGGCCAAGGCCATTGTCGAGCAGCACGGGAGGTCTTCCCTGGCGCGGTTTGCCCTGCTCGACGATAAATCTTACTACTTCAGCCCGGCGGGACAGACAGTGATTGCCTACGTAGCCAAGGGCCGGGGGGCGATCGCCCTGGGTGACCCCATCGGGCCAGAGGCCGACCAACCGGCAGCTATTGCTGGCTTTCGAGAATTTTGCGCCAGCAACGACTGGCACCCCGCCTTTTACCAAACCCTGCCCGATCACCTGGCGCTTTACCAGTCCCTGGGGTTTCGCACGCTCAAAATTGGCGAAGAAGCCGTGGTCGATCTGGCTCAGTTTACCCTGGAGGGCAAGGCGGGCCGCAACCTGCGCACGGCGACCAATAAGTTCACCAAGCAGGGCTATCGGGTGCAGTACTATGCGCCGCCCCTGGGCGATGACCTGCTGGCGGAGCTACAGGCAATTAGCGATGACTGGCTCGGGGCGATGGAGGGGGCCGAAAAGAAGTTTTCCCTGGGCTGGTTTGATCTCGACTATTTGCAAACCTGTGACATCGCCGTGGTGGAAGATCCCCAGGGCATCCCCATGGCCTTTGCCAACCTGGTGCCCGAGTACCAGCGCAATGAGGCCACGATCGACCTGATGCGTCACCGCCACGACGGATCGCACGGCGCGATGGATTTTTTGTTTGTGTCGCTGATGCAGCACTGCCAGGCCCAGGGCTACGACAGCTTTAACCTGGGGCTGGTGGCCCTCTCTGGGGTGGGCGACCTGCCCCAGGCTACCCCCATTGAAAAGGGCATGCACTACCTCTACGAGCACCTCAACACGATCTACAACTTCCAGGGTCTGCGGGCCTACAAAGACAAATTTCACCCCCGCTGGGAACCCCGCTACTTTGTGTATCCCCATCTGGGGGAACTGCCCGAGGTGGTGATGGCTCTGGTGCGGGCCGATGCGGGCGATCGCCTGCAAGACTACTTTGGGGCTCAGTTTTTGAGCACTGCCCTCACCTATGGCCTCAAGCGCCTCTCTCACGCGGTGCCCATTTTGCTTAGCCTGGGCCTGTTTGCCCTGTCGATTTGGGCGATCGCCAGAGAGCTGCGCCAGCACCAGCCCGGCGACATTCTGACCAGTATTACCGCGATTCCAGCCTGGGCTCTGGGGGGTGCGATCGCCCTGACCGCAATCAATTACATCTTTCTCACCGGCTACGACACCCTGGCGGCCCGGTTTGTGCGGCAGCCCTTGCCCTACGCCAAAACGGCTCTGGTGGCGGTGATCAGCTACGGCATCAGCAACAGCGTGGGCCTCGCCCTGCTCAGCGGCAGCGCCATTCGCTATCGCTTTTACACCGCCTGGGGGCTGAGCCTCGGCAAAATTGCCCAGATGATCGCCTTTTGCAACCTCAGCTTTTGGCTGGGTCTGTTTATGGTGGGCGGCCTGGTGTTTACCCTAGAGCCGCTCGCGGTGCCCAGTCTGCTGCACCTGCCCTTTCAAACCGCGCACCCCCTGGGCATTGTGTTTCTGGCAGTCATGGGGGCCTATCTATTGCTCAGCAGCTTTAGCCGCCGTTCGGTCAAAATCAAAGGCTGGGTGCTACCCCACCTGCCTCCCAAACTGGCCCTGAGCCAGATCGTCATTACTTCCTGCGACTGGGCGCTGGCGGCGGCGGTACTCTATGTGCTGCTGCCCGCCCATCCCGACTTAAACTACTTCATCTTTTTTGGCAGCTACCTGCTGGCCCAAATCGCCGGGGTGATCAGCAATGTGCCGGGAGGTCTAGGGGTATTTGAAACGGTGCTGATCTTGCTGATCTCGCCGCCCATACCCTCGGATCAACTGCTGGGGGCGCTGGTGGTGTACCGGCTGGTCTACTACTTTTTGCCCCTGCTGACGGGGGTGGGGCTGCTGGCGCTCTACGAGCTGCGGCGTCGCCGGGTGGCCATGAGCAAGCCCAGCTAGGGTTGCGATCGCCTAGCCGCTCGTGATGGGGCAACCAAACTGAGAAGACACAACCCCGCTTCCCAATCGACAAAATCGTAGGGGCAAAATCGTAGGGGCAAACGGCATTTGCCCAGTAGATCGAGAATATGGAATTCGGAGGCTGATGCCTGCCGCTCATGCCCTGGTGCTGAGGGAATAGCAAAAACGGTCGGCCCGAGATATGGTTTCGCCGTACAGCACCGGCTGGCTATTGGTCGAGTAGGCTGTGTAGCGATAAACCATGAGAGGATGCCCCAGGGGTACCTCTAGATAGCTGCTCATAGCGTAGTCGGCGTGGGTACATTCAATCACCGCGTCGATCTGATCAATGGGGATGTTGTTTTGGGCTAGGGTGGGAAAGGTCATCTGCTGGCCCAGAACGGGGGCAAAACGCTGGCCCAGTTCAGCGATCAGGTAGGAGATATCTACCGCACCGGCAGCTCCATCCATGCGGAAAAGCTTTTTTTGCAAATACACCCAGGACTGTGGTGCAGTGCCTAGGGCAAGGGCTACTTCGGCGGCGGCCTTAACCGGCTCAAAGGCCAGGTTTTCAAAGCTAAAAGCGATGCCTTGGCGAGCCATGTCTTGCTCTAAAAACACCAGCGGGCTAGAGAGGGAATAGGCAACTTTTTTCTGGGGGGTGACAAAGACCCCCTTGCCTCGGTAGGCGATCGCCAGCCCCTGACCGACCAAATTGGCCACCGCCTGCCGCACCGTAATCCGGCTGACGCTGAAGGTTTCCATCAGCTGATGCTCGCTGGGTAACTTGTCGCCAGACTGGTACTCCCCCGCTTCGATCTGGTGGCGTAGCTTTTCTGAAATGCTGATGTGTAAGGGAGTAGACATACCAAAAGAGCAGGCAGTGGGCAACGACAGATATCTTCAGCAGCTACTTGGCCACCCTAAAATAAATATGCTAAGCTCACTTGTTATAACAAGTTGAGTGATTGTCATTGTCTCTGCCCCAGTTTGAGGTCGGTTCCTCGGCAATTGTGTGGGGAAGCGTTGATTCTAGGGCTGAGTTTTCTGTCTTATTTATTATCTGTTGTTATCAAACCATTTGTTGCCAGAGCGTTAACCATGCTGACCAATACTACCGCTGCTACCGACCCGCTGCTATCGACGTCTAACCCCCGCCAGATTTTATCTGCCCCAGAGCTGACCAGCCTTAACCAGCGGTCAGACTGGGCTGGGGGGGTTCAGTTTCTCGCTCACTGCGGGGTGATCGCTGTGAGCGGCTACCTATGGGCGATCGCCCCCCTGTGGCTAGCGCTGCCCTCGCTGGTGGTCTGCGGAGCCAGTCTGGCGCTGATGTTTTGTGCCATGCACGAGTGCTGCCACCGCACCGCCTTTGCCAACCCCCAGCTCAACGATGGGGCAGCCTGGCTGGCGGGGCTGCTGTCGTTCTACAACAGCACCTTTTACCGGCGTTACCACAAGTGGCACCATCGCTACACCCAGATTCCGGGCAAAGACCCTGAGCTAGAAGATCCTAAACCAGAGACCTGGGGGGAGTACCTGGTACAGCTCAGCGGCATTCCCTGGTGGATCGGCAAAGTACGCGCCTATAGCCGCATGGCCCTGGGCAACCTGGAGGGCTGCTACTATGTGCCGGAGACGGCCCATGCCGAGGTAGTTCGCTCGGTGCGGGTGCAGCTGGCGGTGTACGGGGGGGCGATCGCCATCTCCTCGATCCTAGGCCATCCCTGGTTTTTGTTCACCCACTGGGTACTGCCCCTGGCCGTTGGTCAGCCCGTACTGCGGTTTGTGCTGCTGGCCGAGCACACCGGCTGCCCCAACAGCGACAACCCCCTGGCCAACACTCGCACCACCCTCACCCTGTGGCCCCTGCGCTGGCTCATGTGGAACATGCCCTACCACGCCGAGCATCACCTATATCCGTCAATTCCGTTTCAGGCGTTGCCTGCGGCTCACCGGCAGCTAAGGCCCTACTTTGAGCGGGTAGAGGCGGGCTATAGCCAGGTGCACCAGGGCATAGCCGCGACGTTTAACGGGTGATTAGATCGGCCCTCATCTCGCAACCGCTTCTTCATAGGGAGAAGGGGAGTAATACCAAAGCCGAGGCACATAACCCCGATTCTCAAAAGGCCAAACCGTAGGGGCAAACAACCGTTTGCCCGGCTGAATCGGGGGTAGCCAAGGAGGATTTCGTATAAGCTTCAGAACCCCTCCCTGGGGGAGAGGGCAGAGAACTGTGGAAAATGAAGGTAATTTCCATAGAGTGTTTTAACCCGTGATGGGCGTTGGCTAAGCAGGCAGACACACAGGACGATCACCCATGGTTCAGCAGTTTGTTCTCCAGGACTTCCCTTTGCAGTGTGGCCTGGTGCTGCCCGAAGCGGCGGTGGTTTACCAGGTCTATGGAGAGCTAAATCGAGAGCGAGACAACGTTATTCTCTACCCTACCTCCTACGGGGCGCAGCACCCGGATGTGGACTGGCTAGTACACCCCGATCGCATTCTTGACCCTACCCGCTGGTGCGTGGTGATGGTCAACATGTTTGGCAACGGGCTGTCTACCTCCCCCAGCAACTGTCCGGCAGTGGCCCAGCCGGGGGTCTACTTCACCCACTACGACAATGTGCGAGCCCAGTTTGCGCTGCTCCAAAGCCTAGGCATTGACCAACTGGCTCTGGTCTATGGCTGGTCGATGGGGGCGCAGCAGGGCTACCACTGGGGGGCGCTCTACCCCGATCGCGTTCAGCGCCTGGCCGCTCTCTGCGGCACCGCCAAAACCACCGACCACAACAAAATCTTTCTCTACAGTCTGCGGGCCGCCCTCACCAGCGACCCCGCCTGGGATGGCGAGCGGTTTACAGCAGTGCCCGATCGCGGCTTTCACACCTTTACCCAAATCTACGCCAGCTGGGCGGCCTCCCAGGCCTATTACCGGGCCAGACCCTACCTGGCCTGGGGCTATGAATCGTTAGAAGACTATCTGCTGCGGGGCTGGGAAGCTGGCTACCGAAAGCGCGACCCCCACAATCTGCTGGCGATGATCGACACCTGGCTGCGCTGCGACGTGGGGGACAATCCGGTCTATGGGGGCGACTACGGGAAGGCAATGGGGGCGATCGCGGCCAAAACCCTAGTGATGCCCGCCACCACCGACCTATACTTCACCCCCGAGGACTGCGAGGCTGAGGCGGCTCTGCTGCCCAATGCCGAGTACCGCCCAATCCCCTCTATTTGGGGCCACCGGGCGGGCAACCCCTACCAAAACCCAGAAGATGAGGCATTTATTCGAGAGGCGATCAGAGACCTCTTGGACTAATGAAGCTTCGGACTTTTCCTTAGCTGACGTCAGTTCGATGAAATCTCATTCAGCAGAACAGCCAGCCTCATCCCCTCCTTGGAGGGGTGCCCGGAGGGCGGGGTGGGTCAAAGTGGCGACAGAAAGCCAGCTTCTGAATTCTGAATACGGAGAAAATGGCTTTTCATTCGGTAAGCACCCACCCCTACCCCTCCTAGGAGGGGACGAGCAATCGGTTTGTCCAAGAAATATTTTCTGTCAAACTCACGTCTAGCTAATTTTCAAATGCCAAGCGCGAGGCTCCAGAAACGTAGAGAGTCCAGCCAGAGACAGGGTGGTTCCCAGACCCGAGTGGCCGCGCCCGCTCCAGGGTAGGCGGGGGCTGACGCGATCACAGCAGTTCCAGTAGGCGCTGCCGGTTTTGAGCTGGCGCAAAATCTCCACCGCCCGCTGCCGATCCGTCCCATACACCGCCGCCGTCAGCCCGTAGGGCGTATCCTGCATTAGCGCTACCGCTTCTGCGTCGTTGGCCACCCGCTGAATGCCGATCACCGGGCCAAAGGTCTCGTCTCGCATCACGGTCATGGTGTGGTTGACCTCGGTGAGCACCGTGGGGGCAAAGTACCAGCCGGGGCGATCGAGAGCTGCGCCGCCACATCGCAGAGTGGCCCCCTTGGCCAGGGCGTCGGCAACTTGATCGGCCAGGACGCTGAGCTGCGGCTTGCGGCTCACCGGGCCAAGGTAGGTGTCTGGATCGGTGGGGTCGCCCAGCTTAAACCCCTGCACCGTGGCCAAAAACACTTCGAGAAACTCGTCGTAGACCTCGGTATGAACGTAGATGCGCTCCACCGCGCAGCAGCTCTGGCCGTTGTTGTAGAATGCGCCATCGGCCAGCGCCGCCGCTGCTGCCGCCACCTTCGCATCGGGGCCAACGTAGGCCGGGTCTTTGCCCCCTAGCTCTAGCTGGGTGCGGATCAGTTTGGGGGCGGTAGCGATCGCGATCTTCTGCCCCGTGGCGTAGGAGCCGGTAAAGAACAGGCCGTCGATCGGTTGCTCCAGCAGGGCCACTCCCGTCAGCCCTGAGCCAACAACAGGGATGAAAATGTCTTCAGGAATGCCAGACTCGTGGAGCAGAGCGGCGATCGCCCCTCCGGTCAGCGTGGCAAACTCCGACGGCTTGTACAGCACCGCATTGCCCATCAGCAGCGCCGGAATGAACACATTGCTCCCCACAAAATAGGGATAGTTCCAGGCCGAAATATTGGCAATTACCCCCAGCGGCTCCTGGGTGATCAGCTCTTCCAGTGCCCCCATCCCCGGCAGAGCGTCCGCTGGCTCCGCATAAACCCGCTCGGGAGCCAGCACATTGGCCCCATGCTCGACAAAAAAATCAATCCGCCCCGGCACCGCCAAAATCTCATTGCGGGCCTGGGTAATCGGCTTGCCGGTTTCCGAGGTCAGCAAGGCCGCTAGAGTATCAACTCGCTCGACCAACAAGTCTCGAAACCGGCGCATGGGCGAGATGCGATCGGCCAGGGGCAACGCCGCCCACGCTGACTGAGCCTGCCGCGCCCGGTGATATTTTTCGGCAACGGCGGCTTTGTCATCCGTCGGCATTGCTTGAATCGAGGCTTCGGTGGCAGGGTTGATGATCGAAAGTAGGTCGGCCATGGCACGTTGAGCAGGTCGTTAATTGACGGTTTTGGCTTGAGAGCAAGGGTGGGCAATGCCCCTCACTCTGAGCTAGTCATTGATCTAGTCATTCGCAATTGCCACCAGCGCTTGGTACAGCGGGGAAAACTCAAAAAAAGTTGCCCTTGTGGCATGCACATACAAACGGGTCATTATGTTTAATGCCACGGTTGAACACCATACCTTCTGGCAGGCTCCGGCTTGTTTACGGCCTACGGCCTACTGAGCATTGGCAAGCCCAGGCAAGGGGTGCTGCAAAAACGCCAGCTCTTCGACTATCTGTCCGCCGATCAGATGGTCTTGAATGATGCGCTCGATCGCCGCTGGAGTAGCGCTGTGGTACCAGACCCCGTCAGGGTAAACCAGCAAAATCGGCCCCCGGTGGCAGACCCGCAGACAGTTGGCCTTGGTGCGAAAGACCGAAGTAGGGCGATCGGCCGTGGGCCGATCGAGGCCCAGTTCCTTCAGGCGGTTTTTAAGGTAGTCCCAGGCGACGATGCTGTCGGCTTTGTCACAGCATTTGGGCTTGGTCTGGTCGGCACAGATAAAGATGTGGCGATCGATGCTGTTGAGCGCCAGGGCATTGACGCAGGCGGATAGGGAGGTGCAGGCATCGTTCTGGCTGTCAGTGGAGCTACTCATCATGGGGGACGGTCATCGCACCAGCGGGATTGGGGGGCAGGGTGTCAGTCGGTATCGCGTCTAAAACGGCAGCATGCTCACTAGGGGATCCAGTTGATTAGAGACTAAGGCTACCAGCGATCGCGTCACCGACCAGCTATCGACCACCATACCCGCCGACAGCAGCATCATATAGAGAATCGAGAACTTAAACAGCCCCTTGGCCAAATCGCGATCGCCCGGCTCTTGCAGCAACGCCCAGGCTCTCTGCAAAAACAACAGGCCCAGCCCCAGGGCGATCGCGGCATAGACTGCCCCGGTCACCCCCAGCGGGTAGGTCATCATCAGGGTCAGGGGCACCAATACCAGGGTGTAGTACCAAATCTGGCGGGCCGTGGCCTCGTCGCCCACCACCACCGGCATCATCGGCACATTGACCTTGGCGTAGTCGTCTTGAATCAGCATGGCCAGCCCCCAAAAGTGGGGCGGTGTCCAGATAAACACAATCGCAAAAAACAGCCAGGCCGCCAGGGGTAGATCTCCCGTCACTGCCGCCCAGCCCACCAAAGGTGGAATCGCCCCCGCCGCGCCACCGATGACAATATTTTGGGGCGACGATCGCTTGAGCCAGTGGGTATAGACCCCCACATAGATGGCCAGGCCCACCATCGACAGAACCGCGCTGAGCACATTGGCCACCAGCGCCTGGAGGGTAAACGCCAGCACCGCCAGCACCGCTGCAAACACCAGGGCATCGCGCACCTGAATGCGCCCCGAGGGCAGAGGGCGGTGGCGGGTGCGCTCCATGTCATAGTCGATGTCGCGATCGTAGACACAGTTGATGGTCTGGGCCGAGGCCGCCGCCAGAGTGCCCGTCAGCAGCGTCACCATCAGCAAAATTGGGTCAACCTGCCCCTGGCCCGCCATACACATTGCCGCCGCCGTCTCCACCAGGAGTAGGGGAATGATGCGGGGTTTGGTTAGCTGTACGTAGCTCTGCACAACGGCCTTAAAGGAGTCGTGATGCCGGGTAGAAGAATTCCAGGTGGTGGTCTGATTCATGCAAAAAATCCTAACGGGGGCTGAAAAAGTGTGAGTATCAGCGGATTAGACTAAACCGTAACGAGGGCAAAGCCAGGCCGTCTAGCAACGGCCGTCTAGGCTTTAACACCAGGGAGCCAGGGATCGGCTAGGTCGGCGGCAACGATGGTGTCTGAGGCACTGAGGCGATCGCGCAGGGCCAGCACCGTAAAGCACACCAGCGTGCCCACTAGGGCCGCTCCAATGCTGTGGTGGGCTACCGTCAGCGGCTCTACCTGTAGCCGCAGGCGAAAGGTCGCAATTCCCATCACCAGCTGAAACGCCAATAGCACGCTGGCCAAACCGCCCAGCCGCCGCAGGGGGTAGGTGAGGGCCGGGGTGCGCCACACCGTCCAAGTCAGCACCAGCACGGCGGTGGTGGCGGGCACAATGCCCAGCAGGTGGCTATTCATCACCTGGCAGAGCTCGCCCAGGCCCAGGCACTGATGGGCGGCCCATCGCGACCCTACCAGCCCCCCCAGCAGGCACTGAATATAGACCGTGGCCACCGCCCCCAGACCGAGCCAGGGCAGCCGCCCCACCGTGCCCGTGCTGCGATAGGGCAGTAGGCAGCAGGCGATCGCCAGCATGGCACTAAAGAACAACAGCGCCGCCCCCAGATGGGCAGTGACAATGTCAAAGCGCAGCAGCTGGGTCACCGTCAGCCCGCCTAGGGCTCCCTGCAACCCGATCAGCATCAGGGCACCGAACGCTGCCCAAGGCACCCAGCCGGGCAACTGCCGCCGGTACCACAGGCTCAGGCCCACCAGCCACAGAGTGCTAAAGCCAATCAGCATGGCATCGAACCGGTGAAACCATTCCAAAAAGACCTGGAGATTCATCTGCTGCTGGGGCACCAGTTGGCCATAGCACAGAGGCCAGTCAGGGCAGGCGAGGCCAGCATTCATCACCCGAGTAGCGCTGCCCACCGCCATCAGCGCCAGGGTAGCAAAGGCAATTTTCCAGACTAGGCGGCGAATGCGATCGACCGGGGTCGGATCGTCTACCGACGACGGCCACAGCGACTCACGCACCGTAGCCTGGGACAAAAGGGAGGGAAAATTTGCGGCCATGCCATCTCCAGCGGTGAGCATTGGGGTCTGAAGGATTGCCCGGCGGCACCGGGGGAAGTTTCCCGGCAGCTGCGCCCTGAACTCAGCGACAACCTGTGAGAGTAGATACTCAGGGCGCAGTTACAGGCTAAACAGAAACCTCAGGCCTGACAATCCTAGTGGTTGCTTACTACTTTAGGGATGGCAACCCTTGATCTGGCAAAGCTTTAGGGTTTTCTTTGGGATTTGGCCTTGGGGAGTGGAGCTTATATAAAATCCCAGTCTGTGCCGTAACCAGACATACAACGTAACCTATCGTTACTTTTGACAGAGTTTTGAAAAGTTCCTCCCGACCATTGCTCGGAGGGGCAGGCCAGGGGCGATAGTAGAGACCGCCCTCTCCCTGCTCCCCTATGACTACCCCCCTCACCCTCAATCTGCCCCAGGGCTCAATTCGATTCAGCTTTTCTAGCGAGGCGGCCCTCACCCTCAAGGCCTCCCTCGACGATCTGATGGCCACCCTCAAAGCCGCCACCGCCCAGGGGGGTGAACCCGGTCGCCGCGCCCCCCAGCCCTCCCTGGAGTATCGCCATACGGGGGAGGTGTTTTTGGAGGTGTTCTGTAACCCCAATATCTGGCCCAGCCCGTTTGCTGCCAAGGTGCTGGTGACCCTGCGAGACGATCGCATTCGAGTCACTACCGAAGCAGAGCTGTCGCAAATCTATGAAGATGTTGCCGCCTATTTGGCCTAGCCCTAGCCCCGGCCAGGGGCAGAACGTAGTGTGAGATGCTACCTTCCCCTGGGCGATCGCGATAGAATATGAGCGCAAAGCACCGCTAGCACGGCCCGCAGGGTTTTCTGGGCGGCAGCACCATGGCCAGGCCTGAGGTGTCCTAGCGATCGGTGTTTGGACTTTCTACGGCAGCAAAGCTATGTACCCTGACAATCTCTCTCAGAATTTGCAAAAAGGGTTTCGCGTTACCCTTGGGGCCACGGCTTCTCTGATTGAAGCCCTGCAAGATCCCCAAAGCTCTAGCCAGAAGTTTTCTGAACTGGGCACCGACGTCAATCGCCTCACCGAAGAGCTAGAGGTCAGGGGTGAAACCACCGAGCGCGAAGCCCGGCAGTTTGTCGACTCGCTCCTCAGTCAGGTGCCCAACCCCTTTGGCGGCGCCAGCGAGGGCGGCGGCCCCACCATTACCACGGTAGCCAGCCCTGTGGCCGACAGCTCGGTGCAGAGCGATCTTGAGGCACTGACCAAAGAGCTAGCGGCCATTCGCAGTGAGATCGAAGTCTTAAAGCAGCAGTCCTAGAATCGCTGTAACGGCAGCAAAACCGATGTTGCACCTATGGCCCAGATAAAATCAGGAGATGGGGTACAGGGTGACCCAGGGGCGATCGCGACCAGCCAGCCTGCACCCACCGCCGAGCGCGAGGTCTACTTTGTCAGCGGCTTGGGGGCTGACTGGCGAGTGTTTCAGCGCTTGCAGCTAGAGGGGTATCGGCCCGTACACATCAGCTGGGAGCGCCCTCGGCGCAGAGAGTCCATGGAGGCCTATGCCCGGCGACTGCTGGCCCAGGTGACCACCGAAAAGCCAATTTTGGTCGGTCTTTCCTTTGGTGGAATGATGGCGGTAGAGATGGCAAAACTCTGCGACCCGACCCAGGTCATTGTGATCTCCAGCGCCGTCACAGCGGACCAAATCCCCTTCTATTTTAGAGTGTTTCGCTGGCTGCCTTTACAGCTGGTGGTGCCGCTGAAGCAGCTGCTGTGGGCGGTCTACGGTGTGCTCAACTGGCTGTTTGACCTCGACCAGCCAGACGATCGATCGCTGTTTAGGCAGGTGCTGGTCGACACCGACCCCTGCTTTCTCAAGTGGGCCATGAACCGGGTGGTGGGCTGGCGCAACCAGGTGGTGCCCGACAACCTGGTGCAAATTCACGGGGGGCGCGATCGCATTTTTCCGGTGGGGCATCACCGCGCTGACCTCGTGCTGCCCGATGGCGGTCACTTAATGGTGCTCAACCGGGCTCCAGCCATCTCCCAACTGCTGCTGCAAGTCTTGTCAGTGGCCCCGCCAGTTCTAAGCCCGCTGGCCCAAGGGCGTCACACTCTGACTGTGGACAAAGTTGCCCCCTAGAGATGGCTGGCTGTGGGTGCGACCCTGACAAGACTCTGCCAGCGCCTGCTGTAGAGCAGCGGCAAACCGTACAACATCTACGCCGAGGGGGCCATCTGCTGAGGGTAGCTCGGCAGATTGAGGGTCATGCAGATGGTGCAGCCAGGCCTGGGTAAGGCGGTGGCTGAGGGGGTCGGCGTCGGCAGCCCCCAGCACTAGGGTAGAGGCGGCGAGTTGGCCCAGGTTTGCCCCCAGCTGTTCACCTTTGATGGCAGCGGCCCGGCGCTGAAACAGCAGCTTGCAGGCGGCGGTTGACTGGCGCAGACAGCGGCGGCGATCGCGCAGCGCCTTGGCCCAGGGGCTTTTGCCCAGCCAGGGCAGCACTAGCGGCAGCGGTGACCAAGGGGCCACCAGCCAGCGATCGCGTCGCCAGCGTCCCCGAAGGCCCGGAACAACCGCCCCTTCGGGGGCCAGCACCGCCAAACTCAGCACTTGGTCAGGGTAGGTAAGAGCATACTGACCCGCCACCCAGGCCCCCAGGGCGTGGCCCACCAGCCGACAGCGATAGATGCGGAGGGCGCTCAGCAGGCTGTGCAGACAATCTACCTGGAGCGCAATCGATTGGGCGCTAGGGTGAGACGACTCGCCAAAGCCCAGCAGATCGGGGGCAAGGCAGTGGTAGTGGGCAGTCAGGTGCGGCATCAGGGGCAGCCACTGGGTGCTGTCCTGCCAAGAGCCGTGGAGAAAGATCACCGCCTCCCCCTGGGGTCTGCCGCCCTCGTGCCAAAACACAGTTCCCTGGGGCAGCTTCATGCGACCGGTGCGGAGGGGAGTAGGGGCGGGTATCGGCATAGCGAGTCGGTGGGTAGATAGCTAGAGAGCTGCCCAGACACCATTGCCCAGGCCGCATAACCTACCCCAAAGCTTAGGCCAAAACCGTTTCGCCCTTAAAGAAATCTTGCAGGTGCTGGCGGTGATCGTGACAGAGACTATCCCAGGGCAGGGCGTCGGGGGCAAAGATCTGGGCCTCCAAAATCTCGCGAGGGTCAGCGGCATAGGGCTGGCCCGTCACCCTGACCGCCACGGTGACGCAGACCGAATGGAAGCGCGGGTCGCGGCCCAGCTTCGAGTAGACCCCCACCAGGCGATCGCACCCCACGATCTCAACTCCCGCTTCCTCCTTGAGTTCGCGGGCGGCGGCGGTGAGAACATCTTCGCCCCAGTCAACAATGCCCCCCGGCAGGCTCCAGAGGCCATTGTCGCGACGGCGAATCAGCACAACTGCCCCCTCAGCCGTGAGGGGAATCACGCAGACGCCCAAAATTGGCCGCCGCAGCAGCAGTCCCGCCAGGGTCTTTAAAGCATGGGCAAAATAGGGCATTACAGACTATCCAGATCGGCCAGCACCTCAGCGGCATGGGTTTCGGCCTTGACCTTGAGGTAGATTTTCTCCAAGGTGCCGTCGGGGCCAATGACAAAGGTGCTGCGGGTGATACCCATATATTCTTTGCCCATAAACTTTTTCAGGCCATATACGCCAAATTGGCTGGCCACCTCGCCCCCCTCGTCGACGAGCAGCGGAAAGGGCAAACTGAACTTATCAATAAACTTGGTGTGAGACTTGGCGTCGTCGGTGCTCACCCCCAGTACTACGGCATCTTTGCCCTGGTAATCGGCGTAGCGATCGCGAAAGCCGCAGGCCTCCTTAGTGCAGCCTGGCGTATTGTCTCGGGGGTAAAAGTACAGCACCACCCGCTGGCCCTTGAGGTCGGTCAGGCTATACACCTTGCCATTGGCATCGGGCAGGCTAAAGTCGGGGGCTGGGTCACCAACAGAGAGGGTCATAGCGTTTATCTACATGGAAAACTACGTGCCATCGCCCATTGTAGTAGTTGTAGCCCGTAGGCAGGAGGGGTGTCGGCCCACCCCCACAACCAATCGAGGTGGGCTAGCTCAGATGCTCAACCCACCCCGATCGGTGTTTTACAAATTGGCTAGGCAGATTGGCTAGGGGCAATTCTGACAACGAAAATACCGAAGAATTTTGCTTTCTCCCAAGGGCGCAGGCCCTGAGCCCCTACCTGGGGGGTATCTTCTTTTCCAGAAATTTCCTAGGAGAGCTAACCCGAAGCCTAGAACCTAGACCGCAGCCAGCTCAGGCACAGGGCGCTTGCTATTGCGAATGCCTTCAATCGCCTCGGCGTAGTCGGGGGCGTTAAACACCGCCGAACCGGCCACAATGGCGTTGGCCCCGGCTTCGAGCACCTGCCAGGTATTGTTGACCTTGAGGCCACCGTCTACTTCAATCCAGGGGTCGAGGCCGCGCTCATTGCACATAGTGCGCAGGGCACGAATCTTATCCACCATAGTGGGAATAAAGCTCTGACCACCAAAGCCGGGGTTGACGCTCATGATCAGCACCAGGTCGCAGAGGTCGAGCACGTTTTCGATCAGGCTCAGCGGGGTAGAGGGGTTAAGCACTACGCCCGCTTCTTTGCCCAACTCTTTGATCTGCCCCAGGGTGCGGTGCAGGTGAGGAGAGGCGTTGTGCTCGCAGTGCACAGTGATAATATCGGCCCCAGCCTTGGCAAAGTCGGCCACATACTTCTCAGGCTCGACGATCATCAGGTGCACATCGAGAGGCTTTTGGGTGACGGGGCGAATGGCATCGACGATCAGCGGGCCAATGGTAATGTTGGGCACAAAGCGACCATCCATCACGTCCACATGGATCCAGTCGGCCCCAGCAGCGTCAACAGCCTTGATCTCTTCGCCCAAGCGGCTAAAGTCTGCCGACAAAATGGACGGAGAAATCACGACGGACTCTTTGTTAGAAGAAGTGTGAGGCATGGGGAGGGTTCTCCGGTGCGTTTGTGTCTATCGTAACAAAGTCTTAAAATCACTTCTCATCAAAGTTCAGGAATTGTAGAAATTCCCCATCAATATATGATGAAGCCCTGGGATCGCTTGGATGCGGGTGGAATGGCTGTAGGGTAGGCAGTACCCACTATCCAATACCCATTTCTACGATCGGCTCAGCCGTCTGCTGGCCTAGCCTGACCCACCCCTGCCCCTCCGAGGAGGGGATTGTCTCCGAGTCTCCCTTAGGCATTCGACAGGCGCGCCATGGCTTGACCGGCCAGTGCGGCGTGGGTCTCGGCCAGCAGGTGGGGAATTTTTTCGGCGTGGGGGCTGCGGCGCAGACAGTCTGATAGATCTACCTGGTCTAAGTGCTGGGCTTTTTCGCCGGGGAACCAGTGGCCTGCGTTGCCCAGCATGTTGTAGCGGGCTTTGGCATAGTCTTCCATATCGAAAGCCAGCAGCAGGTTACGCAGCCGCAGAATGGCGGGAATGTTGATGTTGCCGGGGGTTTCATCGGGGCTGGGTAGGCCGATCGCCCAGGTGCGGAGCCAGTCTTCGCCTAGAACGGCTTGGGCGTGGTGCTGTAGGCGATCGAGCACGGGCTTCAGGTGGACGTCAGCGTTGTCTAGCAGCGGCAACGTGTTTAGGTGTTCGTCAAAGTCGGTGGGTCGCGCCGCGCCAATGCTGAGGGTGTGCACCTGGGGATGGCTGAGACAAAACAGGTCGTTGAACACCATGGGGCTGAGTGGATCGCACAGTTTGACCAACTGCTCGGGCGGATTGTATAAATGGCCCCCTTTGTCTGACGGGCTGATGATAAAGACCCCCAGGTCGTGGCGCTGGGCGGTGGCGATCGCAGGCCAATTATCCTGATTGACGTAGTACCAGTGCAGGTTGACGTAGTCGAACTGGTCAGATGCGATCGCCTGCTGGATCACCGCTGTGGGCGCATGGGTCGAGAAGCCAATGAACCGCACCCGCCCCTGGCGCTGAAATTCTCTCGCGACCTCCATGCAGCCGCCGGGCCGCAGCGTCCAGTCTAAAATCTCGGCGGTGTTGATGCCGTGCAGACCCAGCAGATCAACCTGGTCGAGTTTGAGGTTGGCGAGAGACTGGGTGAGGTTTTGGCGAAACTCGGCGGGGTCAGCGGTGGGGGAGACTTTGGTTTGCACGATCAGGCTATCTCGATCTAACCCCGGCAAAATCTGCCCCAGCTGTATCTCAGAGGTGCCGTAGCCCCGTGCGGTCTCGATGTGGTTGATGCCCACCTCCAAGGCGCGGCGGATGGTGGCCTCCAGGTTTTCCTGATTGTTCTGAGCAACATCTTCTAGGGGCACGTCTTTCCAGGAGTGCTGGTACCGCATGCCACCGCAGGAGAAGACGGGCATTTGCAGCTCGGTACGACCAAAGCGACGGTACTGCATAGGGGGAGTTCACAAAAGGGCTATCCATCAAGGTAAGCAAGGGATTGCCGGTTGTAAAGGTTGGCATGGAGCCATGAGCGCAGGTCTCGGGGATGGGCCACCCAGTCACTGCTACCATTCTGCTCATAGAATAAAATCAGCTAGTCAAGCGAGAGCTAATGACTCAATCTCTAGCCATCACCGACTATATCGATCTGCTGACCCTGAGCCTACAATGAAGTGTGATGCTAAAAGATCTCCAACCCCAACTATTGGCTTTATCGCAAACGGAAAAAGCCCAGGCTATTCAGTTTTTGGCGGCTAGCTTGGGTGATGTGTGGGCAGGGATTGAGAAAACACCTGGGGTTATGGGGGGAGATGCCTGCATTCGGCAGACCCGGATTCCGGTTTGGCTTTTGGTGAGTCTGCGGCAACAGGGAGCGACCGAGGCGTATTTGTTAGAAGATTATCCAACTCTGACGGCGGCAGATTTGGTCAATGCATGGCTGTATGCCGATACCCACCGCGATGAAATTGAAGCTGCTATTGCCCGTCAAGAGGCGGCCTAGAGGTGGCGCGTCTCTATGCCGATGAAGGGTTTCCTTTCATCGTGACATCGCTACTGGTTGACTTGGGGCATGATGTCTTAACGGTGCAGGCGGCAGGCCAAGCTAATCAACGCATTCCAGATGATCAAGTGCTGGAGTTTGCGGCTAGTCAAAAGCGAGCTGTGCTTACTGTCAACCGGGGCGATTTTATTCGTTTACACCAAAGAGACCCGAACCATGGGGGCATTATTGTTTGCACAGAAAACCTGAATCGACAGCAGTTGGCTCAGAGTATTCATGATGCGATCGTATCTGAGAAATCACTATCAAGAAAGCTGATTCAGATCAATCGACCCTTGACTGGATGAGAGTGGCCAAATTTTTGAACTAACGCTGCCGCGTAAGCCGGTGGGGATGACGAAGAAAAACATTACACAGCGTGAAGCACCACCTACAATTGTAAGCAACGTTTAATGAGTGAGATGGTGCGTTGCGGTCAAAGAGGGGGATGAGAATGGCCAAAACAATGGTATCGATAACTCACCTTACGCGCTTAGAAAAGACGATCACTTCAAATCAATCCATACCCAACAATCTGAGAATATGATGAATTAGTTCTCCATTGTGCTTTTTTCGTACTTGATGCTTTCTCATCATAAAAACTTACTTCTCTCTCTTTGAGAAACGAAAAACATGGATCAATCTTGACGTGATCAATCTCGCCAACAGAAGGAAGCCAACCTTTGACACTCGCTTCGTAGCATAACAACCAATTCCCTCCCCAAAGTTCTTCAGCAGTCATCATAGAGGCCCATTTGTCAAGGTTGAGTCCACTAGGCATTAGCCCTTTCGAATTAGCATGAAGAGACAATAATGGAATGATAGGATCTTCAATTCCAGGTAATTTATCTACTGATGACTTTAATAATGATATGTCAAGGCTTATGGCAGTCCAAACTGCCCAAGCTATTTCACTCCCGTGACACAATGGTTGGTGACGTGAGATCAAGTCATCAAGTGTTTCTTGAAGCTTATCCTTAATTACTAAATAGCCCTGGCTTTGGTATCTCTTCAATTCAGACAAAACATACCTCAAGGTGCCAGGCTCAGCTACTACTGATTGAATAAGGAGATCCTGATAAGTCAGCCATGCTGAAGAATTTATAGTTTCACTACTTATGCGAGAGATGGCATATCTTAAGACAGAATCTTTGCTGTGCTTTTGAGAAAGTTCAAAAGCTATGCTAAAGTACATTAGCAAATCTCTTGTTTGTTTTACTGCACCATCTCTGAATTCAAAATTCTTAAGTTTTTCAGTCCATGTATCTTCCATAGGCTGGGGAAGTTCAAGAATTCTTGTCTTGTCTTCATTTAGCTCAAGCTCATATTCCGAAAGAATGCCTTGCAAGATTCCGAGGGTGTCTTCAGCTTCTGAACGATATTTAAAAACTAATTCGTAGTCATCAGTCATTCGAAACCCGTTCAAGTAGCCAACTCTCTTCTCGAGTTCAATGTCAATTTTTGTAAGTAAAATTTCTGCTAGTATTTTTGATGTGTCAGGGCCAATCGGAATACCTCGAGTTTGCCCATCTTGACTGCGCTGTGTCCAGCGGTCTAGTCTGTTGCCAAGATGATCATCTCCCCTCTTAACTTTTGCAATTTCTTTTTCATGCAATGCCCAGGGAATTGAATGCGTATAGATTGAAGGGTAGCATTTTTGTATGTCAGCAGTTAAAAGATAACGTCCATTAGAGCGATGAAGAGCACGAAGTCTCGGCAATGCCACTAAGTTTACTTTTGAACTAACTGCCCTTGGCCCTGTGGAATTCATGATAGGATGTGTGGCAGAAAACGAGCTTTTGTTAAGGAATTCTTGAATCTCAGGCCAGCCGTTGACAATTTCCTTGGCTTGATTGTAATAAATCACTGGATTCGGAATCCCCAAAATCCTTCGAAATCGACCTACTCGAGCCAAGTTGTGCTTGGCTAACTGAGCATTTCTCATCTTTCTAGGTGACTGAACAAACTCTTTGGGTAGCTGGCTTGAATACTTGATGGCAGCTTTCCCAAAAAGGGCAGAGTGGAATGCCTGGGGAAGCTCTAGGGGGAAATAACCTCGATCAAGAATACTAGGCAATTTCATTATGAATTGTTAATCCAAAAAAATATTTTTCCACGACACATGTGGCATCTAAGATGCAGCGATTCTCGGAACCATGGCCTAAAACATAACGGCTAAAAGACTTGTGCAGAAAAGCTCCTAACACTCTATGAATTCTGCTGCAAGATTTGCATTTATCATTCTGTCCTTTGAATTCCTAAATTCATAGCTTTAAGTATTTGATGAGCTAAAGCTTTCTTGAAATGCAAGAGTTAGTTGAAAATAACACACAAATAACGCAGTGAGTCTTTTCAGCTTTAGATGGAGATTTCTAACCCACGGTTGACGCGGGACGATCGCACCATTGTCATCCATTAAGCCGTTTAGCAGAACGGTGGCCATGCAGAACTCGAAAATCTCAGCGCTGCCTGAAGGTGTCGGAAGCACCAACAGACAGCTAACCCCGCAAATCTACGGCGCAAACTGCGGGTGGCTAGGGTTTTCGCGTTCTGTCTTCCTCAACCACAAAAGGAAAACAGAACCGATGTTTGAATATTTGGAACCCGACCCCAACGACAACCCAGGGGCCGACGCCCTGCCGCTGCCCCCCAGATCTGGGGCAAACAACCCCGGCACCCAGTCCCTCACCCCCGAAAAAGTGCGCCACCTGCTCTACGGCAGCCTCGCCGGGATAGATCGCACCATCAAAACCCTCCATGCGATCGGCTACGCCGACCCCAACGACTGGAGCGACCCCATCCCCGTACCGCCCAGCGCTGAAGGTGCGATTCGCGAAGCGATCCCTATGGGAATCGCCGCCACCCAGTGGATGGTGATCATGACCAAAACCGTCCTGTTAGAGTAACGGGTCACTCAGATCTCAGGGTGCTGGGGCAAGATTTTTTGTCTTGGCCCTAGCCCCTGCTAGCACCCTGGGATTTTCCCGCTATTGCATCAAAACTACTTTGTTGCTGACCACGCCTTCGGCATCCACGTCATAGACAATCGGTACGCCCGTGGCGAGTTCTAGGCTGGCTACTTCCGCTTCGCTGAGGCGATCGAGCACCATTAAAATCGATCGCAGGGAGTTGCCGTGGGCGGCCACCATCACATTCTTACCCGCCTTTAGCTCCGGCAAAATTGCCGCGTCAAAAAACGGCACTGTCCGCTTCACCGTATCCTCCAGGCTTTCGCCCCCCGGTGGCCGCACGCTGTACGATCGCCGCCAGAGGTGCACCTGTTGTTCTCCAAATTTTTGCGCCATTTCAGCTTTATTCAACCCTTGCAGGTCGCCGTAGTAGCGCTCATCTAGGGCCGGGGAGCGAATGATCTTGAGTTCTTTATCGGGTTCGCCAATGTGGTGATCCCAGCCGTGCCAGTCAGGCTCTGCCGGGTCGTGCCAGATGTAGGGAATGCGATCGCCCCTCACCTCATCGCACTCCGTCAGACAGACAATCGCCGTCTCAATCGCCCGAATCAGCATGCTGGTAAAGCAGATATCGACCGTGTAGCCACCATCGCGCAGTTTGCACGATGCGATCGTCGCCTCGGCCCGCCCCCGCTCGCTCATGGGGATATCGACCCAGCCGGTGAACTTGTTGACTGCATTCCACAGGCTCTGCCCGTGGCGGATCAAAATGAGTTTAGCCATAGGGTAGCGGCGGGGTCTGGGAAGGTAGATCGTCAGCGGGGAGGTTATAGCCTCTCACTGCCACCTTACCCGATAGCTGGGGCACCGTCTGGGAACATCAAGCATCAGATTTTTTGCCATACTTTAGTAATATTCTTGTTGCTAAAGTTCTTTCGCCCACCGCCAGCCCTCAACACCAGATCGCATGACTGCCGCCAACCCCCTGCTCGCCCTCGACTACCTGCCCGCCCTCGAGTCTCTGGGGGATGACTATTACGATATAGTCGCCGCCGCCGAATTTCCGCAGCACACCCTGCGGTTTCGCAACGACGATGTGGTGCGTCAACTCGGCCTCAACCCGGCCACTGTCGCCGACGCAGATTTTGTTGAAGCCTTTGGCAAATTTCAGGGGCGCGAACCACTCCTCGCCCTGCGCTACCACGGCTACCAGTTTGGCGAATACAATCCCTTTTTGGGCGATGGGCGGGGCTTTCTCTACGGCCAGGTGCGCGGCATCGACGGCAATCTCTACGACTTTGGCACCAAGGGCTCTGGCACTACTCCCTATTCCCGGGGCGGCGACGGCATGCTTACCCTCAAGGGCGGCGTGCGCGAGGTGCTGGCGGCGGAGGCGCTCCACGCCTTGGGGGTCAACACTTCCCGCGCTTTTAGCCTGGTGGAGACGGGGCAGGCGCTGTGGCGGGGCGATGAGCCGTCACCCACGCGATCGTCGGTGCTGGTGCGCTTTAGCCGATCGCACATTCGCTTTGGCACCTTTGAGCGGCTGGAGTATTTGCAGCGCCCTGACCTGATCGCCAAGCTGCTAGAGCATGTGATCGATGTTTACTACCCCGAGGCGCGGCTGTTTACCGATGCCCAAGAGCGGTATTTGCACTTTTATGGGGAATTGTGCGATCGCGTTGCCCGCCTTGCCGCCCAGTGGATGTCGGTGGGCTTTTGCCACGCCGTGCTCAATACCGACAACATGTCGATCACGGGCGAAAGCTTTGACTACGGCCCCTTTGCCTTTATCGATGGCTACGACCCGCGCTTTACCGCCGCCTACTTTGACTATGCCGGGCGCTACAGCTACAGCAACCAGCCGCTGATCTGCCAAATGAATCTCAAGGCGCTGCAAAAGCCTCTAAAGTTGATCATGCCCGAGGCAGAGCTAGAGGCGGCCCTAGCCCCCTTCAAAGATCGCTACGAGGCTTATTACCAGCAGCGTATGCTGCAAAAGCTGGGCTTTAAAGGCTTGGCAGATGATCTGGCCAGCAAATTGCTCAGCCAAACTATCGAGCTATTGAGCCAGGTAGAGGTGGGCTACCACGATTTCTTCTTTGGCCTTACCCAGCAGTTTTTGCCCACCTGGCGCGACGACGCCAGCCAAATTTTTAGCGCTACTCTGCAAGCCTCAGACCCAGCCGCCGCCGCCCCGCTCGAAACCTGGCGACAAACCTATCACCGCTGTCTGCAGAGCCTGCCACCCGAGGCGATGGACAACATCGCCGCTGAGCTAAACGGCACCAACCCGCAAACCGTGCTCCTGCGCCCCGAGATTGAAACTGTCTGGGAACCGATTACCACCGAGGACAACTGGCAACCCTTTTACGACCTGCTCAGCAAGGTCCAGCATCCGTTTGGGTAAAGGCTCTGAGGCAGAAGATACCTCCATGTAGGAGCGCAGAGCCTGCGCCCTCGGGAGGAAGCTCTTGTCCTAAGAGTAGTGGTCGGTTCAAGTCTAAAGCGATGACATTGGCCTTGCCTTGCCTTAACCCTGGTGGGCAAGGCCCACCCTACCGATCTTTGGGTAGGGGTAGGGCATTGCCACCTCTAGGTAAACTGAAATACATGCTGTCTTCATAGATGACCTCAACCCATGACCGACGACCCCACCCCCAGCCCCCTAGCCCCACCCCCGACCGCCAAAATTCTCCAGTGCTTTAGCGGTTCCTTTGTGGCGGGCACGATCGCCATGCTCGCCTACCGCATGATGCTGTCGATCGCCGCCAATTTTGCCACTCGGCCCCTCGTCTCAGACAACCCAGCGGTGGCGAATATCTCATCGGCGGTGCGCACGCTGGTGATAGGCATGGCCGCCCTGGGGGCTGGGGTGTTTGGCCTCGCCGCCCTGGGCATCTTTTTGCTGGGAGTGCAGCTGTTATTTCAGAAGTTGACAGGGCGGACGTCCACCCGACTAGAGTAAATTCGGTTAGGGTAAAGCTCGCCTAGATCGAGACGATTTAGGCGACCTATGGGCGACCTCTGCAAGATAGTTGCCCCATGGTGGGCAGTGCCCACCCTACGCCTAGCCCCCGCTCGTTGAGGATTCAGCGATCGCCTGCATTTTGCCACCGCGCCCAATCGGCGGGGGTGTTGAGATTCACCAGCAGCCGATCCTCCACTGAGGGAATCGCAACCACAGATTGCTGGTGCAGCCAGGCTTGCAGCGATCGCCCTTTGGAACCAGTTGCTGATGATTGTCCCTCCGACCCGCCGTACTGCCGCATAGACTCTCCCGCTGAGGCCCGATAAAAACCACACAGCGGCTCCCAGCGATCGCCCCTTTTGGGCAGGTAGGCCACCACCTCAGGGGCCAGGGTCGCTAACTCTCGACGCCAGCTACTCAGCACCGCCGCCGACAGGTTGGGCAGGTCGCAGGCCAGGGTCAAGACCCAATCGGGGGCTATATCTTCCTCGGTACAAATTTGCCCCAGGGCATACCCTAAGGCCACCAGCGGCCCCTGGGGGACATCGGGTTCAGCCAGCAGATCAACACTGGGGGGCAGCAGGGGGCGGTAGCGATCGCCTCTGTTCGTCACGACGTAGACGGCATCGGCGCAGGCGATCGCCACTTCGCAGGTGCGATAAATCAGCGGTTTGCCCTCAACCGCCATCAATGCTTTGTCACGGCCCATGCGAGAGCTGCGGCCCCCGGCCAAAATGATCGCCATTACGAATGGGTTGACTGGGGATGCCATGTCAGGGCCTAGTCCTCATCGATTTCAACCCGCTTGGTGCGGGCGGTTGCCCCAGACTTAATGCGCACCTTGACCTTAGCCACGCCAAATTCTTTCGCCAAAAGCTCAATCAGCTCGGCGTTGGCTTTGCCGTCTTGGGGGGCAGCTTTAAGATGCAGCAGCCAGCTGCCATCGTCTAGGCGAGTGATCTGTTGCTGTTTGGCGTTGGGCTTGACCCGCACCGTCAGCAGGGTCATGGCTTACCAGGCGCTTTGATAGGGATGGCAGCGCCCTTGGCCACCTCACGCAGACGAGCGACCTCGGCCTCGGCCAGCCCCTTAGAAAAGTAGATCAGACCAGTCAACAATGCCAGCAGCATATAAAAAATGCGAATGCCCCAGCCCGCCCCGTCAAACACCATGGAAAATACCCCCGGTTCAATGCCGCTAAAGCGGGTCAGCTCTGAGCGAAACCACTTCTGATCGTCGGCCATGCGCTGGAGTTCAGAGACCGTAGCGGGCAGAATAGGCATGCGGGTGGTGATGGTGTAATAGCCCCAAAACCCTGGGCTGCTGCCCTGCTGAGTGAGCGCCTGGTTGGCCAGAGTCGTGATTTGATTGCGGCTGAGGTCTGACTCAGCGGTGAGCTGGCTGATCCATAGGTGGTGGCGCAGCCAATAGCTGCTAAAAAAGACCAGAGGCAGGGCCACCAGCAGGGCGATCGCCTTCAACATCAGCGGCGTTTTTGCTGAGAGATGACGGGTCGCAGCCCCCAGCCCAAAGCCCAACAACGCAAACAAAAGAACGACGCTCAGCTCAACAATCTCAAGACTCTTTAACCAACCGCCCAAAATAGGAATGGGGTGCAAAAACACCTCCGCTGCCCAGGTAATGAGAAGGCGCAGCCCCAGCACTGCCGCCGTGACCGCGACCACCGTCAGCAAGTACTTAACCAGATTAGCTGAGGCGCGCGGGATAGCCATAGACGAGACGTACAGAGGCAGCAATGCCCCTAATCATAATAACGATGGGGCAATGTTCTACAGTTTGGGGGCAAAAGTCAACGCAATTTGGTCAGGGGCGAAGGCTCCCCGCTCGGTCACAATCGCTGTAATGAGACGGGCCGGGGTCAGGTCAGAGGCCGGGTTGTAGAACCCTGCGCCGTTGGGAGAGGTGACCCGCCCGCCCAACTGGTAAATCTCTGCCGGGTCGTGCTCTGCGATCGCCAGATCGGCGCCACGGGCCACGCTCAAGTCGATGGTGGATACCGGCGCTGCCACCAAAAAGGGAATGGTGTGGGCCTGGGCCACCAAAGCCAGACTATAGGCACCAATTTTGCTCAGCACGTCGCCGTTGGCGGCAATGCGATCGGCCCCCGCCAGCACCCCGTGGATTAGCCCCTGGGCCATACAGTGGGCGGCCATGCTGTCGGTGATCACCGTGACGGGTATGCCCTCCTGCACGCATTCCCAGGCGGTCAGGCGTGACCCCTGCAAGGTAGGGCGGGTCTCGGCGGCGTAGACGCGCTCTAGACGACCCGCCTGCCACAGCGATCGCATAATGCCTAACGACGTGCCATAGCCCGAGGTGGCCAGCGCCCCGTGGTTGCAGTGGGTCAGCACCGTCAGCTTTTCAGGTGTTTTGGGCAGTTGGGCCATGCCGTGGTCGCCAATGGCATGGCAGAGGTTAAAGTCTTCGGCCTGCAGCGCCTGGGCCTCGGCCAGCAATTGTTCCTTAACGCTAGCGATCGCATCCCGAGAGTGGTGGGCTATGGCCAGCACCCGATCTACCGCCCACTGCAAATGGGCCTTGTCAGGCCGGGTCTGCTTAAACTGATCGCCGATCGCCTCCAGTCGTTCCCAAAAAGCAGTGGGGTCGTCGGTGAAAATCTCATTGGCCCCTAGGTACAAGCCGTAGGCGGCGGTCAACCCCAGAGCAGAGCCGCCTTGAACAATGCCGGAACGCAGCGATCGCACCACATCCTCGCACCGCCGAATGGCCACAATGTTGTAGCGTTCCGGCAGCTGCCGCTGGTCGATCAGCACCAGGTGGTCGTCTTGCCAGAGTACCGGGTAGACGTGAGTATCGCTGGGGGCCATCATGGCATTTCTTTGAGGGTTTTCTGGAGCGGGGTTGGGGATATGAGCTGACCACCAATTATCCTATGCCCTTCAGTATGGGAGTTTCTCTGTCACTGTCAACGCATCGAGACATTGACTAGGCCCATCGCCATCGCCACCGCCAGACAGATGGCAAATCCTTCTGCAAACTGGAAAAGCTGATCGCGATCACAGTCCTCTGTCCGGAGCGCCTGTGATCCCCGCTGGAGGTTAAAGCGACCCCCGCGAGGATAGCCCCATGTTTACCATTCGCTTCGCCACCGCTGACTACCGCCCCGATCGCCAAATCACCCTGCGCACCGCCCTCGACGGCTGGGCCGCCAAAGACATCCCCGGCCTCTATGAAAATGGCGCCTGGCGCTTTGAGCTACCTGTGGCCCGCTACGGCGGCGGCTTCACCTTCAAATTTGTGCTCGAGCGCACCTACTGGCAAAATGGCCCCGACCTGTTCCTCCAGCCGGTGTTGGGGGGCGACTACCTCTACACCGCCCCTGCCGTCACCTTTCCGCCCATGACCGAGGTAGTGGTCGAAAACACCAACATCCAGCAGCAGTTCTTTCCCCCCAACCTAGATGAAAACCGCCTCTACGATGTGATTGTGGTGGGCTCCGGCATTGGCGGTGGCATCTTGGCTGACCAGCTCTCTGACCTGGGGCTAGATGTGCTGGTGCTGGAGGCGGGCAGCTACCTGTTTCCCACCCACACCGCCAACCTGCCCCGGCAGCACCGGGTCGGCCAGTTCGATAAACATATATGGACTCTGTACGAACGCTTCAAAGTGCAGAACTTTGCCAACGGGTTTGGCTCCGCCTTCGACGGCGGGCAGGCCTTTAACCTGGGCGGTAAATCGATCTTCTGGGGCGGGCTGATTCCCCGCATGGCCTGGTGGGAGCTAGACCGCTGGCCCCGCAGCCTGCGCTGGTTTCTCGAAGGCGGCGGCTACCAGCAGGCCGAAGATCTGATGAACCGCGTGCCTCTGCCCCCCACTCCCTACCGCCGCCGGGTGAAGCAGTTCTTGCGCCAAACCCTAGGCGAGTTCACCGCCTTCGACGCCCCCATGGCGGTGCAGTATTCCAACACCCAAGATCTCAGCACCGTGCCCACGGGCATGTTTTCTACCGCCGACCTGCTCACCGAGTCGATGCTGACCGAAGGCCCCCAGGGCAACCAGAACCTGTTTATCAACCTCAACCACCCCGTCAGCCGGGTCGAGACCCAGGGCAACCGGGCCACCCGCGTGGTCGCCTACGACCTGATCGCCCAGCAGGAGCGCAGCTACCAGGCCAAGGCCGTGGTGCTGGCGGCAGGTACCGTCGAAAGCGCCAAAATTGCCCAGCTCAGCGGATTAGCTGACCCCACCGGCAAAATTGGTGTGGGCATCACCGACCACCCGATCTACTTCACCCACTTTGCTCTGCCCCCCACCGCCGACCTCTACGACCCTAACAGCACCAGCAAGGTACTCTGCCAGCCCAACGACGGCCTTGCTCACCCCTACAATGTGGTGCTGGAGTTTGGCGCTGACTTTAACCAGGGCCGCTACGTCGATATGGCCCTGCTAGAGCGCCACCGCCGAGAGAAGGGCAACGTCATGCTCTGCGAGATTGTGTTTTTGATGGATGCACCGCTGATCGAGGCCAACACCGTGCAGCAGATCGGCCCAGCCTTTGTGAAGCCGGTGGTGCAGATGCAGCCCAGCCCCCTCGGCGGCCAGTACTACGACGAGATGAGCGCGATTAAAGACAGCATTATCAATGCCCTCGGCGGCGAAGCCCTGGTCAACAACGACCTCAGCCTCAAGGGGGCGGGGCTGGGTGGGGTAGCCCACGAGGTGGGCACCCTGCGCATGGGCGGCGAGACCGAGGACGGCCGATCGCTCAACGATGGGGTGGTCGATACCAACCTCAAGTTTTTGGCCTACGACAATCTGTACGCCTGCGACCTGTCGGTGTTTCCGTCGTCGCCAGCAGCCAACCCAACGCTGACCCTGGCGGCCCTGGCGATTCGCCTGGCTGAGCATCTGCGAGGGGTGATTGTCTAACCTGAGTCCGGCATCAGAAAAGTCCCTAGAGCAGCACTTTCACTTTCCCCTCCTCGGAGGGGAAGACTCCATATCTAGGGGTCTCCAAATTTTATCTTTCTCGAAAATCACTAGATGTGGGCCGACAGATCCGTTAACCTAAGGAGCAGCTTGGGCGCTTTAGGTTAACAAATCTGGCGATCGCAAGCTCAAAAAAGTAAAATCGTACTACTAGAGCAGCGGCGTCATGTCCTTTGTTGGTCTCCACATCCACAGTGCCTATAGCCTGCTCGACGGGGCCAGCCAATTGCCCCAGATGGTGGAGCGAGCGAAGGAACTGGGCATGCCTGCGATCGCGCTCACCGACCACGGCGTCATGTATGGTGCGATCGAGCTGATCAAGGTCTGCAAAGGGGCGGGTATCAAGCCGATCATCGGCAACGAAATGTACCTGATCAACGGCGACATTTCGCAGCAGCAGCGCCGCCCCCGCTACCACCAGGTAGTGCTGGCCAAAAATACCCAGGGCTACAAAAACCTGGTTAAGCTCACCACCATCTCTCACCTACAAGGGGTGCAGGGCAAGGGCATCTTCTCGCGCCCCTGCATCAACAAAGACTTACTGGAGCAGTACCACGAAGGGCTGATCGTCACCAGCGCCTGTTTAGGCGGCGAAGTGCCCCAGGCGATTTTGCAGAAGCGGCCCGATGTGGCCCGCAAGGTGGCCCAGTGGTACAAAGACCTGTTTGGCGAAGATTACTACCTGGAGATTCAAGATCACGGCTCCCCCGAAGACCGGGTGGTGAATGTCGAGCTGCTAAAGATCGCCCGCGAAATGGACATTAAGGTGATCTGCACCAACGACTCCCACTACATCTCCTGCAACGATGTGGAGGCCCACGACGCTCTGCTCTGCATTCAAACCGGCAAGCTGCTGACTGAAGACAAACGGCTGCGCTACAGCGGCACCGAATATCTGAAGTCTGCCGATGAGATGCGGCAGCTATTCCGCGACCACATTGAGCCAGAGGTGATCGAAGAATCGATCGCCAACACCCTCGAAGTCGCCGACAAAATCGAAGAGTACACCGGCATCCTCGGTCAGTCGCGCATTCCCGACTTCCCCATCCCGCCAGAGTTTAACGAAGACGCTGGGGCCTACATGGGCCACGTAGCGCGGGAAGGGTTGGTCAAGCGCATGAAGGCGGCCAGCTATGGGGAGATTGACGGGGAGTATCGCGATCGCCTCGAATACGAAATCGAGATGATGATCCAGATGGGCTTCCCCACCTACTTTCTCGTCGTGTGGGACTACATTCGCTTTGCCCGCGACAACAACATTCCCGTCGGCCCCGGTCGCGGCTCGGCGGCGGGGTCGCTAGTGGCCTACGCCATGGAAATCACCAACATCGACCCCATCCACCACGGCCTGCTGTTCGAGCGCTTTCTCAACCCCGAACGCAAGTCGATGCCGGATATTGACACCGACTTCTGCATCGATCGCCGCGATGAGGTAATCAAATACGTCACCCGCCGCTACGGCGAGGAGCGGGTGGCGCAAATCATCACCTTCAACCGCATGACCTCCAAGGCGGTGCTCAAGGACGTGGCCCGCGTGCTCGACATTCCCTACGCCGAGTCCGACCGGATGGCGAAGCTGATCCCTGTGGCGCGGGGCAAGCCTACCAAGCTCAAGGTGATGATCTCCGACGACACCCCCGCCCCGGAGTTCAAAGAAAAGTACGACAACGACCCCCAAACCCGCCGCTGGATCGACATGGCCCTGCGCATTGAGGGCACTAACAAAACCTTCGGCATGCACGCCGCCGGGGTGGTGATTTCCAAAGACCCCCTCGACGAAATTGTGCCCCTCCAGCGCAACAACGACGGCCAGGTAATCACCCAGTACTACATGGAAGATGTGGAAGCCCTGGGCCTCTTAAAGATGGACTTTTTGGGCCTGCGCAACCTCACCATGATCCAAAAAACCCTGGAGCTGATCGAGGCCACCCACGGCACCAAAATCGACCCCGACGACCTGCCTATGGATGACCCCGCCACCTACAAGCTGCTAGAGCGCGGTGACCTGGGCGGCGTCTTCCAGCTAGAGTCTTCCGGCATGCGCCAGATTGTTAAAGACCTCAAGCCCTCGGGTTTAGAAGATATTTCTTCCGTACTTGCCCTCTACCGACCGGGGCCGCTGGATGCCGGGCTGATTCCCAAATTTATCAACCGCAAGCACGGGCGCGAAAAAATTGATTTCGCCGACGAAATTCTCAAGCCGATTCTCAGCGAGACCTACGGCATCATGGTCTACCAGGAGCAGATCATGAAAATCGCCCAGGACATGGGCGGCTACTCTCTGGGCCAGGCCGACCTGCTGCGGCGAGCCATGGGTAAAAAGAAAATGTCGGAAATGCTCAAGCACCAGGAGAACTTCGTCGGCGGTGCCATGCAGAAAGGCGTCGCCAAGAAGGTGGCCGAAGAACTCTGGGACCAAATGGTGAAGTTCGCCGAATACTGCCTCAGCGCCGACACTGAACTGCTGACGCTAGAGTACGGCCCCCTCACCATCGGCGAAATCGTCGCCAAACGCATCCCCTGCAATGTCTTTAGTGTGGATGAGAGCGGCTATGTGTACACCCAACCCGTCGCCCAATGGCACGATCGCGGCCAGCAAGAGGTGTTTGAATATCACCTCGACGACGGCACCACCATCCGCGCCACCGCCGACCACCAGTTTATGACCGAGACCGGGGACATGATGGCGATCGACGAAATCTTCCAGCGTGGGCTAGAGTTGAAGCAGGTCGAGGCATCTTGGCCTCAGGTGCTGCGCTGCGCGTGACAGGAAATTGCCTATTGCAGCCGATCGATTTCTTGAGTCTTGAAAGTGCAGCCCAGCCAATTTTTGAGAAGACACTGTGGGCGAGAACAAGGAGTATCGGAAGGGGCGCATCCCAGTCTTGTAAGGCTAGAGATGAGATGACCTTCAAGACCCTTGATTCTCGTAGGGTTGATGGCTACGCATTTGTACTTATTGCAAAACTGGGATGCACCCTATCGTAAGCAACTACAGCGGTTCCTGAACGCATGAAGTACATCTCGATTGGGGGAAGTCTGGAAGTTCATAAGATTGAGCCACTTACCGGTACTTCATCCAAATGAGAACCGCTATAGGTTGATGAGATAGTTTCTGCATGTTGAGTGAAACACCAGCAAAACTCAACTTCACCGATAGTTTTCTTACCCAACAACCTATCTTAATTGCACAAATTCCTTCACCGATTCATGGGCGATCGCCGCGCCCAAACCCCAGAATCTAACTATTCGACAGCTTGGGGCACGACAACAGCAGTTGAGTTTGATGAAGCAATGGGTCGTGAGTAAGGGATGAAGGTTTAGTTTAAGGAAATTGGGTGACCCTGCGTTTTACCCAACCTTCCCTGCTGGTGGCCCCATGGTAAATGAAATTTGCGTAGGGCTGATTGGCTATGGCATGGCAGCTCGCACCTTCCATCTGCCGATCATTCAGTCAGTGCCCCACCTGAGGCTAAAGAAAGTGGTGTCGCGCCACCCAGACCCCGCGATCGATCGCGATCCGTCCGTCAAGGTGGTGCCAGACGCCGCCGCCCTCTTGCAAGACAAAGCCATTGACCTGGTTGTGATCGCCACCCCCAACCGCTCCCATTTCGACTTGGCCAGCCAGTCGCTGCTCGCCCATAAACACGTTGTGGTCGAAAAGCCCTTCACCACCTCGTCGGCTCAGGCCCAGGAGTTAATTGAGCTGGCACGTGGGCAAAACCGACTGATCAGCGTCCACCACAACCGGCGATGGGACGGCGACTTTTTGACCGTACAGCGGCTGTTGGCCAGCCATCGGCTGGGTCGCCTAGTCGAATACGAGTCCCATTACGATCGCTTCAGAAACTTCCCCCGCCCCAACGCCTGGCGAGAAGAGGTAGGCGAGGGCAGCGGCATTCTTTTTGATTTAGGTGCCCACCTGATCGATCAGGCGCAGGTTTTATTTGGCCTGCCGCAAGGGGTAACGGCTGACCTCAGAGTGCAGCGAGAATTTGCCAAGGCCGTCGACAATTTTGATCTAACTCTGCACTACGACAAGCTAAAGGTGATTCTCAAAGGGGGAATGCTGGTGCGCGGGCAAGAACCCCGTTTCATTTTGCGCGGCACCGAAGGCTCCTTCATTAAATATGGCATGGACCCGCAGGAGGAGGCGCTGAAGCGCGGCCTCACCCCCGCTTCCCCCGGCTGGGGTGAGGAGCCCAGGGAGCGCTGGGGCAGGCTCAACACGCAAATTGACGGGCTGCATGTCGAGGGGCGAGTAGAAACCCTGGCGGGTAGCTACCAGGCCTACTATCAAAATGTGGCCGATGCGATCGCCGGACGTGCCGAGCTAGCGGTCACGCCCGAAACCGCGCGAGACACCATTCGCATTATCGAACTGGCGATGCGCAGTAACGATCAACAATGCACGCTTGCTTGGGTGCATTAAAGCCAGTAGCCGGCATGATAACGAGTCAACCCTGGGGTTGCAGCCGCGCCGCTGCGATTGACGAGGCCTGATCAGAGTCGCGATCGCCCACACCGGGCAAAGGGCGCAATTCTCCTCCAGAGACACGACGCGATCGCTGAGTCTTAATCATATTCAAATTGATCGTCAGCAAAAAGCTGGTCAAGCGGGTAGCCAAGCTGGGGTAAGATGCTGAGATTTTTTCTCGCCGATGGTGCTCCAGGCTTACTCGCAACCAGGCTATTCCCAATCTACCTGCTGGATACGGTCGATGTAGTCGAGGTTGGCGAGCTCCAGCAAAATCATTTGGTGATTTGTCTGATGGGTATTGCCGATGGTCAGCACCTCGCCTTCTCCACAGCCAATGCGCCCCCGGCTCTGGGGAAAAAATTGTGCAGAGGGGTCGATGGCGCTGACTGCATCGGCATAGGGGCCGCCGCTCGGAATACAGAACTCATAGTCGAGGGAACGTTTGCCGTCCGCAGGGCCATACAGACCATTTTCATCCAGGCTGCTGAGGTCAAAGGCAATTTTATTCATAGCAGAAGAGCTATCGGGGGATGACACTGGCTGGCAGGCCAGGGCCAAGATGACGGGTAGGGCGATCGCCCAGCGGCGGCAAAAAAACTGAACCATAGCGCAGCAATAGGATAAACAGTTAAGAGTCGTCTTCAGAGTCAGTCTCGTCTGGGTCGGTATCGCTACCGATAGCCTGGCTGACAATGGCTTGGGCTTGCTTTTCGGTCTCGGCTTTGCGCTCGCTGTAGCGGTCGGTGAGGTAGTCGACCTGGTCGCGCAGCAGCAGGGTGAACTTGTACAACTCTTCCATGACGTCAATGACGCGATCGCGATAGGCCGAGTCTTTCATAGTGCCATCGTCATAAAATTCCTGGTAGGCCTTGGGCACCGACGACTGGTTGGGGATGGTAAACATCCGCATCCACCGACCTAGCACCCGCAGGGTATTGACCGCATTAAACGATTGCGAACCACCGCTCACCTGCATCACCGCCAGGGTCTTGCCCTGGGTGGGCCGCACCGCGCCAATGCTCAGGGGTATCCAGTCGATCTGGTGCTTCATGAGGCCGCTGACGTTGCCGTGCAGTTCAGGGCTAGACCACACCTGCCCCTCAGACCAGGCCACCAAATCTCTTAGCTCCTGCACCTTAGGATGGTCATCGGGCACGCTGCTGAGCAGCGGCAGACCGTGGGGATGGAAGAAGCGCACCTCTGCGCCAAAGCCCTCGATCACTCTCGCGGCCTCTTCTGCCAACAGCCGACTGTAAGATCGCTCCCGCAGCGACCCGTATAGAAACAAAATGCGAGGGGGATGGTCAAAACCCATGGTCTAAGCCGTTGAACACCCAAAAGGCTAGGCAGCCAGCGCAGTGCCAATCAGGCAGGCTCCGGTCAGGCTGACCCCGTCAAACTGAGTGCCGGTGAGGTCGGCGCAGAGTAGGTTGGCCCCCACTAGAGAGGCCCCCGACAGGTTGGCCTGGCGTAGGTCGGCCTCTTCTAGGTTGGCGTTGTCGAGCCTCGCCCCGTGCAGATCGGCCTGAGACAGATCGGCTCCCTTAAGGTTGGTATCGCTAAGGTTGGCCCCCCGTAGGTCGGCCCCTCGTAGATCGACTCCCTGAAGGTTGACCCCCATCAGGTTGCAGCCGCTCAAAAACGCCCCCGCAAGGCTGACCGACCCCAGACGCGCGCCCATGAGATTGGCCCCTCGCAGGTTGGCCCCCCGCAGGTCGGCCCCGGTGAGGTCAGACTGCATCAGGTTAGCCCCCCAGAGGTTGGCCCGCAGATCGCTGCCCACCAGACTGGCCCCCATGAGATTGGCCCCCTCGAGATGGGCTTTTACCAAAGACGATCGGCTCAGGTTAGCGCCCATCAGGTTGGCCCCGGCCAGGTGAATACCCGCCAGATCGACACCAGATAGGTCTTCGTCTTCTAAATCAGCTCCGGCCAGATGCCGAAGCTGGCCCGATCGCAGGGCGGCAATATCTAAAGAAGGGCTGGGTACAGAAGTCACAGGTTGCAAAAGACCAGCGAGAAAGACTATTGAGAAACCAGTTCGGAGGCAGCAGGAAAGACAGTGGGCTCGGCCAAGTCAGGGTTGAGTAACCCCGACCCCAAAGTAATCTTAGTGGGTATGGTGGGCAGACTCATACCCTGTTGCAGACCCATCACCATTAGCCCCAGAATTTCTACCAGTTTTGGATCCCATCGCTGGCCTGCTTCGCTTTGGCACATGGCTAAGACCTCCCCGAGAGCCGTCAGGTTGTTGTCGGTGGGGGTACCGTGGCGGGCCTCGGCCAACCGTCGCTGAAACTCAGCCGCCAGGCTCAACATCCGCGACTCTAGGGGCACGGCATCGCCTTCTAAACCAGCGGGGTAGCCGCTACCATCCCAGCACTCGCCCTGGTGGGCAATAATGGCAGCGATCGCACGCATGCGCGGCATCAGCCGCAGGGCCTGTACCTCAGGAATTAGGGGACAACTAGGGCCATCGTCAGTCAGATTGGCCAGGTCAGGGGCCGGGGCAATGCGGTGCAGCATCCCCGCTAGGCGTAGCCGCTGGAGCTGCCAGGCGGGCAGGTCGAGCAGCTGACCCATCATTTCTAGCAGCGATACCACTTCGCTAGCGGCTAGGGGGTTCACAGGGTCGCTAAAGTCTACCAGCTGAGCCATGCGGAGGAAGGCTTGCAGCTCGTTGGAGAAAAGATTTTGGTCGAGATCGTCGACGAGGCTAAAAGCCAGGTTGCCCTGGAGGTCGTTGCGGCTGTTTTGCAGGTAGTGCACCACCTGGGTGACGGTGTGACTGACAGCAGCAGGCACATCGCCACGTAATTCAGGATTTTGCTGCTTGAGGGTGGCGAGGTGATCGGCCAACTTGGCCTGGAGAGCGGGGTTATAGCGGCCCACGTGGTCGATCGCCAGCTCGACCGTTTGACTGACCAGAGACGAGTCAAACGTCCAGAGACCGTAAAACTTGCGCTCCAAATCGTGCTCGGGCACCCCGGCCTTGCCATAGTCGGCCACCGATAGCTCCTGGCACAGCACCATGGCACTGTAGTCAGGAGAGAGAATCATCAAGTGCCACTCTTCGGCCACCGGGTCGTCGTTGGCCAGGTCGACTAGATCAACATTCTCTCGCTGGCTGGTGGGGTGATCGTGGAAGCCCGACTCAGAGGCAGCCATAATCACGATTTGCTTGGCGGTGTCTGCGATCGCACTGTAGCGATCGGCCTCTTCTAGATACCACTTACCCCGCTGAAACGCGGTAATCACCAGCGGAGCAGAGCCAGAGGTCAAAATGCAGTCTTCAAGAGCGTGGCAGAGGGCAACCAGCGTATTTTTGTAGTAGACACCGTAATTAAGAGGTGTGGTGTCTGGTTCAGCTCGGCCATCCACCAGCCGCTTTAGAATTGACCCCTCCAGCATTGCGTTCCTCTATTGTTGCCATTGCTCGTGTCTTTAAGATAATAACAAGGGCACCTAAGATGCAACGTGTTCAGCGGATTGAATTGCCATGCAACAGGTTCAGGTTCATCCCCCCAACCCTAAGTGGCCTGAGGCTTTTGCAGCGGAGGCTGTCCAGGTTGCGCGCGCGTTGGGTGACAACATGGTTTACATTCACCACATCGGCAGCACCGCGATTCCCCAGATCTACGCCAAGCCCGTGATCGACCTATTGGCAGAAGTCAGCCACATCGAGCCGGTAGATGCCTGCAACCCGGCCCTGGCAGCGCTGGGCTACACCGCCCTGGGTGAGTATGGCCTGCCGGGGCGGCGCTACTTTCGCAAAGACAATGAGGCAGGGGTCAGAACCCACCACCTGCACACATTTCAGCTGGGGTCGCCCGAGGTGATACGGCATCTGGCCTTTCGTGACTTTATGCGAGCCCACCCCGACTGTGCCCAGCAGTATAGTGACCTCAAGCGCACTCTGGCGGCTCAGTACCCCACCGACATCGACAGCTACATGGATGGCAAAGATGAATTCGTCAAAGCCATGGAGAAACGAGCGCTGGAGCAACGAGCTCTGGGCTGAGGTTCCTAGCCTTAGAAATTAGGACAGCTGAGCTACGGCTGCCCTAGGGGAGAGCGATCGTAGTGGCGCAGCAGATCGGCGGGGTCGTCATAGATGGCGATCGCACCTGCCAAGTCTTCATCGTTAAAACCGCCGCAGCGCATAGCAATCACCCCTACTCCGGCCTTGCCAGCGGCCTCAATATCGTAGGGAGTGTCGGCCAGCATGACGGTGCGATCGGGGTCTAGCTGAGCCCGTTTCAGCGCGGCGTTCACAATGTCGGGGGCGGGTTTAGAGTTGTCGGCGTCGTCAGAGGTGGTGGCTGCGGTCAGCAGGTCTTCCACATCGGCAATTTTGAGCATCACCTCCAGTTCTTCGGGGCTGGCGGAGGTGGCGATCACTAGATGCAGGCCTGCCTCGCGCATTTTTTGCACCAGTGGTCTGGCCCCGTTGGCCGGGGAGATGTGGGGGACATACTCATTTAAGACAAGTTCTTTGCGGTAGCTGGCGATCGTCTTGCCGGGCTCAGTTGCCTCGTCTAGCTCCGGCACAACTTTGGGCATGAGCTGGTCGCCGCCCATACCCATCAGCGATCGCACCTGGTCAAAGGGCACCTCATAGCCCTGGCTGGCAAAGGCATCTACCCAGCTGTGGGCGTGGGCATCGTTGCTCAAAACCAGCGTGCCATCAATATCTACAATCACGCCATCGAGGATCATAGCCATTCCTTTCTGCCGTAGGGTGCCTTCATCCTGGCAGCAAATTCGTCGGTAGACATCTGCCAAGAGACGAGGGTGTTTGGCTAGGGAACAGCTCGGTGGCACAGTGCCCTAAGCTATCTGGTAGGGCCAATGGCTTCATTCAGTCAATCTGATTTTGGGAAACCGAACACCTCCTCCATGGCCCCCTTAGGCTCCCTTGTAGGCAGAGACCACTATGAACAAAGCGAAGCCCCATCTCTACCGCGTTGAACTGCACTGGACGGGCAACACGGGCCAGGGTACCCAGAGCTACAGTGCCTACGATCGCGCCCATACCATTGCCGTAGCCGACAAACCCACCATCGAGGCCTCGGCTGATTCAGCCTTTCGGGGCGACAAAACCAAGTACAACCCCGAAGAACTGCTGGTAGCCTCACTGTCGAGCTGCCACATGCTCTGGTACCTGCACCTGTGCGCCGACGCCGGGGTGGTTGTTACCCGCTACATCGACTACCCCATCGGCACGATGGTTGAAACCGACGGCGGCGGTCGGTTTTCTAAGGTGCTGCTCAGGCCCGTGGTGACGATTGAGCCTCAGAGCGATGCGGCGCTGGCGGCCCAGCTCCATGAGTCGGCCCACCAGAAATGCTTTATTGCCAACTCAGTCAATTTTCCGGTACTGTGCGAGCCGTCCATTCAGCTAGAGCCCTAGTCTTTGGGGGTAGGCTACTGCACCAGGCGGTTGACCTCAATGCCCACCGTGGGAAAGCTGAGCGGGTAGAGCATACCAGCCGTGAGCAGTGTTTCTGACTGGTACTGATCCCCCATTGGATCGCGATACACCGTCAACTCTCGGGTCTTCAAATTCACCAGCCAATATTCGTCGATGCCAGCCTGGGCATAAATCGCGCTTTTCACATCCCGATCTTTCTCTAGGCTGGTGTTAGCGTACTCAATCACCCAAAAAATATCGTCAACCTGGGGATGCCGCTCGGTCTTATACACATTCCCCAGGGGGCACACGACGGCAATATCCGGTTCTGGTTCTGAGTCATCGGGTAGGGTAATCGGCTTGGCCTCCCGCACTTTCACTTGACTGCCCAGCCTCTCCCGCAGGTAATCGGCCCCATCACTGCTCAACCCCGCATGGGGAATACCCTCTGGCGACATCTCAATTAGCTCCCCCGCCAACAGCTCAACTGGCTGACTATCAAAAACGCCAGCCGCCACCGCTCGATGGTAGCTGTCGATGCTCCATCGATAGGGTTTCAAGGTCGGAGAATGACTTGTAATGTCCAGGATGGGCATAGGGATGGGAGTCAGGATAACCCCATTGTAATCCCAGACCCTTGGTGTGCCGATCGCCTACCGGGCGGCGGCGGCCAGAGGGCGATCGCGCTCCTCAATCGGCGCACTCAGAGCCTCTTCCAGGGGTGCGATCCCCAGGCGCTCTTCGAGAATATCCATCACCTCGCGGCCAAAGTCGTCGGGGTTGCGCTGCCAAGCCTCTAAGCAAACTTCGCCAAAGAAGGAGCCTAGCGGCTCTGGGTTCCACAGCAGCTTTTTCGACACCCAGGGCAGGTGAATATCCAGCGGGTTATAGTCGCGCTTGAGAATGTCTTTCTCGAAGGCGTATTCTTCGAGGTGGGTGTGGGGCTGAAGGCCAATGAAGAAGATCGCAGGCTCTACCTTGTCGCGGCCAAACACCTCTTCTAGAGCGCGGTGGTAGGCCAGGGTCTGGCGAATGGTCTCGGGCCGCTCGTCGATCACATTAAACGAGTAGTTGACCGATACCAGGTCGTTGAAGCCCGCCGCCTTCAGGTCTTTGCAGTTTTGCAGCACCGTGCGCAGGTTGTAGCCCATGCGCATCTTGCGCACCAGCTCTTGAGATCCGCTGGTGATGCCGATCTCAAAATAGTTCATGCCGGTGTCGGCCATGAGTTTGCAGAGCTTGGGCGTCAGGTTGTCAGCGCGAATGTAGGCGGCCCAGTGAATGTCGTCCATGCCTGCTGCGAGAATCTTCTCCAGCAGTTCTTCGGCATCGCGCATAAAGCGGCGAGCGGGAATGAACTGGGCATCGGTAAACCAAAAGTTTCGCACGCCACGCTTATAGAGCTGCTGCATTTCGGCCACCACCTCCTCGGCGGGGTTGATGCGCACCTGCTTGCCTTCGACCACGGTATAGACGCAATAGCAGCAGTTGTGGGGGCAGCCGCGTTTGGTCTGCACGCCAATGTAGAAATCTTGGTCTTGCAGGTAGTAGTCAAACTCGGGCCAGATCGCCTCGATATAGTCGTAGTTGCAGGCGGTTTTTTCGAGCGGGGCGGGCTCTTCATGGATCAGGCGATCGCGCGGTGTGGTCTCCCCAGCAATGTAGCAGCGCTGGTCTGAGAAATCTTCGCCCCGCAAAATCCGTTCTAGCAGCATCTCCCCCTCGCCTACAGAGATGATCGTGCCCTTGGGCAGGCGGTTGTGCAGCTGCTCATAAAACACGCTCACCGCCCCGCCGCCCACCACGGTGGTGACGTTTTGGGAGTAGCGCTGGGCGCGCTTGAAGCCTCGCTTAATCAAGCCCTGGTTGCGCCACAGCTCCGCCAGGTAGGTGGTGGCCATGCGCAGCCCGCCCAGGGCACCCCGAGCCTTAAGCCACAGATTGCGGGCGTAGAAAAACTCGAAGGCATTTTGCAGCGGGTTGCCGCCGCGACCGCCCACCGGGGCAAAGATCTGAATGTCTCGCCAGGAGAACACCAGCAGGGTGGGCTTAAAGTCGTCGATGCAGCGGTCGAGGGCGGCACCATAGTCGAGGGGTGGCACAGCACCCAGATCAAAAATTCGCTGTTCTAAACCAGGGAACAGCTTGTGCACATGATCGGCCAGGTAAACCACCCCGATGGGGAAGATAGGATTACAAGGCAGCCGCACGTAGAGCACACGGGCCTGGCTGGCGGTAGTAGAGGGCATGCTTCTCAGGCTTGACATATATCTTCACGATAGCACCGTCTACTGCTGCGGGCCGGGCGATCGCCGAAATCAGCCCTAGAGTCTAGTTGATGTAGTCCCCATAGACTTATAGAGTTAACTCAACTGTTGTGCCCAGAGGCCTCCCAAACTCTAGGCCCTGAGAGAAAATGGGCCCAGCCCGTGGTATAAAAGCGTTATGGGTCTCTCTAGAACGACCCAAGTTCTTCGACCTTAGGCAGCCATAGGTTTGCCTCTTCACAGGTTAACTGGGCTGCGGCTTCAAGCCCTGCTTAGGTATTGCGAAGTCTTAAGTACTGTGTCTAAACATTTTGAATAGTTGAGCTGTTGCAGGGGTTGGTAGTCGCCTTTACAACAGCTGGGGATCGCGAGGTGTTAGGCTTTGCCCAGTGATTCTTGCAGTATTGCCGTAAAGCATCAAATGGCACAAATTCTTGATCCCCTTCCCTCCGACGGGCAGAGTCAGATTCTCTGTTGCTACATCAACGCTACCAGTAAGATGCAGATTGCCCGTATTACCAACGTGCCCGATTGGTACTTTGAGCGGGTTGTTTTTCCAGGGCAGCGCCTACTGTTTGAAACGGTTCCCAGAGCACTGCTAGAAATTCATACGGGTATGATGGCTAGCGCCATTTTATCAGACAGCATTCCCTGCGATCGCTTGAGGGTTGCAGACCCTGAGCCAGCGGTCTTTGAGCCCGCCTCCAGTCCAATTCTCGAAGCTGAGCCTCTGTCTGGGCCGGTGGCAGAGTCCTCGGCTGTAGTAGCCGTTACTCCTGCTGGCTAGAGACTACACTGAGGGTAAGCGTGCTTTGCCCTGACCACGGCAGATAGAGCTATTGGCTTTAGGGTAGTTATTTTCGGGAGGTAGAGGGTCTACTCTCGCTGAACCGCTGGGGCATGGCTGACCAGGATAGGCAGGAGAGGGGATGAATCTACCTTCATTTTTATGGTTGTGGCGGATCGCCGCCTGGTCAATGGGGCTAACCATCACGGGTTATGGCCTGTTGGCGATTACCGGTGGCGTGCTGTTTTACACTCGCTCCCAGCAGCATGAACGATCGGCCTGGCTAAGACCGCTTCATATCATCTTAGGTACGACCGTGGTCTTGCTGGTGCTGGGCCTGCTGGCCATTGGGCTAATTGGCACCCTGGGTGAGTACGGTCGGTTGGGGCATTCGGTGCATCTGTTGTTTGGTCTGACCGTGGTGGCGCTGGTGCTAGCTTCAGCCTGGAGCGCCAGCCGCATTGCGCCCGATCGCCCCTGGGCGCGATCGCTTCACCGTTCTCTCAACGGTGTACTGGGGTTAGCTCTAGTAGCGGTGGGGTGGTCAGGTTGGCAGGTGGTGCAAAAGTATCTACCTTGAGAAGCAAGTCTTGTTGCCCCGTTGCTACCTATGACCGAATCACTGTCAACTGCGCCGCCCAGCCTGCCCCTGGCTGAGAGCGATCGCGCTAGCTTTCACATTTCTCCTCTGATTCGCCTGACGCTGCTGCTGCTCTATCTGGCGCTGCTGGGGCCGCTGCCTTTTTTGGCTCAGGTGACCCAGGCGGCAGTGTCTCCAGCCCTAGTAGTATCAGGCATTGGCCTAGGTCTGTTGGCGCTCTACGGCGCTCTCGGGCAGCGGGTAGAGGTGACTGGCGCAGGCATTCGGGTGACCTACCCAGTTTGGGTACGCTGGCTGTTTCGCGGCGGGTGGTACTTGCCCTGGGCAGAGGTCAAGGCGCTGAAGCCGCGATCGACGGGCCAGGGTGGCATTGTTTACTATTTTGTGGGCTCAGATACGGCGCGATCAGACCAACAACGAGCTTACCTGTTGCCCATGCGAGTGGCGGGTTTTGCGCGCCTGGTGGCTCTGGTCGAGGCCTACACCGGCATTGACACCCAAGATGTAAAGCCTCTGGCTCAGCCCTGGATGTACTTTATTTTGCTGGGCCTGACCTTGCTGTTGCTGTTGGTAGATCTGTGGACGATTACCACGGCGATGGCAATGGTTTAGCCCCTTACCGTCGCTGGAGCAGGCCTAGGCAGGGGTATAGTTAATGAGTAATAGTTGCAATAAGGCCGCTACACCAAGTCCAATTCGGGATCTGTAGTTTTCTCACCAGTAAGCCTTCATTTCTAGACTTGGGCGAACTTTACTGGAGCGGCCTAGTTTTTTCTAATGTCTCGGTTATGCCCCGATCTGATGTTTTGCGCCTCGATGCCCTCACCAAGCGATACGTGGCCCACTTGCCCCCAGCGGTCAATCGGGTCAGTTTGACCTTAAAACAGGGAGAAATTCTTGGGCTGCTGGGGCCGTCGGGCTGCGGCAAGACGACGCTGCTGAGGCTAATCGCCGGGTTTGAGAAGCCTGACGACGGTGCCCTCTACCTGGGCAATCAGGCGGTGAACGGGTCTACTTGGCTACCGCCAGAGCACCGCGACGTGGGTATTGTGTTTCAAGACTATGCCCTGTTTCCCCACCTGACCGTAGCCCAGAATGTGGCGTTTGGGTTGCAGGGGCGGCGGCGGGGCGGGCCCTCGCCAGCGGAAATACAGCACCAAAGCGCGGCGGCGATCGCCCTGGTCGGTCTCAAAGACCTCCAGCACCGCTACCCCCACGAGCTGTCGGGGGGTCAACAGCAGCGGGTGGCCCTAGCCCGCGCCCTGGCCCCACGCCCGGCCATCATTCTGCTCGACGAGCCCTTTAGCAACCTAGATGTGCAGGTGCGTCTCTACCTGCGCCAAGAGGTGCGCAACATATTGCGCCAGGTGGGGGCCTCGGGCATCTTTGTCACCCATGACCAAGAAGAGGCCCTAGCCTTGGCCGATCGCGTGGCGGTGATGAACCGGGGCCACCTAGAGCAGATCGATACTCCAGAGATGGTCTATAGCCAGCCCGCCTCTCGCTTTGTGGCTGAATTTGTCACCCAGGCCAATTTTTTGCCGGCCCGCCGGGTGGCCCAGGGCTGGGAGACGGAGGTGGGCTGTTTTGCGGCTCCAGACACGCTCCCCGAGGCCACCCAGGCAGACCTCATGGTGCGCCAGGAAGATTTGTCCTTGGCCGTAGGTAATCAGGGGCAGGTTGTAGTGCGCGATCGCCAATTTCTCGGGCGCGAATATCAATACTGCCTTCAGCCCCCCTCGGGGCGGCTGATCCAGGCGCGGCTGCCTGTGGGGAGCGCCATTGCCGTAGGTGCGCGCGTGCAGATCACCGTTGACCCCCATCGAGTACAGCTCTACCCCGCTCAAGAACTGCCCCAGGGGAGTCAATCGCCCGAGGCGTCGGGCCTGACCTCGTCGCTCGTATAAACCCTTTAGTGCAAACCCTTTGGTGCAAACCTAGGCGGGTCAAGAGTAGAGAGGCCTCAGGTTAACGGCAGCAGGGTTTTGCAGTAAGGTTACGCTTAGGTATCTGGTGTGCTTAGGTGGGGTGCTAGCGTTTGGCTAGCCTGCCATCACCAAAGCACTGTTTGAGACACCATCCTGCCTGACCATCGGTTAACTGTGGGTTACATGCTATGAATCGAGTTGCTTTAACGGTTTTATCGCTGGCAGCCCTGGGGCTGAGCATTGCCCCAGCCTGGGGCCGGGAGCCAGGACATGGCTTAAACCCGCTACCAGAGCAGGCTGTCATGCTAGCTCAGGCGGGCAGCGCTGAGACGGTGCTGTTTTTTGAAACCGCATCGATGGTGGTGCGGGTCTATCGCAGCGACGCCAGTCTGCGGATGAATCTCTATAACAAAACTACGGACATTGTAGAACTGCGGGGGGCACCGACTGAGCTGCTGCCCAGCACTGGCAGGCAGACGGTCTACCAAGCCGGGGGCGAAGCCGAGCGGTTTGCCCGCATTGACACCCTCGGCAACACTGAGCTAGAGATCGTAGCCGCCAATGGCACCGTGGTGCTCAAGGAATCTGGCTTTAATCCGATGGTTGGCGTTCCCCCCGGCTCCGCTGACTTTCGGGGCCATAACTTTGCCCCTGGTACCCCAGCCCTGGTGCTCTCGGCTGAGGCGGCCCGACTGCGATCGGCACCCAGCCTAGACAGCGACATTTTGGGCCTAGCTCGCCGTACCGCAGTGGTCGATGTCCTTGACCGAGTGGGTAACCCCCTAGACAACTTTATCTGGTACCAGGTGACTTACCAGGGGGTGACCGGCTGGGTGCGAGGCGATCTGCTTCAGCCTATCTAGCGCCTTACCCAACCCATGCCAACTCTAAGGGTGAGTTTTGAAGCTGCATTTTGATGCTGTATTAGGAGGCGATCGCGTCTCCAAAGCCCTGTCCCTCATTGCAGAGCCAGCCCCGCCAAGTTAGAGGTTGTACAAATCAATCACCATGCCTTCTCTGGCTAGGCTGGTGTTGGCAAAGCTGCCCTGTATCTCACGCTCTAGCTGATCGAGGTAATCGTCACTGTGGCACGGGTCGTGGTGAAACAGCACCAGCTGTTTCACCTGACTGGCTTGAGCCATCTCAACTCCCAGGTGCCAAGGGGCAGGCCCTCGATCGAGATCATCGGCGTAGGCAGCATCGACGTAGGTGCCATCGAGAATGAGTACATCGGCCCCCGTCGACAACATCAGCAAGTTGGGGTCGAGACTGGTTTGGGTGGGGTCGGTGTCGGTGGCATAGACGAGCACCCGATCTTGCCATCTCACCCGATAGCCCAGGGCGCTAGTGTGACGATTGATACCCCAAGACTCTACTACCACTGCGCCGATGGTAAGGGTGTCTCCCGCAGCAATATTGTGAAACTCCATGGTTGCAGCCATGGTTTGTAGAGGCTTAAAAAAATTGGGTCTGAGCATTTGGTCCATCAGGCGCTGCTTGATGGAAGCCCCATTGAGAGCCGCTGCTCCGTAGATATCGAGGTGAGTCGTCGGGGCAAAGGCCGGATCAAAAAACGGAAACCCTTGGATGCGATCCCAGTGGGAGTGGGTAAAAAACAGATGGGCACTGACTGGCTGCCCCTGGTCTAGCAGGTGGCGACCCAACACCCGTAGCCCGGTGCCCCCGTCGAAGATAACCCGCTGATCGCCGACGACTACCTCCACACAGGCGGTGTTGCCGCCGTAGCGCACGGTGTCTGCCCCAGGGGCAGGAATATTGCCCCGCACCCCCCAAAATCTAACGCTAAAGATTGGGCAGCCTAAGGCCATAGGCTCGGGGGCAGACTGATTCTGCCCCGGAAGCGAAGCGTCGGATGAACTAACGATATTGGCCATGAAACCCTAACGTTTTATCAGGTGAAGGTTTTGCCGGGCGCAGGGTTGGCCAGGCGAAGACAGTGGCGCATTGCGGTGAAATACTCCTAGTTACCAAATTTAGGTGGCCGTCCGATAGAGCCGCCCCACCAAGTCCAGCTTGAGATCTGTAGTTTTTCCACCAGCAGAGCTCCACTGCTAGGCCTTGATCAGGTTTAGAAAAAATACCTTGGCGATCTGCTGTCAAGTTTACTACCCAGATCAGACTCATTGTGCCCACCGGAGTGATTTTGACAACCTGCCCAATTATGGATATCACGACCTGGGGGCGCTACCAGAAAACCCCACACCCTAGGGGCTGTCATCAATGAGTCGCGTGTGGCCCAAGCATCAGAGGTTGCCGCCCCTAGCCTGTTATTTGGGGCGGGCGTGGCAGGGCTGATTCCACAAGGGTTTTAGTTGTAATTGATGACACGCCCTAAGGCTGATCGACGGGGTGATCAGATAGATCGTCTAGCAGGTTCTCTGAGCCGAGTTCGCCATGACAAGTGTGGTAAGCCCGCCGCAGACGTTCTAGGGCACGCTGACCGCGCTTGCGCAGGGTGGCGGGAGAAACAGGGGCTTCGCCCTCAGCCACCAGTCGGGCCTGGACTTCTTGCCAGCTCAGCCCTTCGATCACCTGCCACTGAATGAGGCTGCGATCGCTGGGTGAAAGCGTTTCTAAGGCTTGCAGCGCCGCACTGATAAAGTTGCCAATATCCGTGCTATCTACCCCCTCTGCGGTAGATGGGCCGGGTGGCCCCTGATCCATGAGTTCGTCAAAGGCGAGGGCTGAGTAACGCTGGCGATCGCGCTTGCACTCGCGAATAATGTTATAGGCGGTGCGCCGTATCCAGGCTTTGGGCTGACGAATTTCAACTTGGTGGTCTTGGGTGTACTTTACCCCCCGCAGGTAGGCCTCGACAAAAATATCGATCTCGGTAATGTAAATCTGCAAGCCAAACTGTCGAATGGTGCGCTGGATAAAGGCCAGCAGCGATCGCGCATTGGGGTTTTGGGGCTTTAGAAGAAACTGGACATCGCGGTTAAACTGCTCGGTCTCTGACGAATTTGAGGAAGGCATAACTTTGGGTAGATGGCCACCGTTAAGTTCTAATGTAGCCGCATCAAGTTTTTGTAAAGTGTAAAATTGCGCTATTTACAGTGTGATTTTGCGAAAAATAAGCGGTGACTGTCATCACAGGACTCAGGGCAAGCCAGGGTTCTCTAACGTCTCAACTTTAAGATGTGAGGGCCACAGCAAACTTTTAGACCTGGTATAAAATCTTATGGCGGCTGAGAAAAACACCCGAGAATTTACTTACCCCCATCCTTCCTGTCAAGATTCCATGACATTAAAAGGCTATAGCCCACCTCTCTGACTGAGTCAATCGCTGGAGGCGGCAGGTTAGGCCAGTGGCTTTGACCATTTGTGGGTCAGTTCGGGCCCAGGATATAGGTTTTGGCGATCGCCAAAATTCGCTCTGCCGCATGGCCATCTCCAAAGGGGTTGACCGCTCGGGCCATGGTCTCGTAGGCAGCCTTATTGGTGAGTAGCTCGATGCCATGGCTGGCAATGGCCTCAGCGCTGGTGCCAATTAGGCGAGCTGTGCCCGCCTCTACCGCCTCTGGACGCTCAGTGGTATCGCGCAGCACCAGCACAGGCTTACCCAAGCCTGGGGCCTCTTCTTGCAGACCGCCAGAGTCGGTGAGCAACAGATAGCAGCGGCCCATAGCCCCGACTAGGCGGCGGTAGTCGAGGGGCTCGGTCAAAAATACCCGGGGGTGGTCGCCCAGCAGCTGGGTTAGCGGCTCGCGCACGGTGGGGTTGCGGTGCAGGGGCAGCAATAGAGCGGTATCGGGCTGATGGTTCAAAATGGTGAGAAAGCCTTCGGCGATCGCTTGCAAGGGCTCACCCCAGTTTTCGCGGCGGTGCACCGTGGCCAGCAGCACCCGATATTTCTCCCAGTCGAGGCCATCGATGGGGCAGTCGGGGTTTTGCCCCGCCACGGTCAGCAGTGCGTCAATCACCGTATTGCCCGTATGGTGAATCTCGCCCACCACGCCAGCGGCCTTGAGATGGCCCACGGCAGTAGTGGTGGGGGCAAAGTGCAGGGTAGTGAGCTGGGAGATCAGCCGTCGATTGGCCTCCTCGGGGTAGGGGCTATAGATATTGTCGGTACGCAGCCCCGCTTCCACATGGCCAACAGGAATCTTTTGGTAAAAGGCGGCCAGGGCGGCAGCAAAGGCGGTGGTAGTGTCGCCCTGGACGATCACCAAATCGGGCTTCTGGATCTGAAAGTGGGCCTCTAGCCCCTGCAAGCTGCGGCAAGTAATGTCGGTGAGGGTCTGCTGGGGCTGCATGATCGCCAGGTCGGCGTCGGCGGTAAGGTCAAACAGTGCCATCACCTGATCGACCATTTCGCGGTGCTGGCCGGTGAGCACCACCTGGGTCTCTAGGGCGGGGTCTTGCTGAAAGGCGCGAATCACCGGAGCCAGTTTGATGGCCTCGGGCCGGGTGCCCAAGATAATGCACACGCGCATGAGAGAGTCAGACATAGAGCCGCCGCGCCGAATATCACAACAGTGTCACAACCATACAGCCCTGGAATAAAGCATCTACCAGCGTCGCCCCAGAGCCTCTGCCTCAGAAAAGTATTCTCCGCGAAAAATCTCTCCGCAGAATATCCCTAAAGCGATATCTATGATTGCATGGCCTCTCCCCTCTGACTACGCCCTGGTGTCTGGGGGCTAAATTTAGCACCCCTGGTTAGTGCCCCTGAGCGCGCCCTCTGCGACAATGGGCGATAGCTGTTCTCTCGCCTCATCGCTCCATGGCCCACACCATTACCCTGCACGAGTCTCACCTGCAAACGCTGGATCTGTCTCCAGCCCGGACAGTGATTGAGCCCCTGCTGGCCGAGGGCAAGGCACTTGAAGGCGAGATGGCCCTCCGCTTTGACATAGACATCAGCCGCGACCCCACTGACCCCAGAGAGCTGTCAGAACTGCCGGAGGTGCGGCTGTGGTTCATTCGTCTAGACACGGTCTATCCCTGGCTGCCCCTGGCACTCGACTGGGAGGCGGGGGAGCTGGGCCGCTATGCCGCTATGCTGGTGCCCCACCAGTTCAGCCCCACCGAGGGCATTCGCTACAACCCGGAGGGGCTAGAGATTTTTATGATGGCAAAAATTTTTGCGATCGCCGCCTGGCAAAAATCTCAAGGCATGACCAACCACACTCGCCTCAAGTTTATGACCCAAATGCTGGGCTACGAAATCGATGACGGCCTCTTTGACCTGCTGCGGTAGCGGCGGCGTTAGCCATGCCGCCCTCAGCCAGACGATCTAAATACTCACTCCTATTGGGTCACCCTCGGCACCTCTGGGCACACACGATCAAGCCCCTGGCTCTAGGTCTACGCTTTTTCTCCAACATCACTAGGCCCACCCTGGTCGACAGCAGAGACCCACCAGCGCCTTGGGCTGGACGGGAGTGGTGCCATCGATCGCAAGGTTTACCTAAAGTAGCTTTCTAGATGTCGAGCCATGATCTTGACATTCGGAGATTTGAGAATGCCCAGGTGATCGCCGGGGATATGGATCGTTTTTAAGTTTTTCGCCATCCCGCCCCAGCCCATGTCTTGGTTGGGGTCAATTTCAAAGGGGTCGCGTTCCATAGCTCGAAACAGTACCGTCTCCCCGGCGTAGGGCTTGATCGGGTATTTGTGGCTGAGGTGAGTCCGGAAGGATGCTCGGTTGTCGCCTATAGACGCCGGCTGATCTGGGGCCGCCGCATCGGGTTGTACCGGGTGGGGCCGTTGCTGGTTACGGGGTCGACCCTGGGTGTTGAGTCGACCTAGGATCAGCTGCATTTTTTCGATCAGATAGGCAGGCCCCTGGGTGCCAACCATTTTTAGATGCATTTTCAAGCGGTGCCTTAGAAAACCCTGATTGTAGAGATGGGGTGCTCTAGAGTCGAGCATAGCTAGTAGGGCAACTTCTTCGCCTTGCTGGGTCAAATATTGCGCCATTTCGTAGGCGACTATCCCACCAAAAGACTCACCGAGAAGATAATAGGGACCAGCGGGTTGCTGAGTACGAATCACCTTGAGATATTGTTGGGCGATCGCCTCTACGCTTGAAAAATCTCCCTGCTCTAAATCCGTCTGTCCGGTCTTGAGCAGGTTCACCTCTTCCTCCAGATACACCCCATACACGGGGTGGTCTGGGTCAAGATGCTCCATCAGCTCCCGATATAACAACACGCCATAGAGACAAAAAAGAGGTGGTTTACTCCCTGTAGATCGCAGGGGAACTAGGCCGCTGGGTTGCTTTTGCTCATCGAAATCGAGCAATAACGCAGCTAGGGCTGCGATCGTTGGTGCAATCAACGGCGTTGTAATCGAGAGGGTTTTGCCAAACTGCTTCTCAATCTCCACCAAAATTTGTACGGCCATGAGAGAATCTCCCCCCAGCTCAAAGAAATTGGACTGCACCCCGATGGGGTGTATGCCCATGGCGGCTTGCCAAATCTCAACCAGTTTTTGCTCGAGCAGGTTGCGCGGAGCGACATAGTCAGCGGCACCCATCCAATCGTGAGGAGCAGGAATCGGTAAAGCCTTGCGATCGACCTTGCCATTGACATTGAGCGGTAAGCTAGGCAGCGCTACATAGATGGCGGGCACCATGTAATCAGGCAAAGTTGCGCCGAGAAACTGGCGCATAGCTGCCACTGTGGGCTGCGCTTCTCCGTCTAACACCACATAGGCCACGAGACTTTTATCTTCATTGCCGGGCAGTTGAGGAGCCGCAACTACAACATCTCGAATGCCGGGCATTTGTCGCAGTCGCGCTTCGATTTCACCCGGCTCCATGCGAATGCCACGCAGCTTGATTTGAAAATCAGAACGCCCCAAGATCTCTAGATTGCCGTCGGGGTGAAACCGGCCCACATCTCCTGTACGATAAAAGCGCACTCCGTCAATATCTACAAACTTGCTAGCTGTCAGCTCAGCTTGGTGCAGGTAGCCCTGGTTGATGCCAGCGCCCCCAAAATAGATTTCACCCGAGACACCCAAGGGCACGAGATTTTGATGGGCGTCATAGAGGCGCACTGCCACATTTGGAAAGGGCTTGCCGACGCGAGTGAGGGTTTCGGCCTCGGTGCGTGGGACAAAATAGGTACAGCCCATACAGCTGACTTCGCTACAGCCGTAAATCACGTAGACTTCGGCATTTGTGAACACCCGCTTCATGTGCGCCAACAGATCGGCAGGCACCATATCGCCCCCCGAAGAAACATGGCGGAGGTGGGCAAAGGCAGAGGCGGCGATATTATTTTCTTCGATATAAGGCAGCAGTTTTCGCCACAAACTGGGAGAGGCGTGAATTACGGTGATTTCCTGGAGGGTTTGCACCATGCGCTTGAAATCGAAGATATGGTCACGCTCTATCAGCAGTAATTGACCGCCCGCCACCAGGGGCGACCACAGTTCAAACATGGTGATGCTGAAAGTAAAGCGTGCTAGAGACGGCATCACATCATGGGCATTAAAACCATAGGTTTCGTGGGCCGACCAGATGTAGTTGACGAGGTTGGCGTGGCTGGCCATCACCCCTTTGGGCTTGCCCGTGGTGCCTGAGGTGTAAATGATATAGGCTGTTTGCTCGAGGTCGATAGCTCGATCGAGGTTGTGGCTGGGTTGGTTAACCAGTCTCTGCCAATCTCTATCGAGGCAAAACACTGGAGGGGCGATCGCCGGCATCAGCGGCAAACACTGAGCCTGGCTTAACAACAGCGGCGGCTGTGTATCTTCAAGAATGGTAGTGAGGCGATCGGGCGGATGGTTGGGGTCGAGGGGAACATAGGTGCCGCCCGCTTTCAAGATGGCCAGAAACGCAACCATCACCTCTAACGAGGGCTCAAAGCAAGTGGCCACGCGCACTCCCGGAGACACGCCCTGGGTGATCAGATAATGCGCCAGCTGGTTGGCACGGGCGTTGAGTTCTCCGTAGGTGAGGGATTGTTGGTTGAAGCGGAGGGCGATCGCCCCAGGCTGCTGCGCCGCATGGGCTTCAACAGCGTGGAAAATCGGGACTTGGGGATAGACCGCCCTAGGGCTGCTCCAGGCCTCAAGCTGCTGCTCTACTTCGGCGGGGGTGAGCAGGGGCAGGGTGCTAATGGGGCGATCGCCCTCGACCTGTATCCCTTGACCTAACTGGGCTAAATGACCGACCAGCCGCTCGATGGTAGAGGCATGAAATAGACTGGCGTTGTAGATGACCGCCCCGCGCCACTGCGTTTCAACGGGCGCTAAAAACCAGTGTAAATCGGCAACATCGGAGCCTGATATCTGCTCCTGGGCATCTGTTACAGCCGCTTGGGACAACGGAGAGTTTGGGGGGAGCAGGGTGAGGGAAACGTTTGAAGACAGGGCGACGTCTGGGCGATCGGCACTGCCCGCAGATGACGGCTGTGCTAGCTGATCTGCGATCTGCTCCATCAGCTGACGACCAGAGGTCGCAGGGGTAACCGCGATCTGCAGACCAGAGCAGCCCATCGGCCCATCGGCCAATTGGGCACTAGAACGATTAACCGTGAGGATCACCCGTTCAGGTTGGGCGTAGCGATGCAGCAGAGCCACCAAAGCCGCGATCGCCGCTGCCTTCTCAGAGGACAGGATCGGTAGCGTAAAGTCTAAGTAAGCTGGCTCATAGGCTAGCGTGGCCGTTTTGAGTCTATCCCAGGGGAGTTGCAGCACCACGGCGTTTGACGCAGTGGGAGTTGTCTGCACGCCTGAGGCAGGGCGATCGCCCGAGACTTCGGCTGCGCTATAGCTAGAGGCTGGCGTTTGTATGGCGCGGCTCTGACCGTTGCTATGCTTGCCGTCGATTGTTTCGACAACCCCAGGTTCTAGACCACTGGCTTCTATGACATGGCTTTCTGCGATATCAGCCCTCATCTCGATTGAACCGAATGCCTGATCTATCTTTGCAGAGTTCTTAAAAGTCATAATTAAGGCATGCCCACCAGTGCAGTGTCAAAACTCAACTTTAGGGTTGCTGCCCCTCAAAAGGCCTGCCAAGCAAGAGAATTAGAAGCTGTCATCCCTAATTCTTGGTGCTGACATAGCCCTAATGCGGCACAGTTTTTTTTCAACCAACGATACGATTTTGAGTCAATTAAGACCCTAAAGCAGCATCTAAACCTGACCAGGTTCAATCATAAACTGATCTAGTCAAGACCCTTGAGCAGCCGCAAACAGGTGGCAGACTATAGGTTGCCGCGCAGTTCTTGCTCCCGCTCAAGGGCCACAAACAGCGACTTAAAATTGCCTGCCCCAAATCCACGTGAGCCGTGGCGTTCGATAATCTCAAAGAAGAGAGTAGGGCGATCGCCCAAAGGCTTCGTAAACAGTTGCAGCAGGTAGCCATCATCATCCCGGTCTACCAAAATGCCTAAATCTGCCAGTTGTTTAACCGGCAGATCTAGCTCATAGACCCAGTCAGGTAAATTATCGTAGTAGGTCTGAGGAATGGGCAAAAACTCTACCCCTGCGGCTCGCAAGTGCACCACCATTTCGACGATATTCTCGGTGCTCAAGCCAATATGCTGAACCCCAGGGCCGTTGTGGAAATCGAGATATTCTGCAATTTGGGACTTCCGCAGACCATCGGCTGGCTCATTGATATTAATGATGGTTTTGCTGCCATTTTGCAGCACTTTTGACATCAAGGCTGAGTACTCAGTAGCAATGTCGTTATCATCGAAGTGCATCCGCACCTCAAAGCCCATCGTCTTCATAAGAAACTCAACCCACCGATCCATCATGCCGCGCTCTACATTGCCGACGATATGATCGACGCGGCGGAGACCACCCCGCTGAGGTGACGCAGGGGTGCGGGCTACAAACCCAGGGAAGACGCCATCGCGATAATCTTTCCGCTCTATAAACTTGATGGATGTATCGCCAAAACTGCGAATAGCCGCAAACCGTAGGGTGCCATGCTCATCGGTTTGTTCCGTAGGCGGGATAGTGGCGATCGCCCCTTGAGCCACCGCATGCTGATAGGCATCGGCAACATCGGGTACCTCTAGGGCGATCACAGCGATCGTATCGCCATGCTTTAAAACACTCTTGGCAATGGGATGATCTGCATCCATCGCGGAGCTAATCACAAAGCGAATGTCGCCCTGCTCCAGTACATAGGAATTTACTTTTCGCTCTCCTGTCTCTAACCCTTGATAAGCCACCACGTTGAACCCAAAGCAGCGAGAGTAGAAGCAAGCGGCTTGCTTCGCATTACCCACATAAAATTCCAGATGGTCAACGTCGATAATTGAACACTTTTCAATAGTCATGACTTTGTTTTACCTGCGACACAGCAAGGAAACATAGGGCAGAAGCAAGAATCCGCGCTCAGGTTTTGCAATGCCTCTGTTAACATATATGTATATCTCCCATAGGAAGGGAGTTTATGAACCGTATAATATACGCGCTCTTCATAGAGCAGAGCCATACTTAAAGCTCAGATAAACCTTGATTTTTCTTACATAGCCAAGGCGCACCTTCCTCCTCTATGAGAAAAGTACTGATCTAGTAACGCACGTCTTCTTCATAGAGCAAGAAGATATTTAAAGCTTAGATGATCCCTGACTCTCTCCTAAAATAGCCTTGACCCCCATCCAGTCAGACTTCTAGGCATCAACGACTAGAGAGTCCAGCGATCAGTCAAGCGGTGGGCGGCTTGATGAAACATCTCCCAGTACTGGTCGAAGACAACCGAGGCACTGCGGTGCAGGTACCAACAGTCCTCACTCCAATCTGCTAACGCCGCCTGAATCAATTTCAATCGTAGTGATGACCACCTGACCAGCTTCAATGCCTATCTAATCAGGCAGCGGTTTATCCTAAACAGGTAGCAGAAAACACCAAAAAAAGGGGCTCAAGGGCAGAGTATTGACCTGGCCATGCAGCCAAATCAAAAGCTTATAGTACGCCCACGACCCTAGACCGTAACCTCTGTCGGGGCCGATCGCTTGGTTTCGTAGTAGCGGCAGGCAAAGTAGCCAACACCGTAAATCACCGACGCATTGGCGGCGATGCCGGTAACAGCGCCCAACCCAGGGATGAGTTCTACAATACTGAGGCCCGATTTGACGACGCCCCCCGCCATCGACGACAGCAGCCAGATGGCCAGCACCTCGCCCCGGCGATCGTGCTCCGTGGGGGAATAACCGTAGATGGTGGCGATGCGGTAGATCATATTGGCCTGGAGGGCGGCGATCGCGCCAATATCTACCAGGGTTAGCGCCAGGGCCACCGGGGGGGCAATGTTGGTGGCCAGACCCACGCCAGCAGCTTTCACCGCTGTCTCGGCCATCACCCGCTGGGCCAGGGCGCGTCGATCATCGGTGGGGTGCTGCTGGCGAAGATCGTCGACCTGCGATCGCACCTCCTCTACATTCACCTGACCAATGGCAGCCAGCAGCCACTTCATGCCGGGCAGCAGGGTGGCAAACTTGATCAACGGCAGGCTAGCGATCGGCCCTACCACGCTACCCACAGTGGCGGTGGCAGGCTCTAAGAACGGTTGCCAGGTCGAGACCACAGAGTTGCCTGCGGTGGCCGTAGCATTATCCAACACCTTAACCATTGCCTGCATCACCTGGGTGACGGCCTGAAAGGTGTCGCGCGCATTGGCCTTGGGGTCAACATTTGGGGGAGTAGTCACAGCAGTTCTCCAGAGGGGGTTGCCCTACTCTAAACTGACTTCCCCAGGCTGTGAACCAGCCTCTAGATAGGCAATCACGTCTAGGTCATAGCTTTACTGACCAAGGCGACATGAGCCAGCTAATGGGCTGGGCTGGTGGTGATTAACAGCTCGCTGATTTTGCCCCGCCGCCCGGCTCGGGAGTTGATGGCCCGTGATGCCTGAATGCTGTGCAGCCTAAAGCCCTCGTAAAGCTCACGGACAAACTCACAGTCTGAGTTTGAGAGCATAGCCCGCTGCCCGCGCGCCGCTAGGGTGCGAAACACCTGAGCCAGCTGAGTCTGATCTGCCTCATTAAACCCATAGCGGCTATAGCCCGTAAAACTGCTGGTGGTGCTGATGGGGTGGTAAGGCGGGTCAAAGTAGACAAAATCTTGCGGCGTGAGCGAATGCTCCAACAGCACATCAAAAGAAAGGGTCTGAATCTCGGCCTTTTGTAGGGCTGCTGAAGCCGCCCGCAGCAGCAGGGCATCGCAGATTGCCGGGTTTTTGTAGCGCCCCACCGGCACATTAAAGTGACCCTGAGAATTTTCGCGGTAGAGGCCGTTGTAGCAGGTCTTGTTGAGGTAGATCAGCCGGGCGGCGCGCTCGATGGGCGATCGCAGACCCTGCCGCTGCCGCACCTCATAGTAATAGTCGGGGCAGTGCCACCGCTGGTGCTCCCGCAGATGACGAATTAGCGCCTCCACCTCATCACGCACGCAGCAGTAGACATTCACCAACTCGGGGTTAATGTCTCCCAGCACCGCCCGCTGCACCCGCTCCGCCAGATGAAAAAACACCGCCCCACCACCCAAAAACGGCTCATAGTAGGTGTCAATGCGCTGGGGTAAAAACGGCTCATACTGGCTGAGCAATCGGCCTTTGCCCCCCGCCCACTTGAGAAAAGGGCGCGAATAGAGGGTGGGTGTTACCGAGAGGGCTGCTGTCACAACACTGCTTGAGATCACTGGAGATCAAATGTACTCTGTGAAGAATGCCCCAACTATAGCAAGACTTGCCCAAGGCAGACCGTTTTATCGTGGGGTAGGATGTAAAACGAATCTAAATCATCCCGATCAATTCTGAGTCAGTGCGTTAGGGCTTTGCGCGCATTGGCCCCTCAAGCCCTCGATCTGCCGCCATGAAATCCTTCTTTGAAAACGTTCTTCGCTACCCCCGCTACCTGATCTCCTTTAGCCTGGGCGTTTTATACAGCGCGGTGCAGCCGTTGGTGCCGCTATTGCAAAAGCCGCCGACGGCGATCGCGCTGATTGGCGCAGCGGTGGCTGGTTTCATGTTTCTCACCTTTACCCTGCGGGCCATGCTGGGGCTGGGGTAGCCAGGCAAGGGCTGACCCTCCCCGTGGGTGAGGAGTTCTACAATTGCCTGCCCAACTAGTGGGCCGCTCCGCCAAAAATTCCCCGCCTAGAGCCAAATACATGCCTGGGCCAGACACTGTACGTTCATGGAGTTTAACTCAATGCCCAATAATCGTCGCGTAGAGCGGGTGGCCTCTCTGATCAAACGCGAGGTCAGCCAAATGTTAGTACTCGACATTAAAGATGACCGGGTGGGAGCGGGCATGGTGAGCGTTACCGATGTCGATGTGTCGGGCGATTTGCAGCATGCCAAAGTGTTTGTCAGCATCTATGGCACCCCCGAAGCCAAAGCCGAAACCATGGAGGGGCTGACGGCGGCGACAGGCTTTGTAAGGGCCGAGTTGGGCCAGCGGCTGCGGCTACGGCGCACCCCTGAGATTATCTTCAAAGAAGACCTAGGCGTCGAGCGAGGCACCCAGGTACTCAACTTGATCAACCAGCTTAGCCAGGAGCGTAAAGCCAAAGGGCTCGACGATGAGGTAGAGGCCAATCTAGAGGACGCTCTCCCCATTCCTGAGGATGACGACGCGTGATCCCAGCGCTGGGTCTGACCATCCTTGCCACGCCGGGTAGATGCCCATGGGCCAGCGGCGTTTGCCTCCCCCAGCTAAGCCCCTTTGAGGAGATGAGTGCATGAGCCCCTCGGTCACCACCGCCCGTCTGCCGACCCCCGATAGCCTTTCCCTGACAGAGCAGGTGGCCCAGATGGTGGTAGTGCGGGCCAGTGGTCACCTGTTTGATCACGAAATTCGCTATCCGGCGTGGGAGGCTGACAGCGCCACCCTCAGCCGCTACGTGGAGGAGCTGGGGGTCGGCGGGGTGATTTTGCTGGGGGGCAGCGCAGCAGAGGTAGGGCTCAAGACCCAGGCCCTCCAGGCCCAGGCGCAGATACCGCTGTTGATTGCGGCGGATGTGGAGGAGGGGGTGGGGCAGCGGTTTAGCGGGGCGACCTGGTTCCCGCCGCCGATGGCGCTGTCGGCAGTGGCCGATAGCAATCTCGCCGCAGTCCTGGCCTATGCCGAAGCTTTTGGCCGGGCTACCGCTGAGGAGTCGCTGGCGATCGGTATTAACTGGATTTTGGCCCCCACGGTGGATGTGAACAACAACCCCCAGAACCCGGTAATCAACGTGCGGGCCTTTGGGGACAAGGTCGAGCGGGTGACGGCGCTGAGCCAAGCCTTTTTGCGCGGTGCCCAAACCCAGCCAGTGTTGACCACTGCCAAGCACTTTCCAGGCCACGGCGACACCGCGATCGATTCTCACCTAGATTTGCCCGTCATCACCCATGGTCTAGAGCGGCTCAACAAAGTGGAGCTGGTGCCGTTTCGGAGCGCGATCGCCGCCGGGGTCGATACAGTGATGACCGCCCACCTGCACATTCCTGCCCTCGATGCCCACTACCCCGCCACCCTCTCAGCCCCCACCCTCACGGGGCTACTGCGTGACCAACTGGGCTTTGACGGGCTGATCGTCACCGACGCGCTAATCATGGGGGCGATCGCCAATACCTATGGCCCCTACGAGGCGGCAGTACTGGCCGTAGAAGCGGGGGCCGATGTGCTGCTCATGCCCGGCGACCCTGAGGGGGTGATTGCCGCCGTGGTCGAAGCGGTAAAGCAGGGCCGCATTACCCCAGAGCGAATTTTGACCAGCGTTGAGCGGCTGTGGCGAGCCAAACAAAAAGCCGCACCGGCCTATGCCGCCGATATCACCTGCCACGCCTGGGAGCACCTGCCCCCGCCCCCCCTTCAGATCCATGCCTTGGCCCAGCCCTATGCCCGGCAGCTTGCCGCTGATATACTCACGGCCTCGATGACGGTGCAGGGGCAGGTAGTTCCCTGCTCAGCTGCGGCCCCCGGCGACAACCTGGTGATTGTGGATGACGCCCTCGACTGCCGCTTTTTAGACCGCACGGCGGCGGCGACTACCTGGCCCCAGCGACACCACTACGCCCTAAAGCTGTTAGATACTCAGGGTTGCGAGCGATCGCCCCAAATCGATCAGCTGCGCCCCAGTGTGGTGCAGCTGTTTGTGCGGGGCAACCCCTTTCGAGGGTCAGCCAAACCCATGACTCTGGCCATCGCATGGATCGATGCCCTGCGGGCCGCCAACCTGCTCCGGGGTGTGGCAATTTACGGTAGCCCCTACGCCTTTGCGGCCCTGCGATCGCACTTGAGTGGCATTCCCCAGGGGTTTACCTACGGGCAGATGCCCCTGGCCCAACGCCTGATGCTCTCGGTCCTGCTCCCCGATGCAGCCACCACCTATGGGGAGGAGTTTACCGATTGATGACGACCAGGTCAGATCGTCTATCGATTTACCTCATGCCCCGAACACCTGAACCTAGGGCGATCGCTGTTGACCGCCGCCTGGGGCCAACCCACGGGCCATGGGGCGCAGGGCAGCTGTGCTCACACCTGATCTGCGCCAAAGGAACATTCTGCGAGAAAATAGGAAGGCTATTCTACGCCTTGTTCTTTCATCCAGGAGTTCGCCACCGTGACTCAAGCCAAGCCTGCTGCCCAAGACTGGTCGCCGCTTTTGCAGCAGCTCATTGTGGGGGCATCCCTCGCCCAGAGCGAGGCCGAAACCCTGATGCGGGGCTGGCTGAGCGGAGAGCTCCCCGCAGTCATGTCTGGAGCGCTGCTAGCAGCGCTCCAGGCCAAGGGCGTGTCTGGAGATGAGTTGGCGGGCATGGCGCGGGTACTCCAGGGGCAATCCCTGGGTGGGGAAGATACAATTCATCATCCCGCCCCCTGCATTGACACCTGCGGCACCGGCGGCGATGGGGCGCATACGTTTAACATTTCGACCTGCGTCGCCTTTGTGGCGGCGGCGGCAGGAGTACGGGTCGCCAAGCACGGCAACCGCTCTGCCTCTAGCAAGGTCGGCTCTGCCGATGTGCTCGAAGCCCTAGGCGTACACCTGGGGGCTGACCCCGAGCGGGTCAAGGCGGCTTTAGACGAGGTGGGTGTCACCTTTCTCTTTGCCCGGGGCTGGCACCCGGCGATGAAGGCGGTGGCCCCCTTGCGCAGCACCCTCAAGGTGCGTACCGTTTTTAATTTGCTGGGGCCGCTGGTCAACCCCTTACAGCCGACGGGGCAGGTGATTGGCGTGTACGATTCGGCGGTGGTGCCCGCCATGGCCGAGGCGTTAAACCAGTTGGGCATGCCTCAGGCGATCGTACTGCACGGGCGCGAACGGCTTGACGAGGCGGGCCTAGGCGACAAGACCGACCTGGCGGTGGTAGAAAACGGCCAAGTCACCAGCGCGGTGCTCGATCCCCAGTCCTTGGGGCTGGCAGCGGCACCTCTCAGCGCCCTGCGCGGTGGCGAGTTGGAGGAGAACACCGCAATTCTGACCGCCGTGCTCCAGGGCAAAGGTACCCAAGCCCAACAGGATGTGGTGGCTCTGAATGCAGCCCTGGCCCTCAAGGTCGGCGAAGCGGTGAAGGGCGACACGCTAGAAGCTTCTATTGCTGAAGGCATCGCCCTAGCCCAAGACATTTTATCCAGCGGCGTAGCGTGGGAAAAACTACAAGCCCTGGTGACGTTTTTGGCCTAGCCCCAGCCGTCGTCAAAGGCTGTAGGCTCTGGCGACGGCTGGGGGATTGGGGTTTGCAGGCCTTGCCGCAGGACTCGCAACCTGGCACAGTGTCTCAATGGTTTTCTGGCGCTTGCCCTGATGCTAGATGTCCAGCGCTCAGATGGCATTTATTCACTCATGCAGGATCTCATACCAAATCCTGCTCGCCTACCCCCGATTCAGCAGGGCGAACAGCGGTAAGGCCTCCGGCCAGGCTACGCCAACGCCCTACAGGTGGGTCGTTTGAAAATCGGGGGGTATGGAATTCGGATTCGGTATCAGTTGATGGGCTACCAAGCTCAGCTTGACGAAGCACCTTCAAGCACCGAGGTCCGCGTCTACCAGGCTCAGGTAGATCAGCACAAAACCAACACAGCCAATGAAGCGAAAGGCTGGTTGCTGGCCGTTCCAATCTAGCGACTGCCACATGGTGAACCACTCTCCGGCCACCACCATAAAGCCCACAAACCAAAATAAAAAGGCCAGAGTTAGCCCATAGGTTGCCGTAGCCTTTGCCCGATTAAAGATCTCTCCGCTGGCGCTAATGGCTCGCAGGAGGTACACAGCACCCGTTAGACACAGTACGGTAATGGTCGCTTCCGTAGCGATGATAGCCCCATAGAAAAGCTTGTGCACCTGGGGAGAGGCGATCGCTCGCCAGGTTAACTGACTGTCTGGAAACACCGTATCCATACTCAGCACATGCTGAATGTACTTGAAGTTAGCGTCGTAATCGGTCAGGTTATTAACAACAATCACTAAGGCTAAGAGGCCAATAGACGCCACCAGCAGGGTTTTTGAAATCCGAGTTGCCATAGAATCAGGAAAACCAACCCAATCGTACTGTGACGTTATCTTATCCATTGAAGACCATTCTAGAGCCATTGCGAGGTGGGCTAGTAGTCTCTTGTCAGGCCCCACCTGACTCTCCCTTACACCATCCCCAGGTGATTGCCGCCATGGCCCAGGCCGCTCTGCTCAGAGGCGCTGTAGGAGTGCGGATTGATAGCCCTAGCCACATTGAGGCAGTGCGGGCCTGCGACGACAGTAAAAGCCTAACCTTGGCAGACTCCCGCCCCATCATCGGCCTATGGAAACAGGTGATGCCGCCTTCTTCGGTCTACATTACGCCCCAGTTTTGCCATGCCGAGGCGGTAGCCCGGGCCGGTGGCGATATTATTGCGGTAGATGCGACCCAGCGGCCTCGGCCGGGGGGCGAAACCCTGGCCGAGCTGATTCAACGCATTCATGATCACCTAGGCAAGCCCGTCATGGCCGATGTGGACACGCTTGAGAATGCCCTCAGGGCAGTTGAGGCTGGAGCAGACTGCGTCGGCACTACTCTCTTTGGCTACACTGAGGAGACGCAAAATCAAGTTCCGCCGGGGTTCACGCTGCTTGAGGCAATGGTTGATCGCTGTGCAGTACCGGTGATCTGTGAAGGGGGAATTGCGTCACCGGCCCAGGCGCGCCAGGCGCTTGACCTAGGTGCCTTTGCGGTAGTGGTAGGCACAGCCATTACAGGTATTGATAGCTTAGTGAACGCATACAAGGACGCGATCGCCCACCTGTAGCCTGATCAGCAGCGGCATAAAAAAAGGGATGAGCTATTTGAATAGCTCATCCCTTTTTTTATGGTTTGCCAATAGAGGCTACATAGCCGAGCCAACGCCAGCGTAGGCACCATAGAAAAATAGGCCAACCACAACCAAAACACCAGTACCGGCCACGGTTGCCACGATCCACAACGGAATCCGTCCACTTTGAAGCATAGTATTGACCTCCTACTAATTTGCTAAAAACCCAACACAGACTAGGTAAGTCACCATCTACCGAGGAGGTAGTCAGCTATGCCTAGTTAAAGAAGTAGCTAGAAAACAGCAGACCCAGCACAAAGACCATCAGCAACCCCAAGAATAGGGATGTGCGATTGAGTTCAACGGGCTGCTTATTTGGGTTTGGAGTACGTTCCATGTGTTTCTCTTATCGTTGGATAAACTGCATTGCCGCGATCGCCCCGAGGAAAAACACGCTAGGAACACCAAGGGTGTGGACAGCCAGCCAGCGCACGGTAAAAATCGGGTAAGTAATTTGCTCGTTAGGAGAATTGCTTTGCATAGGTTCAATCAAACGGTGGAATAACTAAAGCACTACTGATTCAAGAACATGTCGATCTGATCCTTCGCCTCAAAGCGATCGGTCACAATCGGCAGCTGCATTTGATTGTCGGGGTAATAGTCATTGGGACGAGGCGTACCAAAGGCATCATAGGCCAAGCCAGTGCTGACAAATAGCCAACCCGCGATAAACAGCATCGGAATGGTAATGCTGTGAATAATCCAGTAGCGAATGCTCGTGACAATATCGCCAAACGGGCGCTCACCTGTAGTACCTGCCATATCAGCGTCTCCTCTCTGAACACAAAGAATCTAATTTCATCATAGAGAACCTCGGAAACCCTAACAAGCCATTTCGGCTAAGTTCCCAAAGTTTTTCTAGGTTGCTACCGGCTCGTACTTGAGGATAGTGCCCTCCTGCCCCAAAATGAACCCCTTCTCAGGCCCTAAGAACTTCACCTTGTAGAAATTGGAGGGCACATCACCAACGGATAAATCCTTGTACCAAGTTTGACCGCCGTCAAAGCTGCACAGTAAGTTGCCCCCACCGCCGGTTACCCAGACCTCATCGGCAGTGCGAAAGGCCATATCCAACAGACCCCAGCTAGTGCCAAACTCGGGAGTGATAGCCTCAGTAAAGTCGTCAGAGGCCCGGCTATTAGAAAACCGCACCTGGCCCCCTCGGGCAATCACCCATAGCTTGCCAAGCTTATCAAATCCCATGTTTTGCAAGCGTCTTGAGTTTTGGCGGTTGTGAGGGATCCACTGGTCTTGACCGGCTGCCCAGGTAGAGTAAAAATTACCCCGAGACGAGACCGCCACATAGCGACCATCGTCGGAGCGCACCATATTGCGCACGACCCCGACCGCGCCCTGCACCAGAGCCTTCCAGGTGCGGCCCCCATCTTCAGTAAGATAGATAGCCCCAATGTCGGTAGCCATCTCGGCAGACCTAGGCCCAACTGCAGTGATCAAAAAGGGTGAACCAGGCAGCTCTTTGCTGAGCGGTACATTTTCCCAAGTATCACCGCCATCGGCAGTGTGCAACAGCACCGATGGAATCCCTGTGACCCAGCCCTCATTGCCAGCAAAGCCCACAGAGGTAAAGGTGTAGGGCTGATCGCCAAGAGCCAGCTCCCGCACCACCCAGGTGTCACCACCATCGTTAGTTTCCAAGAGAGTGTTCCGACTGCCTACAATCCAGCCGTGGTTTTCGTCGCTGGTGAAGGCCACATCGGCGAGAGTAGACTCCACCGGCACCTTAACAACCGACCAAGGATGCACGTCTGCGTCCGCCAAAAAATAACTAGAGCAACCGGTTGCTAGCATCACTGCCACCAGCATCACCAGCCCTCGCCGTAACCAACTAAACGCAGCGTGCATAGACAATCAAAGCCCGTACTTCCTAAACAACAATCGATCTTAAGATAAAACCCCTGCCATTCCTAGGGTCAATCAAGCTAAGCCAAAGGCTTATCGCAGCCCATAGAGGCTAAGAAAAAAGACAAACCCCAAAGCCAAGGCACTAAAAATAAGAATATTCTTTTGCCCAGGGGTAAGCCGATTTACCCCCAGCCCAAAGTCTAAGTTTTCCTTGAACCCAGAGGGAGCGTTGACGGGGCCAATGTTGCTGAACCGCTTCTTGGGTGCGCTACACACTGGACAACGCCAGTTAAGCGGGAGATCTTCAAAAGCTGTACCCATAGGTATCTTGGCGCGGCTGTCTCCCTTGACTGGTTCATAGGAGTAGCCGCAGGACTGACATTCGTAGCAATCCATTTCCTCCGGGGCGAGGACTACAACCTCTGAATCACCTTCAATTGAGCCACTCTCTAAACCACTCTCAGCAAGGGTTTCACTGGGGTCAGACTCATTGGCCGAAGACTCAAGCTCAACACTCATAGGATCAAAACACCTTAAATTCAGCAAGAGCTAGCTACGCAGATCAGTAGTTTTCTTGAGCAAATTTGGGGCACAGATGGCTAATTGAGATAAAAATGCTCGTTGTAAACAATTATGACACAGTTAGGACATCCCGCTCATCTATCATTTTGCCGTCCTGACAGCGCTCGTACCATTGGCGCAACTCCATTGGTGCTATTGATAAGTTAGACCAGGCTTACCCCTGGCTTTTCGGCCAAACTGCCTTAGAATACACCTGGAGATAAGTGTGTAAGTAGGCTTTGGCTCTCTAGCCAAGGCGGTTTGGAAGACGTGTAATTCAGTTGTCTAGGGTGGTGAACCTGTGTTCGTCTTGTCTGGCTACGAATACTTCTTGGTTTTTTTGCTCATATCCTGTCTGGTGCCGATTGCGGCTTTGACAGCGTCTAAACTTTTGCGGCCGATAGATCGTGGCCCGGCTCGCCGCACCACTTACGAATCAGGGATGGAACCCATCGGGGGTGCCTGGATCCAGTTCAACATACGCTACTACATGTTTGCTCTGGTGTTCGTTATCTTCGACGTGGAGACTGTGTTTCTTTACCCATGGGCAGTAGCGTTCAACCAGCTAGGCTTGTTAGCCTTCGTAGAAGCACTTATTTTTATCGCCATTTTGGTTGTTGGTCTTGTGTACGCTTGGCGTAAAGGAGCTTTGGAATGGTCATGAATTCTGCTTCTACCTCTGGGAAGCTCTCCCCCTCTCCCGGTGAGGTACTGCTCAATCCTGCTGCTCCTCCAGCGGTGACCCATGGTTTGTCTGAGAATGTCATTTTGACTACGGTCGATGATCTATACAACTGGTGTCGTCTCTCCAGCCTTTTTCCGCTTCTCTACGGCACCGCCTGCTGCTTCATCGAGTTTGCCGCCTTGATTGGCTCTAGGTTTGACTTCGACCGATTTGGTCTTTTGCCGCGCGCTAGCCCCAGACAGGCTGACCTGTTGATTACGGCGGGCACAGTCACTATGAAGATGGCTCCGGCTCTGGTCAGGCTCTACGAGCAGATGCCCGACCCAAAGTACGTTATTGCTATGGGCGCCTGCACCATTACTGGAGGGATGTTTAGCACTGACTCTCCTTCTGCGGTGCGAGGTGTAGATAAGCTCATCCCGGTGGATGTCTATATTCCCGGTTGCCCCCCTCGACCCGAGGCCATCATTGATGCCATCATCAAGCTGCGTAAGAAGGTGGCCACTGAGTCGATGCAGGATCGTGCCTACACTCTCCAAACTCACCGTTTTTATGAACGCAGCCACGAGTTGAAGACTGTTGCACCTATTTTGACGGGGCAGTATTTGCAAACTGGTCGGCACTCTGCGCCGCCAAAAGAACTGATGAAAGCTATGGGCATGCCTGTGGCTGAAGCGTTGGCTGAGCTTGCTCCTGAGCGTGAGGATATCTAAATGGCTGAAACTGACTCTCAACCGCCATCCCCTAATCAACCCTCTGTTTCCCAGGCTGGGGGAGACAGCGTTGCCCCTTTGGTTGAGGCCGGTGCTGCGTCCAACTGGTTAACGGAGAATGGCTTTGACCATGAGCTGATGGCAAAAGATCACTTGGGCATTGAGGTGATTAAGGTTGATCCTCAATTTCTGATTCCGATCTGCACGGCTCTCTTTGCCTATGGGTTTAACTATCTTCAGTGCCAGGGTGCCTATGACGACGGCCCCGGCAAGGATTTGGTGAGCTTTTATCATCTAGTTAAGGTCGACGACAACGTTGACCACCCTGAGGAGCTGCGCGTAAAGGTGTTTTTGCCCCGTAATGACCCAAGGGTTCCGTCTGTCTACTGGATTTGGAAGGCCGCCGATTGGCAAGAGCGGGAAAGCTATGACATGTACGGCATCGTTTATGAGGGGCACCCAAATCTCAAGCGACTACTAATGCCTGAAGATTGGGTTGGCTGGCCTTTGCGGAAGGATTATATATCGCCGGACTTCTTTGAACTACAGGATGCCTACTAGAGAAGCCTACCCGAGCAAGTTGACGATTGCTTCGCTTAAAGTAATCGGTTAGCGAGTAGTGTAGGTGGCGCTTCAGCAAAAAAATAGAGCCTAACAGCAGGTTAGGCTCTATTTTTTTGCGACCAAATCACTCTTCTCAGCGTGAGCATTGCACGAGTATCTAACCTGCTAAGCAGCCTCTCGGTATCCCCATTGCCTCGATAGGCTGAAGCTGGATTGCCTGAACAGGCTTAGGAACGTCACGCATATCTGGGGCTAAAAAGTTTTGTCAAAGCTGCGCTGGTAAAGAGCAGATAGGGTTTCCTCGCCATTTCGATGCGATCGCCCAGATGCTGACCCAAGCCAAGAACTACATAGTCTGGTACGGCAGTTGGCCAAGCGATCGCAAATCTACTTCTGTAAAGCGTAGAAATATAGACACTTATGGGGTGAAGCATCAGCTTAGGTTCGCGTGCGCTGGCTTTGGGAATGATGAGTTCATCAAGCTGGGCCAAACATCTAAGGTTGATTCAACCTCCCTTGGCTTAAGCAGCTGGGGCATCTACCTATGGTCACTTCTTCTACAGGTCGTAGAGGACTTTTGTGCCGCTATTAACCCCCATCCATGGACAATCTTCAATAAGCGGCTATTTTTTTATCCATCTATTCATGGTTCAAGTCTGGAAATAGCAGGATTTCTCGCCCCGACCGAGAAGAAGTAACTGTCCAGATTTGGTATACCATCATGCGGCATCGTTTCTCTATCTTCTTGGCGCTAGCAGCTATTGGCGCTCTTGGGGGCATCACCTATATGGCCCGATCGCCCCAGCCGATCGGGCAGCAACTGTCTCCCCAGCCCCTAGCGATCAGCGTTGACCTCGACGCAGTGGCCAACAGCTCCTACGTCCACCCCAACAATCGCCCAGGCAGCGGCCGTCGCAGAATGCGCGGCAGCTAGAGTTCGCTCTGCTGGTTGGCCCGGAGCCGAGACAGCTGGTACTGGGCGTCGTCGAAACAGCCCAGGCGACTAACATCGAGACAGGCACTAGCTACAGTTTCTAAATCGGCGATCGCGCTTTCAATATCCCCTAGCTCCGCATGGAGTAACCCCCGGTCGTAGTAGGCAAAGGGATGCTTGGGATTGAGCTCTATCGTCTGGTTGAAGTCGGCCATAGCCCCGGCAAAATCGCCTAGATTGAGCCGGGTTAGCCCCCGATTGTAGTAAGGCTCTGGGCTGCTGGCATCGATCTGAATGGCGATCGTAAAGTCTTGAATGGCCCCCTGAAAGTCATTCAAACGGCGCTTAACCAGCCCCCTATTTTCGTAGGCATAGCTATTGTTGGGCCGCAGGTTGACGGCAGCAGCGCAGTCGCTCAGGGCCGCCCCATGGTCGTTGAGGTTAGAGTATGACAGACAGCGATTGAGGTAAGCATCGGCCTTGCTCTCGGGGTCGTTGGCTAGATTGACAGCGGCGGTATAGTCTTGCAGTGCCCCAGCTTCGTCGCCCAGCTCGGCCCGAGCATTACCCCGATTAATATAAGCGTCAACGTAGCTATCTTGACGCTCAATAGCAGCGCTATAGTCTTGAATAGCCCCCTGCAAGTCTCCTAGGCGCAGGCGAAAGTTACCTCTCTGGTAGTACAACTCAGCGTTCTCAGGAGTAGCCTCAATGGCATCGGTCAAATCTTGCAAGGCCTGCTCCGACTGGCCGTTTTCCCACAGCAGACTAGACCGCTCGGCCAGGGCTAAACCATGGTCAGGCTTGAGATCTAAGGCCTGGTTCAGGTAGTTAAGCGAGTCGTTATTTTGGCCTAGCTGTTTAGCCGTCTCGGCCTGCTGTAGCAGCGCCTTAACCGTCTGGGCCTGGGGCATATGCCTCAGAGTTAGACCACCTAGGGCCAACAGTCCTAGGGCGACCCCTGCCCCTAGCCAAACCCTGGGCTGAGACAGTAGCTGCCGTCGAGGTTGGCGCGTCGTCGCAGCCTCTGGTTGAGAACCGACTTTAGCTGCCCCATCACTCTCTCCGGTGCCCGCAGCAGAGATGCTTTGGTCTCTCACCTCGGCTCTGGTCAGGGCTACCAAAATATCTTTTGCTAAGGGCCACTGGTGATCTGGCTGGGGTGACACCATGGTGAGCAAGATATCTTTGAGCCCACTCTCCAGGCTTGAGCACTCATCGAGCTGAAGTTTGACCTGATCCCAAAAGTCATCTTGACTGAGACGGGGCATAGCCTCATTGGAGAGACCAGTAGCCATCTGTACCGCCACCATGCCGAGGGCGAAGTGGTCGGCGGCAAAGCGCGTATACTGCCGCGAGTGCCCCTGGGGTAGATAGGCCGATTCGACTTTGGGGCTGGCCAAATCACGATTGGCGGCAACACTGAGGTCTGGAGTGCCAAGGTCTTGAATCAAGCCAAAATCAACCAGCACCAGATGGCCATCAACGTGGCGAATCAAGTTATTGGGATGGAGATTTTGGTGAGCAATGCCGTGGCGCTGAATCAGTTCCAGGGTGCCCAGACTTTCTAGCAAAAACTGCCTGACCTCGTCCTCAGGCCTGGGCTTACCCTCGGTCAACTCAGACGACAGCGATTGACCAGGCACGTAGCTGCGCACCCAGTAAAAGTTAGGCCCATCTTGCACCGTGGTCAGCTGCTGGGCGATCGCGTCGTGAGTGCCAATCCGCTTGAGTAGGTTAACCCGTTTTGCCAGCAAATCGCTGAGAAACTTACGGGTGGTGGCATTGTGAGCGGGCAGTTCTAAGTGCTTGACGATGCATTTAGCCTTGGCTGCATCGTCGTGGTCAGTCATTAAATAGGTCTTGGTATAGGCCTTAGTACTGACCACACGAATGAACTGAAAGCGTCCATCAATGAGTCTTTTTACTGCCATGGAATCTGCCGGGTAAATGCACTAGAGCGAGAGTCTTCAGCTCAACTCCCAGGGGTTGAGAGCACTTAGTCTATCGGAGCGCAATTGGTCAGCGCTATAACCACCTTGGCCGGTGGCCGACGGATCACCACCCCAAAGAAGCTGAATCATAGTCGATACAGCTGCTTTGACGATTTTTGACCAATGCCGAATTGTGACGGATATCGTGGCGAATTTCAGGAGTAACAGGAGCCGGGCACTGGCCCAGGACAAATCAGGTGGTTCTGAAGCTCAGACGGCTACACTCGTTAAGATAACAATAACGTTGTTTTCGCCGCCCATCCTACTATGTACTGCGTTATCTATGACGGCAACTGCAACCTCTGCGTCAACCTGGTGCGGCTGCTGGAGTCGTTAGACCAAGGCGCACAGTTTCAGTACCTGCCGATGCAAGATAGCCCAAACCTGGCCCGCTATGGCATCACCCCTGCCGACTGTGAAGCGGGCATGATCTTGATTGATCTTGTCAACCCCGGTCAGCGCTGGCAGGGCAGCGCCGCCGCCGAAGAAATTGGCCGTCTGCTGCCCTTGGGCAACCCCTTTGTGCTGGCCTATCGGGCCCTACCTGGGGCCAAACAGGCGGGCGACCAAATCTATGCTTTTGTGCGCGATCGCCGCTACGACCTGTTTGGCAAACGCCGCGATCGCTACGACTCAGCCTTTCCTCTCTGTGATGACCAGAGCTGTAATCCTTAGAAACTCGGGAAAGAGTGTATTCACAGATGCCCCGGCCCATCCGCGCTGAGTACCTTAAGACTAGGCAGCAGCATTTACCCCAACGCCACAGTCCTGCTGACTCCCTTTAGTCGCTCCTTAGTTTCTTAGTTAGTTTTTTAGAAAGGCGGATGGCCATGATGACCCAGCGATCGCGATTAACCCTAGCAGCTCTCAGCGTTTTAGCTACCATTGCCTTGGCTAGCACTGCTGCCGATGCCCGCCCTGGGCAGGGGCGGGGGCAGCGTCCTCAACCCAGTGCTCCTGCCGTCGCAATACCCAATGCCACCCTTGAAACCCCAGCGAGGAGCATCGAAACGCCGGTTGCTAATCTACCCGCAGAGCCCTCCATAAATGACCCGATGGTCGAATCTACGGCAGAACATCAGAATCTGCCCCCCGGTCTTCAGCGTCAGGTCGAGAGTGGTCGTGGCCTACCCCCTTGGGCTTCAGCGCCAGGTTGATAGCGGTCGCAGCCTGCCTCCGGACCTACAACGCGGCCAATAATTTGCGCCCAGCACCGAAGATTCAGCTGGTTTACCCACAGCATCATGCAGGACAGCCCCCAGCAGGCAATTAGATGCCCAATTGGGGGCTGATTTATTGGCACCAACCCCTATTCAGGATTCACCCTCACCCGGCCAAACTTAAGCCCGCTGACCCCCTGAAGTGGCTCGACGGTGCCCTGCTCGATTTCGCTCTCGACCAGCCCCTCGCGGTGGAGGTAGCGCAGGTAGCGCTGGTACTCCTGCCACTCATCATTCGTAGAGTAAACCACCGTAAGCATGCCGGGCTGGGTAATGCGATCGCCCGTCTCCGCATCCCGAGCTTTATCAATCCGCTTTTTAACAATTTCGTAGCGGGTGTCGCGGGTGCCACGCACGTCGAACAGCCGCTCGGTGGTCTCGTCGTGGCAAATGTCAACCGTAAAGCCCTGCACCAGCACCAGGTGGGTGATGGTCATATCGGTGTCGTAGGTGGCTCTGAGCAAAAACGCCTTGCGGGCACAGTCACACACCGCTCGCAGCTGCTCGTAGCGCAGCGCCTTGAGTTGAAACTCGGTAAATTTGGGGTCAATCGCCTGACCCGCGTAGATCATATGGTCAATGCCGTCGGTGGCCTCCAGATCGCAGTAGTGGGGAGTAATCGCTTGCATCGACTGCTGCCACTGGTTCCAGGTGTCGCGCAGCAGCTCGTTTATGTGACCAATGGTCTGATCGTAGGCAGCGCGGGCGGCATACACACTGCCATGGTCAAGGTCAAGATTGGCGCTGTACCGAGCGATCGCCGTTTTGGCCTCGTTACTGTGCTGGGCGAAGTAAGCAAAGTGCACCTCTACCTCCCCTTGTAGATAGCGCAGCAGTGTCACCTCAGAATCTACAGTAACCCCGCTTTCTAGAGTGGCAATATGATCGGCTAGATCGAAGGCCAGTTGACGTACGAGGGCATTGCTGACCGCTTCTTCAGAGGCTTCGACCACTGCCAGTGCCAGGCGAAACTGGGTCAGCAGGTCGGTTTGAATTGCCCGGTTGCGCTCGTCGGATGAGCCGCGAATGTCTGATATGCCGTACAGCGGATACACCCCCTCAAACACAATCGGGGCCGGGGGTAGCCCTAGACCGATGCGCTCGGCCTCTTGCTCAAATCGCCACCGCACCGCCGGATGAATGTTGGTAAAGCGGTCTTGGACACTGTGGCGCATGGCCGCCGTCAACGCGGGTATCAGGGTAGTGGCGCGGCAGCAGTCAGCCTGGTCAAAGGCATAGGGTTGAGAGCTAACCAGGCCCACCAGACCCACCCTCTGATTGGCGCTTTCCCCCAGCCGGACAGAGCGCGTCATCAGGGGAATCAACAGCAGCGATCGCGCCCCCTGAGTCAGCAAATCGCGCTCACTTTGGGTGGTGCAGGCGAGGTTGAGATCGGGCACATTGACCACCTCTCGGCGCTCAGTGGCCTGCAAAAATGCGGACCCTTGCAAGTCTTCTGCGGTATAAGTGGCCGTGCGCCACTCAGGCCGATCGAGCTCAGTAAAGATCTGAGCCTGGTTATTTTCGGCGCTGAGCAAAAAGCTGTCGGTGGCACCAAAGAGCTGCATCATTAGCTCATTGGCCTGGTCAAAGCGACTGGTGCCCAGCACCGACTCCTGCCCAACCAGCAGCTCGATCAGAGCCTTTGATATCTCCCGCTCAGTAACATCGATGCCCTCAATCAAAATGTGGCCGGCGGCAGTATAGTGCCCTGGATGCAGGGCAACCAACAGCTGCTTAAAGGCAGGTGACTGGCCCATCAACTGGGTCGACACCTGATCGCGGCTGGGCACCTCAGACCAGCAGGCGGCAAGGCGGGTGGCCAACTCAGGGGCGATCGCCGCCATCTGCAACCCTTGGTCAGCGGTGCGCAACCGCAGCTCGATCTGGCGCTTTGCACCAGTATCGCCATCGACCAGAGTCACCACCAACGGCTCGTGGAGCAGTTGCTGACACACCAGATCAGCCTGGCCATAGTAGTAATCCAGCAGGGCGTTGAGAAAATGTCGGCGAAACCGCTCCTGTAGAGCCTCCTGGTCGGCGGGCAGAAGACGGTCAAAGAAGCCTAGATCGAGGTGGCCCACCTCGGGGTGAATGCCCGTCAGACGACAAAACAACCGATTGGCAAACAGCACCGGAAACGTCTGGGTAGGAATCTCCAACTGAGTAGTGACATCGACTACAGCCATCACCAGGTGACTGTAGTGCTGAATTAGATCGAGCCAGGGCAAATTGGGGCGATCGCCGCTCCCATGGGGGGGCTTGCCCACTGGGCGATCGCCTTCAGAATCGTTCAAGGTGTAGCTGAGATTGACCAGCGACAGAGTCTCAGCTCTAGATTCGCTATCGGTTTCAATGTAGTAAGACGATTTATCAGCCATAGTTGCGCCGTGGTTCACCCTTCAAACAATAGTTACAAAGCAACCCGTTAGAATTCCGAACCCAGGCCAATATCTTCTCGGAATCCAGGGAATACACATAGAGTCTGTAAATCAATCGCTCTTCGATGCACCCTGAATAGAGGTCTCCGTCTCAGCCTCCGGGCTGAGATCACCCTAAGCACTAGCATACCCAGCCTCACTGCTCAGATTCCGTGCCTATGGGTGTTCACCAACGGAGAGACAGATCGAGGTAAACACCAGTGGTGGCCTCCACCCTTTAGAATAGATATTCTGTCTGGGAATAGTTTGCGCCCCTAAACCATGTTTGAAGCCCTCTCTGACCGCCTCGAATCTGCCTGGAAAAGCCTGCGTGGCCAAGACAAAATCAGCGAGTCAAATATCGACAGCGCCCTGCGCGAGGTGCGCCGCGCTCTGCTAGAGGCCGATGTCAACCTCCAGGTGATCAAAGACTTCATCGCCCAGGTCAAAGAAAATGCCCTGGGCATCGAGGTGGTCAAAGGGGTCAGCCCCGACCAGCAGTTCATCAAAGTGGTGAACGACGAGCTGGTGCGCCTGATGGGCGACACCAACGCCCCCCTGGTCGACTCGCCCACCAAGCCCACGGTGGTGCTAATGGCCGGTCTGCAAGGTACCGGTAAAACCACCGCCACCGCCAAGCTAGCCCTGCATCTGCGCAAAGAAAATCGCAGCACTCTGCTAGTCGCCACCGACGTCTATCGCCCGGCTGCTATCGATCAGTTGGTCACCCTGGGGAAACAGATTGACGTACCCGTATTTGAGCTGGGCACAGACGCCAACCCAGTAGATATTGCCCGTCAAGGCATTGAGAAAGCCAAGGCCGACGGCGTCGATACGGTGATTGTGGACACGGCAGGTCGTCTGCAGATCGATCCCAAGATGATGGCTGAGCTGGCCGACATCAAAACCGCCATTGACCCAGACGAAGTGCTGCTGGTGGTCGATGCCATGACCGGCCAAGAGGCCGCCAACCTCACCCGCACCTTCCACGACCAGATCGGCATTACCGGCGCTATTCTCACCAAGATGGATGGCGATGCTCGGGGTGGCGCAGCCCTGTCGGTGCGGCAAATCTCGGGTCAGCCGATCAAGTTTATCGGCGTGGGCGAAAAGGTAGAGGCCCTGCAACCCTTCTACCCCGATCGCATGGCCTCCCGCATTCTCGGCATGGGCGATGTGCTCACCCTAGTAGAAAAAGCCCAGGAAGCCGTCGATATTGCCGATGCCGAAAAGCTGACGCAAAAAATTCTTGAAGCCGAGTTTGACTTCGACGATTTTCTCAAACAGATGCGCTTTATGAAGAGCATGGGCTCCTTGGGCGGCATCATGAAGCTCATCCCCGGTATGGGTAAGCAGATTACGGGCGACATGTTAGAGCAGGGCGAGGCCCAACTCAAACGCTGCGAAGCCATGATCAACTCCATGACCACCGAAGAGCGCAAGCAGCCCAACCTGCTCTCCAGCTCCCCCAGCCGTCGCCGTCGTATTGCCAAAGGCTCAGGCCACCAAGAAAAAGACGTGGGCAAGCTGGTCAGCGACTTCACCAAAATGCGCACCATGATGCAGCAGATGGGACGCGGCGGCGGCTTTCCGGGCATGGGCGGCGGTATGCCCGGTATGGGCGGTGGCTTTCCGGGCATGGGCAACGGCGGCGGCATGCCGGGTTTGCCCGGCATGGGCGGTGGGCCTCAGCAAGGGTTTCGCGCCCCCAGCAGCAAAAAGCAGAAAAGCCAGAAGAAAAAGAAAGGCTTTGGTCAGCTATGAAGAACCGGCGTCTCCATCAAGTTGACCAATGCTTTGGCCGCGGGAGGCCAGATCTGAGGCATGAAAGCTTGGTATAATGGAGGCTTGACCCATTTCGCTAGGTTGTTATGGCAAAACGCTCACCCTTCGACAGCACCCAGGTTATGCGACGCAGTGAGGAGCTAATTCGAGCTGCCTCAAACCGCTATCGCATTACGGTGCAGGTGGCCAACCGCGCCCAGCGACGACGCTTTGAAGACTTTGAAAACTACGAAGACCCGAAAATGAAACCGGTGCTGCGCGCCATCATTGAGATGTCTGACGAGTTGACCCAGCCCGAGATCATTGGCGAATAGCCTTTTACCCATGGGGCAGCGGTTCACCAAAGAAGGCAATGGATGGCGTCTCGGTTGGGATGACGCGGCCCCCTGTTACAAGGGTCTACTGGCAGGCGAGGGGTGGGCGATCGAGGTGACTGAGGCCGAGTTTAATACCTTTCGTCGGCTAGCGGTTGAGATTGGCCAAGCCGTTGATGCGATCGCGGCTGAGCTAATGACCGAAGAGCGCATTGCTTGCGAGGCCGAAGCCGACGACCTGTGGCTAGAGGCTGAAGGGTTTCCCCAGGCCTACAGTTTGCATTTTATCTTGTCTGCGGGTCGCCGTTGCGAAGGTGTTTGGGCAGCCGAGGCCACCCAAGAGCTCACGAAGACCATGCAACAGCTCATGGTGTTTTAGCCTGCTCCCTGGCCAGTTTGCCAACAGATAACGAGTTGCTAACCAAGTTGCCCATGCCGCTGCTGACGCTAAGGGGACGAGTTAAGCTTTTGCCACAGGCAAGATTTATGACCCACCCATATCTTCAGGCACCTCTCAGAGGATTAGACAACGACGCAGAATTACCTCCCCCAACCGATAAAGGTTACGACTGCGACACTGCTTGCGAAGAGCCTAGCTTATGCCCAATACAGGTTAAGCAGGCTGTATGAGAGAATAAGTAAATACTTATCGACGATCGCAATCCAAGGATTTCACCCCATGCTGAAGCGGCTGGCCACAGTGCTGTTGATTATTTTTGCCGTCACCCTCCAGGGCTGTGTGGGCAGCGGTGGGGGGCTACAGGCCTACGCTGACCAGTATTCTGGCTACGAGTTTATGTACCCCACCGGCTGGGTTGAAGTAAATGTTCCCGGTGCCGCTGACGTGGTGTTTCACGACATCATTCACGAGACCGAGAATGTCAGCGTGGTCGTCAGCGAAGTGCCCGAGGGCAAAAGCCTAGATGAACTGGGCGGACCCACCGAGGTGGGTTACAAGCTTTCTAAGAGCTTTAGCGCTCTGTCGGGCAATGACAGCGCCGTCGATCTACTCAGCGCTCAACGCATTGACACTGTCGACAACAAAACCTACTACATTCTCGAATATCTAGCTGACCTGCCCGCCGGGCCTCGCCACAATCTAGCCAGTGCCATTGTCCGCCGAGGCAAGCTTTACACCTTCAATGCTTCCACCGACGAAGGGCGCTGGGAGAAGGTCAAAGACATGATGAAGCAGTCGGTAGCCTCATTTAAAGTGTCTTAGGTCATGGCTGAGCGATAGCTTTTTCGAGGTAGAAAATTGACCTCGAAAAAGCTATCA